>JALRLK010000053.1 GCA_023254495.1 Marivivens sp. | reverse complement strand
AATCACCCGCCGCCTTGTCGTACACGCCGGCCACCCGCGCGGCGCGCGTGAGCCAGGTGATGCGGGTGTTGATCTCGTCGAGCTCGCTGAACTGGTCCTGCGCAAAGACGTAGTCGGCGCGCGGCATGAAGTTGCTGCTCGTGACGTTGGCCGCCACCGGCTTCGGGCAGGGGTAGAAGTTGTCCAGCTGCAGCGGGTCGTCCTTGACGTCGAGGATCACCTCGGCCCCGCGCGCGTACCAGTAGACCTTGCGCATCGAAGGCGCATCGCCCAAGCCCGGTGCGCGGGTGGCGAGGCGCAGCATGGCGGGCATGGGTGTGAGGGTATAGTCGGCCACGCGACCAAGGAAATGGCTCATCTCCTCGCGCATGGGCGCATCCTCGAGAACACGGTTCACCGCGCGGATCTTGGAGGGATCGAAATTGCCCTGCCCCGGCCCCCAGACCACGCCCAAAACCTTGCGCGGCCCGAGCGGCACCTCGACAAAGGCGCCAAGCCAGCAGCCCCCCTCGGGCGCCTTGTAATCCAGAAGGCGATCGAGCGGCTGGGTCGTTAGAACCCCCACCAATTCTCCTTCATGGAAAAAATCCGCCGTCATCGACCCTCGCATTTTCCGGGGTTTCCGCTTCACCCTCCTTGAGGTAAACGCTGGCCCAATCCCTGCCAACCCGCCTTTAGGAGCACGCAATGAAATTCTTTGTCGATACCGCCGAGATCGACCAGATCAAGGAACTCAATGAGCTTGGTATGGTCGATGGTGTGACCACCAACCCCTCGCTCATCGCCAAATCGGGGCGTGATATCCTCGAAGTCACCAAGGAAATCTGCTCGATCGTTTCGGGCCCTGTTTCGGCCGAGGTCACCGCGCTCAAGGCCGACGAAATGATCGCCGAGGGCCGCAAGCTCGCCAAGATCGCGCCGAATATCGCGGTCAAAGTGCCGCTGACATGGGACGGCCTTAAGGCCTGCAAGGTGCTCTCGGACGAAGGCAATATGGTCAACGTGACCCTGTGCTTCTCGGCCAATCAGGCGCTTCTGGCCGCCAAGGCCGGTGCGACCTTCATCAGCCCCTTCGTTGGCCGCCTCGATGATATCAACCTCGACGGTCTCGATCTGATCGCCGATATCCGCCAGATCTATGACAACTATGGCTTCAAGACCCAGATCCTTGCCGCCTCGATCCGGTCGGTCAACCATATGTCGGAATGCGCCAAGATCGGCGCCGATGTGGCAACCGCTCCGGCAAGCGTCATCAAGGCGATGGCGAACCATGTGCTTACGGACAAAGGCCTTGCCGGTTTCCTCGCTGATATCGAGAAAGCCAAGATCAAGATCCTCTGATTGCCCGAAACTGCCTGAAAACCTGCACGCGGCACGCCTGCCGCGTGCGGAAATAAAAAAGAAGAAATCCGGCAAGCATGATGCTAATGTTCGGGAAAAGCAGGCAAGAGTAACTCAATGAGCAGTACCCCCCTGATCGAGCCATCGGTCCGCGAGAAGATTATCGCCGACCCAAATGCGCTTTTGGAAGACGCCGATATCATGCGCGCGCTGGTCGCCGCCAACGAGCGGTCGATGGGCAATAACGTGGTCGATCTGCGCGGCATCGCGATGGAACGGCTCGAGGCGCGGCTTGACCGTCTAGAGGATACGCACCGCTCGGTGATCGCCGCAGCCTACGAGAACCTCGCCGGCACCAACCAGATCCACCGCGCCGTTCTCAAACTCATGGATTCGACCAAGTTCGAGGAATTCCTGCATGATCTTGGGGCTGAGGTCGCCGAAATCCTGCGGGTTGATGTCATGCGGCTTGTGCTGGAATCCGAGATCTCGACCCCCGATCCGTCGCTCGATCGGGTGGGCGATGTTCTCTCGGTGGCCGCGCCGGGTTTCATTGCCGACTACCTCACACAAGGCCGCAGCCAACATTTGCGTCAGGTCACCCTGAGGCAGATTCAGCCCGACGCCAGCGGCGTCTATGGCGAAAAGGCCGAATATATCCGATCCGAGGCCTGCCTCCTTCTCGATCTTGGCGCGGGGCGGCTTCCGGGAATGCTGGTCATGGGGGCAGAAGATCCACACCAGTTTTCGGCCCAACAGGGCACCGATCTTTTGGCCTTCCTCGCTGGTGTGTTCGAGCGCACCCTGCGGCGTTGGCTTTCCTGAGCCCGTGATCTCTCCGGCGCTGACCGACGCTATGGATCGCTGGCTCGACCATGCCCGCGCCCTTGACGCGGTGGCCGATAACACGATCAAGGCCTATCGCGCCAACGTCTTGGGCTTTCTCGCCTTCATGCAGGGGCATTTCGGCGAGGCGCAGGGGATTGGCGCCATTTCCCGTATCGGCGTGGGTGATATGCGGGCATGGATGGCGAGTGAACGCAGCCGTGGCATCGCGCCCCGATCTCTCGCCCGCGCCCTATCGGCGGTCAAATCCTTCTATCGCTGGCTCTCCGAGCGCGAGGGCTTCGAGCCGACCGCGGTTCTGTCCGCCCGCGCCCCCAAGTTTCACCGCAAGCTGCCACGCCCCTTGGCCGAAGACGCCGCCCGCGAGATGATCGACCGCGTGGGCCTTCAGGCCACCGAGCCTTGGGTCGCCGCCCGCGACGAGGCGGTGGTGACGCTTCTCTATGGCTGCGGCTTGCGGATATCCGAAGCGCTGGGGCTAACGGGCCGCGATCTGCCCTTGCCCGAGGTGCTTCGTATCCGCGGCAAGGGCGGCAAGGAGCGGATCGTGCCAGTGATCCCCGCCGCCCGCGAGGCGGTGGCGCATTATGTCAGCCTCAGCCCTTTCGAGCCCGAACCCAACGCGCCGGTCTTTCGCGGCGCGCGCGGCGGGGCGCTTTCCCCCCGCGCGATCCAAAAGGTCATGGAACAGGCGCGGCTTCAGCTTGGCCTGCCCGCCACCGCCACCCCCCACGCCATGCGCCATAGCTTCGCCACGCATCTACTTGCCCGCGGCGGCGATCTTCGCGCCATACAAGAGCTTTTGGGCCACGCCTCTCTCTCGACAACGCAGGCCTATACCGCCGTGGACGCCGCGCATCTGATGGATGTTTACGAACGGGCCCACCCCCGCAGCTAGGCAATTGAGATGTTGCCGCCGCGTCAGCTTTCCGCCATGAGGGGCGTATGACCATCTCTCAAAAAGCCCTCGCCGTTCACCTTCTTACCGCCACGGGCGCGGTCCTCGCCATGCTGGCGATGCTTGCCGCCGTCGATGAGAAGTGGAGCCTCATGTTCCTCTGGCTTGTCGTGGCCTTCTTCGTCGACGGCATCGACGGGCCGCTCGCCCGCCGTTACGACGTCAAGAAGAACTCGCCCATTTTCGACGGCGTGCTGCTCGATCTGATTATCGACTATCTGACCTATGTCTTCGTCCCCGCCTATGCCCTCTTCAAATCAGGGCTTCTGCCGGGTTGGACGGGTTGGTTCGCGATTATCATCATCACCTTCACATCTGCCATGTATTTTGCCGATAGCCGTATGAAAACCAAGGATTATTCCTTTTCAGGCTTCCCCGGCTGCTGGAACATGGTGGTGCTGGTTCTCTTCGCATTGCAGCCGAATTTCTGGGTAAGCGTGTCTTTCGTGGCCCTTCTGGCGGCAGCGATGTTCGTGCCGGTCCGATTTGTTCATCCGATGCGCACCCAGCGCTGGCGGATCATCACCATTCCGATGGCGCTTGGCTGGACCTTCTTTGCCGGATGGGCGGCCTGGGTCGATTTTCACCCCGAAAGCTGGGCGCACTATGGCCTGATCATCACGTCGGTCTATCTGCTTGCAGCAGGCGCGATCCAGCAGCTGATCTTCGGCCTCGACGGCTAGAACCGCGTTAGAACCACACCGCCGACGATCAGGGCGGCGGCAGCGATCTTGGCCCTGTCGAGCTTCTCACCGAAAAAGAACACTCCGATTGCCACGGCAAAGAGGATCGACGTTTCCCTCAGCGCCGCCACAAGCGCAATCGGCGCCTGAGTCATGGCCCAAACGGCAATCGCATAGGCGCCGTATGACCCCGCCGCCGCCAGCGCGCCAAGACCCCAGGACCGGACCGAGGCCCTGAAAACCCCCGGACCGCGCAGCACGGCGGCTATCGGCAGCATCAAGGCAGCATCGAGCGCAAAGAGCCAGGCGACGAAGGTCGCCGCATCGCCCGCCACCCGAGCGCCCATGCCATCGACGATGGAATAGCCGGCAGTCGCCGCGGCTGAACAGAGGGCAAAGGGAATGAGCTTGCGGCTTTCACCAGAGGCAAGGACACCGTTCGCCATCATCAGGATACCAAAGCCGAGGCCGAGAATGCCCAGATAGGCCGGACCCGAAATCTCGTCAGAAAAGAGAAACGCGCCCAGAGCCAGAACGATCAGCGGAGCGGTGCCACGGGCGATGGGGTAGACGCGGCTCAGGTCGCCGTGTTCATAGGCGTAGGCGAGGAAAAGTTTATAGGCCGCGTGCAAAAAGCCCGAGGCCAAAAGCCAGACCCAAACCACCCCTTCGGGCAGGGGCCGCCCCAAGGCGATCACCAGACCGGCAGAACCCTGAAGCGCCGTCATGATGACCATGCCGGTCATCTTCGACGCGCCTATCCTGACAAGCGCGTTCCAAGAGGCGTGCAGCAAGGCCGCGCCTAGGACCGACAGAAAGACGAAAAGGCTCATTTGGGTCCTTGTTGAGAAGCCTCAACTTACCCCATCAAATCAGCAGGGATGCAGCCGATTCAAGTCGCAAAAGTGCTACCTTGGTTTCGATCCCGCGCCCGCCGGAAAAGCCCCCGAGGCCGCACTGGGCCAGAACGCGATGGCAAGGCACAATGATCGGGATCGAGTTCGCCCCGCACCCCTGCCCGACGGCCTGCGCGGTGACGCCGAGATCCTTGGCGATCTCGCCATAGGTGCGAGTGCGGCCAAGGGGAATGTCGATCATCGCCTGCCGCATGGCCTGCGCGAAATTGCCGGAGGCAGGCTTGAGGGGCAGTTCGAACACCTCCAACCGCCGGTCGAAATAGGCGTCGATCTGACGCGCAACCTCGGCGGCGAGTGCGTCATCAAGCGAAGCCGCCGGCGCATCGCCCCATTCAAGGCCCGCCACCGCCTCGCCTTCTATCGTGACGATGATCTGCCCTGTCGGGGTATCGATGCCAAAGCGGCGCGTCTCAGTAGACATCTTTGAGCTTTACGGCCCGGCCGTTCTGCTCGAACGTGTCCCCTTTGCCGAGGCTCGCGATCTTCTGCGCCACGGGGCTGTCCATGGCGATGCCCATGAAGGTTTGGCCACCGGCCTCGAACGTTCCGGTCGCGACAGACAAGACGAAATTCTTGCCGCCAAAGCTCACGACCGCGCCCGCCTCGGCCTCGGCCTTGGGGCCGAAATCCATCGTGCGGATAACAGCAATCTTGGCTTCGTGGATCGCCGCCGGCCCTTCGAGCGCATGGGCGATATCAGCGGTTTCGCGGGCCACTGAGATTTCGTCGGTGGTGAAGGCCTCCTGATCTTCGAGCTGCGAATCCTTCAGATAGGCTTCGTATTGCTCGCGGGCGGCCTCAAGATCCGCGGCTTCGAGGGCGAGCATCCGCTCGCGGATCAGGCTTTTGTCAACGCGGGTCATGGAAAATCCTGCTCTGGTTATGAGGCGTTCGGGCCCCATGACCAGATTTAGGAACTTTCCGGCCTATGCCAAGGCCTCGTCGCAGCGATGGCAGACGCCGGCGTGCGAATGGCTGCCGACATCGGGCAGGATTTTCCAGCAGCGCTGGCATTTCTCGCCCTCGGCCACCTCAAAGACCACACCCACACCGTCGACCTCGGGCAGACGGAAGGCTTCAGCCGGGCTCGGATCGGTCGTCACGTTGATCGCCGAGGTGATGCAAAGATCGTCAAAGGCGACGGTCTTGAGGATTGCCGAAGTGGCCGCATCCACATGCACCACCGGCGCCGCTTCGAGCGAGGCGCCGATCACCTTGTCGGTCCGCTGGATTTCGAGCGCGCCGGTCACGACACGGCGCACGCGGCGGACGGTTGCCCATTTGGCGGCCAGCGCCTCGTCGCGCCAACCCGCCGGCGTTTCCGGCATATCGACCAGATGCACCGACGATGCCTCGCCGGGGAAACGCTCGAGCCAGACCTCTTCCATGGTGAAGACGAGGATCGGCGCGAGCCAGGTGGTCAGGCGGTGGAACAGGATATCGAGCACTGTCCGCGCGGCGCGGCGGCGCGGAGTATCGCCATCGCAATAGAGCGCATCCTTGCGGATATCGAAGTAGAAGGCCGAGAGATCCACGGTCGCGAAATTGAAGACGGCCGAGAAGACCCCTTGGAAATCATAGGATTTATAGCCCTCGCGGACGGTCTTATCGAGTTCGGAGAGGCGATGCAGAACCCAGCGCTCGAGCTCCGGCATCTCCGAAGGATCGACGCGGTCGGCTTCGGTGAAATCGGCCAAGCTGCCGAGCATATACCGCATGGTATTGCGCAGGCGGCGATAGCTGTCGGCCACGCCTTTGAGGATCTCGTCGCCGATCCGCTGGTCAACGGTATAGTCGGTCTGGGCCACCCAAAGGCGCAGGATATCGGCGCCATATTGCTTGATGACCTTGTCCGGCGCGATGATATTGCCGAGCGATTTGGACATCTTCATGCCCTTCTCGTCGAGAGTGAAGCCGCATGTGACAACCCCGCGATAGGGCGCGCGGCCGAAGGTGCCGCAGCCTTGAAGCATCGAGGAATGGAACCAGCCGCGGTGCTGGTCGGTGCCTTCGAGATAGACATCGGCAAGCCCGTCGTCCGAGCCATCCTCGCGCTCGCGCAGAACGAAGGCGTGGGTCGTGCCGGAATCGAACCAGACGTCAAGAATATCAAAGACTTGGTTATAGTCCTCGGGGTTGACGATGCCGCCGAGGAAGCGCTCTTTCGCGCCCTCGAAATACCAGCAATCGGCGCCTTCGGCCTCAAAGGCGGCGACGATGCGGGCGTTGACCTGCGGATCGCGCAGCAGGAAATCCGCGTCGGTCGGCAGGGCGCCCTTCTTGGTAAAGCAAGTCAGCGGCACGCCCCAGGCGCGCTGGCGCGACAAGACCCAGTCGGGCCGCGCTTCGATCATGTTGTAAAGGCGGTTGCGGCCGGCAACCGGCGTCCATTCCACCAGCTTGTCGATCGAGGTGAGCGCGCGCTCGCGGATCGTCTTGCCATAGGTGTCCTGCCCGTCGCCCACCTCGCGGTCGATGGCGGCAAACCATTGCGGCGTGTTGCGGAAGATGACAGGCGCCTTCGACCGCCACGAATGCGGATAGCTGTGGATGACGCGGCCACGGGCGATGATACCGCCCGCTTCGACGAGCTTTTCGATCACCGCGGCATTGGCGTCGGCCTCTTTGCCCTTGGCGTCGAACACGCGCTTGCCGGCAAAGAACGGAACGTGCGGCAGGAATTCAGACTCTTCGCCCACGTTGTGGGTCATCCGGTCCTGCCAGCCGCGCTTGACAAAACAGTCGTAGTCATCCGCACCATGGCTCGGCGCGGTGTGGACAAAGCCGGTGCCGGCGTCGTCAGTCACGTGCTCGCCGTCGATCATCGGAACGTCGTAGTCCCAGAAGCCATTGGCGCCTTCACGGCCACGGAAAGGGTGGGCGAGGGTCAGGCCAGCAAGTTCTTCGCTGCTCACCGACCGAACACGGCGCCACATCGAAGCCTCGAGCCGCGCTTTGGACAAGCTGTCCTCGGCCAGCGCATCGGCAAAGACGAAATGATCGCCCACCTTGACCCAGCTTTCCTCGGGGCAGCCGGTCACTTCATAAAGCCCGTAGTCGATCGACGGATTATAGGCCACGGCCTTGTTCGAAGGGATCGTCCACGGCGTGGTCGTCCAGATCACAACGGCAGCGCCGGCCAGATCGCCTGCCCCGTTGGTGGCCTTGAACGGAACCCAGATCGTGTGGCTCTTGTGGTCGTGGTATTCGATCTCGGCCTCAGCCAGCGCGGTCTTTTCAACGGGCGACCACATGACGGGCTTGGATCCCTGATAGAGCGTGCCGGTCATGAGGAACTTCATAAATTCCTCGGCGATCACCCGCTCGGCGTGGAAATCCATCGTCAGGTAGGGGCGGTCCCAAGTGCCGGTGACGCCAAGGCGCTTGAACTCCTCGCGCTGGATATCGACCCAGCCCTCGGCAAACTTGCGGCATTCCTGCCGGAAGGCGACGACATCGACATCGTCCTTGTTGAGGCCCTTGGCGCGGTATTGCTCTTCGATCTTCCATTCGATGGGAAGGCCGTGGCAATCCCAGCCGGGGATATAGCGGGCATCGCGGCCCATCATCTGCTGGCTGCGGACAACCATATCCTTGAGGATCTTGTTGAGCGCGTGGCCGATATGCAGGTGGCCGTTGGCATAGGGGGGGCCATCGTGCAGGGTAAAGGGCTTGCGCCCGCCCGCCTTGGCCTTTTCGCGCAACTTTTCATAGACGCCGATCTCATTCCACCGCTCGAGCCAGGCAGGCTCGCGCTGCGGCAGGCCCGCGCGCATCGGGAAATCGGTTTTCGGCAGGTTCAGCGTGTCTTTGTAGTCAGGTGTCTCGGCGCACATCTCTTGTGTCCTTCAATCGGAATTCAGGTCTGGATTTGGGGCGGTGCGAGGTCTCAGACACCTTTGCCCGGCAGCTCTCTTTCAGAGCGCCGGGTGAGTAATTCGGGCGATAATCACAAACGATAGGGCCATGCGGCGCTTATAGGCGCGGGCGCGGTCAGGGTAAAGCCTTTGCATCTGCGGCAGGCTGCTCGCTTGCAAGCGGCGCGGCACAGGCAGAGGATCGGCGCATGAGCACATCCATCCCTCCCCGCTTTCCGATCACCGAAGACCAGATCGACTGGGTCGTGTTTCGCTTCTATGCCCGCGTAAGGGCGCATCCGGTCTTGGGGCCGGTGTTCTGGACACACGTCCGCAACTGGGATGCCCACGAGGCCAAGATCGCCCGCTTCTGGCGCAACGCGATCCTGTTTGAGAAGAGCTATAACGGCGATCCGATGGCCGTGCATATGGCCGCCGGCAACGTTGAAGGCCCGCACTTTGCGATTTGGCTTGGGCTTTTCGACGAGGTTCTGAACGCCGAACTGCCACCCGATCTGGCCGCCGCGTGGTCGGCGCTCGCGCACCGCATCGGGCGCGGCCTGCGGCTTGGCATCGAAGGGGCCACGAGCGACGGCCCGCCCAAGCTCGACTAGTCTTTCGACGACCCGAACAGACCCTTGAGCGCCCGCCCCACCACGGCCGTGACCGAGGTGCGTTTGCCGGGGGCGAAGGGGATCGGGCGGCAAACGTCGATCGCCGCAAGGCCCACGCGGGCGGTCAGGGCTCCGTTGATGACGCCCTCGCCAAACCGGCGCGAGACTTTCGACAGAACTCCGCCACCGGCGACCGAGCCGATCAGATCGTCACCCACCGCCACGGCGCCTGTGGCGACAAGGTGGCCGAGGACCGAACGCGCCAAACGCCAGCTGCCGAGCGTCCCTGCCCTGCCGCCATAAATTTCCGCGATGCGCCGGATCATCCGTAGGTTGGCGGCGAGCGCGGTGGCGACATCCGTGAGCGCCAAAGGTACAATCGCCGTCACCGCCGCGACCTGCCGCGAGGCGGCTTCGACCTCGCCCATTGCGCGGGCGTCAAGCGGATCGAGAAGCGTATGTGAGGCCAAAAGCAACAGGCCATCGGCATCGAACACCTCTCCCCGCCGGTCCCCAAGCCGCGCCAAGCCCCAGCGCATATCCTCGCGCTCGTGGTAGAGGCGGGTCAGATCATCAACTACCGCCTGCGCACCGGAAAGGCTCGCCTCGGAGGCGGCGATCTTGGCCTCTTTCTGGATCCGGTCGAGGCGGCGCAGGCGGCTGAAGGCCGACAGTTCGCGCAGGGAAATCAGCGCGGCAACGCCGAGGAAAATCGCCAAAAGGCCAAACGCAATCGCGCCAAGGATTTGATTTTGTTCAAGAAGGGTCGTCACAAAGTTCCAAGCCGCAAGCGACAGGACAAAGCCCAATAACGCCGACAGGCTCCCCCAGAACCACCGAGACAACCGCCCGCCCCGCGGCGCAGCCCCCCGGGCGATCACCCTTTGCATCGAGGTTTCCAGCGGCAGATCGCTCACCGGCGGCGCAGCCTCGGGGCCGTCCTGCGCCTCGTCCGGCTCGATCTCGATCAGGAGCGATCGCTTGCGATTGAGCTCGGTCATAGCTTGTCTCCGATCAGGAACTGCGCCGCCTTGTCGAGCCGGATATGGGGCGGGCCGTCGCCGGGGCGGAGGGTCAGCGGCGCGGGGGCGAATTGCATGATCTCGTAGTCAGTATCGAGCCACGCCGTCGCCCCCTCCCGCGCGGGGGTCAGCAAATGGGCGGGGTCCTCCGGCAGATCGCCCGCATAGAAGGCGGCGTGGCGTCCTGTCTCCAGAAGCCGCCCCCGCACGACTTCGAGCTTTTCGCCCTCGCGCGTCACAGTGTCTTCCACTGTGGTCCGAAGGGCTGCGATCGACATGGCGGCGGTGTCCGCTCCGGCAAACTCGGCGCGGTCCTTGGCACCGCGCAAAAGCGCTTCGGTGATCGCGGTCAGGCGCGGGTGCTGGCTGTGGTGCAGGTGGTCGGCCTTGGTGGCGGCGAAGAGGATCTTCTCGATCCGCTTGCCGCCGAGAAGGCGCGCAAGGAAAGGGCTCTTGCCGGGGCGAAAGGTCACGAGGATATCGGCCATCGCCTGCCGCAGATCTTCGACCGCACGGGGGCCCGCATGGATCGCGCCGAGCACATCGACCAAGACGATTTGCCGGTCGATCCGGGCGAAATGCTCGCGGAAGAAGGGGCCGACGACCTTCTTCTTATAGCTTTCAAAGCGCCGCTCAAACTCGTGCCAGAGCGAGGCTTTGCCCGCCTTCTCCGGCTTGCGTAGCGGGGCGAAGGAGAGAACCGGCGAACCTTCCATCTCGCCCGGCAGAAGGAACCGCCCCGGCGAGCAATCGCTATAGCCCGCCTCGCGGGCGGCGTGGAGGTGATCGGTATAGGCCTTGGCCAAGTCCTGCGCCGCCTCCTCGGTAAACTCCGCCGCCGCATCCGCCGCCGCAAGCCGCGCCAGAAAATCCGCCGCCAAGGGGCGATGATCGAGGCGTTGTAGCGTCCGTTCCGACCACGCCTCGAAGCCCATCTCCATCAGGCCCAGATCCAAGAGCCACTCGCCCGGATAATCGACGATATCAAGATGCACCGTCCGCGCCCCGCGCAGGCCCGCGAGCGCCCCCTTCGGTTCAATGCGGAACGACAGGCGCAATTCGCTGATCCGGCGGGTGCCCGAGGGCCAAGTGGGCTCTTTCGCGGTCAGCCGCGCGAGATTGGCCTCATTGTCAAAGCGCGGCAGGGTGTCGTCGGGTTGCGGCTGGAGAAAGGCCGTGCGGATCGAGCCGTCGGCGGCCGACAGAAGCTGGGGCATCCTGCCGCGATCCATCAGGTTGGCGACCAGCGAGGTGATGAATACCGTCTTGCCTGCCCGCGAAAGGCCGGTCACGCCGAGGCGGACCACGCTTTCGCCAAAAGGCGCGGTCATGGTCTCGGTGGCTGTTTCAAGCCGCCGGACAAGTCCATCGGCAATCTGGCTGAGGTCCAAACCTGCCCCTTTCCTCGTGTTTCTCTGGATAGATAGGGGCGCATCGGTCCCTTGGGTAGCCCCAGCCGCTTGCCGGACGGGCGCGGCTAGGCTAGGGCAAGGCCATGCCCCGCTATGCCCTCAGAATAGAATACCACGGCGCGCCCTTTGCCGGCTGGCAAAGGCAGGCCGACCAGCCCTCGGTTCAGGGGGCGATCGAGGCTGCGCTGGCCAAGCTCGAGCCTCGGGATCACACCATCGCGGCGGCAGGCCGGACCGATGCGGGCGTTCATGCCACCGCACAGGTTGCCCATTGCGACATGGATAAGGACTGGGATCCGTTCCGCCTGTCGGAGGCGCTGAACTGGCATCTCAAGCCCGAACCCGTCGCCATCACCGCCTGTGCGCTTGTGCCGGACGGCTGGCACGCGCGGTTTTCGGCCGTCGAGCGGCGCTATCTTTTTCGCCTGATCAGCCGCCGTGCGCCGTTGACGGTCGAAGCGGGGCTTGCATGGCGGGTGAACCACCCCCTCAGCCTTGCGCCCATGCAGGAGGCGGCCAACCACCTGATCGGCAAGCACGATTTCACCACCTTCCGTTCGTCGATCTGTCAGGCGGATAGCCCCGTCAAAACGCTCGACGAGCTTCGCATCGAGGAAATCGCCCGCCCCGATGGCGCCGAGTTCCGGTTTCATGTGCGCGCGCGCTCGTTCCTGCACAATCAGGTCCGCAGCTTTGTCGGAACGCTCGAACGGGTCGGCGCGGGGGCTTGGGCGCCTCAGGACGTCAAAGCCGCGGTTGAGGCCCGCGATCGCGCAGCCTGTGGCCCGGTCTGCCCGCCCGACGGGCTCTATCTCGCCGGCGTCGGCTATCCCGAGGATCCATTCGCCAGCCGATAGGCGGGGCTCAGCCGATTTTGGAATGCGCGTTTTCATTGCCGTCCTCATCGGCTAGGAAAATAGAGCCTGTCTGCCTGTTGCCCCGCGAGGAGAATCCCCGTGGCCCGTATGGTCCGCCCTGTTTTCGGTATTCTCGCGCTCACCCTGAGCGCCCTGCCCGCGCTATCCCAAGATATACGGTTCCGTATCACCGAACACAGCGACCTCCGGCCCGCCCTCGAAGCGGCATCGCTGCTGGTGGCCCAAGAGGCGAGCGGCGAGGCGTCGGCTCAGGACATCGTCGCCGCCGCGCGCGCAGATTATCCCCGCCTCCTCGCCGCGCTTTACGCAGAAGGCTATTTTGGCGCTACGGTGTCGATTCTCGTTGACGGGCGCGAAGCGGCAGGCATCGCGCCGCTTGATGGCCCGTCGAGCATCCGTGGTGTCGAGATTATCGTCACGCCAGGGCCAGCCTTCCGTTTCGGAGCAACCGAGGCCTCGCCGCTTCCCGAAGGCGCAGAGATGCCTGCGGCATTCGCCAGCGGCCTGGCTGCCAGCACCGACGCGATCCGCGAGGCGGCTCAGGCGGGCATTCAAGCGTGGCGCAATACGGGCCATGCCAAGGCCGCACTCGAGAGCCAGCGCATCATTGCAGTTCAAAGGGAAAGCCAGCTCGAAGTCAGCCTTGGGTTCGCCCCGGGCGCACGCCTTGCTTTCGGCCCCGTGGCCGTCGAGGGCAATAGCACCGTTTCCGATGATCGCATCCGTGAAATCGCCGGCCTTCCCGAGGGCGCCGTATATAGCCCCGCCGAAATTGACCGCGCCCTTGCCCGCCTACGCCGCACCGGAGCCTTTCGCGCCGCGAGCCTGACCGAAGCCGACGAAGCGACCGCCGATCTGGCCTTGCCCACCATCTTGAATGTCGTCGAGGAAAAGCCCCGCCGCCTGGGCTTTGGGGCCGAGCTGACGTCATTCGATGGCCTCGCGCTCAGCGCCTACTGGATGCACCGCAATCTCCTTGGCGGATCGGAAAACCTGCGCATCGACGGCTCGGTCGAGGGGATCGGCGGCACGACCGGCGCGCTCGATGCGCGGCTTGGTGCGGCCTTCGTGCGGCCGGCCACGCTCGACGCCGACACCGATCTTCTCGCAGAAGCCGAAATCCTCCATCGCGAGGATCCGCTCTACGGGATGAATTCGGCCAGCCTCGATATCGGCTTGCGTCGCCGGTTCGGTGAAACTCTGCAGCTCAGCCTAGCCGTTGGAGCCAAGACTGCTCAGATCACCGACGATCTCGGCACTCGCAGCTATACCGTTCTGACACTGCCCGGCACCGCCACCTTCGACCGGCGAGACAATGCCCTCGACGCGCACAAGGGCTATTTCCTCGACGCCAAAGCCACCCCGTTTCTCAGCCTCGCAGGCGATGCGGCAACGGGCCTTCGGCTCTGGACGGAGGGCCGCGTCTATTTCAGCCCGGGCGAGACCGACAATCTGACCTTCGCTTTGCGGGGTCAGCTTGGCTCGGTGATGGGGCCCGATCTCCTGAGCGCTCCGCCCGACTATCTCTTCTTCTCCGGCGGCGGCGGGACCGTGCGGGGGCAGCCCTACCAATCTCTGGCCATTGATCTGGGCGGTGGCGACCGCATCGGCGGGCTGAGCCTTGCGGCTCTTTCGGGGGAAGTCCGCGCCAACGTGACCGACACGATCGGGATCGTCGGTTTTGCCGATGCGGGCTATGTCGGCGCAAGCGCCTTGCCCCTGACAGATGGCGACTGGCACGCTGGCGCAGGCATCGGCGTCCGTTACCAAACGGGCCTCGGCCCGCTCCGCCTCGACGTGGCGACCCCGGTCACTGGTGCGGGCGCGGGCCAGTCGGTCAATATCTACATCGGCATCGGGCAGGCCTTCTGATGCGGCGCCGCCTAGTCCTTTTGGCCCTCCTCTTTCCCCTCGCCGCATTGGCGCAGGAGGAAAGCGATAAGGATTTCCTCACCCGCCTCTTGGAGCGTTCGCTGTCTGGCAGTGGACGCCAGGTCGAGATTGATGGCTTCGCCGGCGCCCTAAGTTCGGAAGCCCGTTTTGACCGCCTGACCGTCTCGGACGCGCAAGGCGAATGGCTTGTGATAGAAGGCGGTCGCCTGAACTGGGACCGCGGCGCTCTTGTAACCGGCCGCGTCGATATAGACCGGCTTGCAGCGGAGGTTGTCCAGCTGATCCGCTGGCCGGTTGCCTCGACAGACCCAATCAAACCCGAAGCGACAGCCTTTGCCCTACCTGACCTGCCCGTTTCGGTGGATGTCGGCGCTTTGAATGTCGAACGCATTTCGATTGCAGAAGGGATTGCCGGGGAGCCCGTCGAACTGAGCCTTTCGGGCGCGCTGGCGCTCGGCGGTGGCGAGGGCTCCGCCCAACTCTTGTCGCAAAGAATAGATGGAGGGAGTGGCGCGTTTGCTCTTGAGGCCAGCTACTCCAACGAGAGCCGCATTCTCAAAGCCTTCCTCGATCTTGACGAGGGCGAAGGTGGACTTGCGGCCAAGGCGCTTGGCATTGCCGGAACGCCCGCGCTGCACCTGACGCTCGGCGGCGAGGCGCCGATCGAGGCCTTTGCGGCAACGCTCGCGCTCGACACCGACGGCGTGCGGCGGCTCGAGGGCAGGATCGCTTTCGGCCTTGGGGAAGAGGCGCAGTATGATCTGGCGCTTTCGGGAGACATTTCCGCGCTGTTTCTGCCGGAATACCGGCCATTCTTTGGCCAAAAGGTCGAGCTGACAACCTCGGCCATGCGGCGCAGCACGGGCCAGTTGGTCCTGTCGGATCTGTCTCTATCAAGCCGCAGCCTTGTTTTCAAAGGATCGGCCAGGCTTACGTCCAGCGGGTGGCCCGAGCGGTTTGATCTAGAAGGCAGGCTTGCCGATCCCGAGGGTGCCCCTGTGCTCCTGCCGCTTTCGGGTCCGGCCACGACTGTCGCCTCGGCCGACCTGTCTCTGGCCTACGACGCCGGCAAAGGGGATTTGTGGAGCGCAACACTTCACGCCGATGATATTGGTCGCCCCGGTTTCTCTGCGACCACGGCTTTGATCGAGGGCAGCGGCACTATCACCCAAGGCGAAGACGAAGCCCCGCGCCGCTTTGACGGCACGATTGCCTATCGCGCCGCGGGCGTTGCCTTTTCCGATCAACAGCTTTCCGCGGCTTTAGGCGAGCAACTTGGCGGGGGTGTGCAACTTTCGCATGTCGATGGCCGACCTTTCCGTATTCGGAGCCTGACTTTGGAAGGGCCGGGGATTGGCCTTAGTGCCAATGCAGATATTTCCGGAGCGGGCGAGGATTTCATGGTCCGAACTGATGCCTCGTTCGACATCGAAAGCCTTGAGCGCTTTTCCCTACTCACCGGCCGCGACCTTTCGGGCGCGGCAAGGGCAACCCTTGGCGGGAACATTCAGCCCACCGATCTGTCGTTCAACTTGTGGCTCAACGCCGAGACCAATGGGCTGGCGGTTGGTCTTGCCAACCTTGATCCTCTCTTGACCGGACGGGCGGCGGGGAGTGCGCGGCTCATCCGTGATGGGGCGGGCGCCCGCGTCGAAGGGCTGAATGTTCAAGGTGGCGCGTTTGCCGCCAAAGGTGCGCTTTCGCTCACCAGCCAAAGCCTCGAGGCCGACCTGCGGCTTGATCTTGCAGACCTCGCGCTGGTTGTTCCGGGTGTCGATGGGCCGGCAACCTTCGAGATTATCGCCCGGCGTGAGCCCGATGGCGCCACATCCCTTGCCCTATCTGCCGCCGGGGCCGGCGAGGAATTGGCGCTGACGGGCCAGATCTCTGCCGATGCCCCCCGCGAGTTCCGTGGCACGGCCAAGGCGTCTTCCCGTGATCTTTCACGTATTTCCCATCTTGCCGGCATCCAGATCGGCGGGCAGGCGGACGCGACGATCAACGGCCGCGCCACTCTGGATTTCTCGGATTTTGCGATTGCCGCCGAAGCAACAACCTCAAATCTGGAGCTGGCAACCGACATTCTGAACCCGCTTCTCGCAGGTGCAGGCAAGATTCAGGCTGTCGTGGAACGGCGGGAAGGGACGGCAATCTTCGTTCCATCCCTTTCGGCCGAGACCGCCAACCTCTCTCTCTCTGGCCGCTTCACCCTGATGACGGACGGACCCAAGGCCGAGTTCAGCACTCGCATCGCTGATATGGGGCTGATCGCATCAGACTTCGCCGGACCCCTCGAAGCAACAGGCATTGCGACCCATAGCGACGATGGGCTTTGGCGGCTCCAGAGCGCCAGCTTGTCTGGGCCGGGCGGTCTGCAAGCCAATATTGGCGGGAGCGTGAGCGAGGATCTGGTCGCCGATCTGCGTCTGTCCGGCGCGCTTCCTCTTGGCCTATTGAACCAAATACTAGAGCCGCGCCGCGCCGCAGGCATGGTGCGCTTTGATCTGGGCCTTCTGGGTCGTTTGGATAGCAATATCCTCGGCGGTTTGAGTGGCACGCTGTCTCTTGCCGAGGGCCGGCTTGCCGATCCGCTTCTGGGGCAATCCATCGAGGGGCTAAGTGGGGCTGCCAGCTTCGAAGGCGGCAGAGCCAGAATCGACCTCTCGGGAACCTCTCCGGCGGGCGGCGATGCAAGGCTGAGCGGGGTGGTGGGCCTTTCAGCCCCGATCTCTGCCGATCTTGGCCTGCAGCTATCAGGCTGGGTGCTGCGCGATCCGGCATTGTACCAGACCACGCTTGACGGCGCGGTGGGGATCTCGGGTCCGTTGACGGGCGGCGCGCTCATTTCGGGCGAAGTTCGGCTCGGAACAACAGAGCTGCGTGTTCCCTCGTCCAGCATCAGTGCAGCAGGCGACATCCCGGAGATCACCCATATCGGGGCATCACCAAACATCACCGAGACCCTTGCGCGCGCTGGTCTGAACAAAGCGGCCAACACCGGCGGCGGCCGAGGTGTTCCCTACGACCTCAATATCCGTATCCTTGCGCCAGAACAGGTTTTTGTGCGGGGTCGCGGGCTCGACGCCGAGCTTGGCGGCGCCCTGACCTTGGGCGGATCGACAGCTGATATCGCGCCAGTGGGCCGCCTTGATCTGATCCGGGGCAGGCTTGATATCCTGCAGCAACGCTTCGACCTTACGCAAGGCTCGGCCGATATCGGTGGCGACCTGATGCCCGAGATTCAGCTTGCCGCAACCACGACTGCGCGAAGTGGAACGATCGTCAACCTGAGTGTCGAGGGCAGCCTCGATTCCCCCGATTTTGTGTTGTCGTCGACGCCTGATCTGCCGCAGGACGAGATTATCTCGCAGCTTCTTTTCGGCCGCGGCATCGACCAGATTTCCCCGCTGCAAGCGGTCCAACTTGCCTCTGCGGTCGCGACCCTCGCCGGTCGTGGTGGTGCCGGTCTTGTTGACAAACTTCGTCAGCGTTTTGGCCTCGATGATCTGGACATCAGTTCGAACCCTGAAGGCGACACGACCTTTCGGGTTGGCAAATATTTTGGCGAAAACCTGTATTCCGATGTCGCCGTCTCAAGCGGCGGCCAAAGCGAGCTGAGCCTCAATCTCGATCTGTCGGAAACGCTGACTGCCAAGGGCAGTATCGATAGCGAGGGCCAGACGAGCCTCGGTATCTTCTTCGAGCGCGACTACTAATAGAAAAACGGCGGCCCAGAGGCCGCCGCTTTGATTGGTAGATAGGCTGTTACGCCGACACTTCCAGAAGCGCCTCGGCCTCGTGGAACGGGCAGGCGACCTTGTGATCCTCTCCGGGGATAGCGATCATTTTCGGACGCTCGCCGGCGCAGCTCGCCTGCGCCTTGCGGCAACGTGTGCGGAAGACACAGCCAGAGGGCGGGTTCATCGGCGAGGGAAGCTCTCCGACGATGACCTCGCGCGGACGCGCCTTTTCCAGCTTGGGATCGGGGATCGGGACCGAGGAAATCAGCGCTTGCGTATAGGGGTGCTCGGGCCGCGTCGTCAGGCGATCGGCGTCGCCCTCTTCCATGATCCGGCCCAGATACATCACGCCGATCCGGTCGGAGATGTGCTTCACCACCGACAGGTCGTGGGCGATGAAGATCATCGACAGGCCCATGTCGCGCTGAAGCTCCATCAGGAGGTTGATCACCTGCGCCTGCACCGACACATCGAGCGCGGACACCGGCTCGTCGCAGATCACGAGCTTGGGCTCGAGGATCAGGGCGCGGGCGATGCCGATGCGCTGACACTGGCCGCCTGAGAACTCGTGCGGATAGCGGTTGATGAGGTTCGGCAGAAGGCCCACGCGCTCCATCAGCTTTGCGACTCGCTGTTTCACCTCGGCGCGGGGCGTCTTGGGGAAGTGCGTGACCAGAGGCTCGGCGATGATCTCGCCCACGGTCATGCGCGGGTTGAGCGCGGCGAGCGGATCTTGGAAGATCATCTGCACATCGCGGCGATGGGCGCGGCGTTCGCCGGGCTCCATCTCGGCAAGGTCTTTGCCCTCGAACAGGATCTTGCCGCCCGAGGTGGGCACAGTGCCGATGATCGCACGCGCAAGGGTCGATTTTCCCGAGCCGCTTTCGCCAACTATGCCGAGGCATTCGCCCGCCGCCAGATCAAGGCTCACACCGTTGACGGCATGCAGCTTGCGCGGCGGCGTCCACGGCCAAGAGCCGGGGCGGCGGATATCGAAGGTGACCTGAAGGTACTGAAGAGACAGGAACGGGGCCGACATCATGCCACCTCCTTGACCGGGACGTGGCAGGCACGGCGGCGGCCGTCTTGCAACGTCGTGAGTTGGGGTCGCGTGCCCGCGCATTCAGGGCGCAGGTTGGCGCAGCGCGGGCTGAACGGGCAGCCGACCGGCAGGTGCGACATGTCGGGCGGCTCGCCGGCGATAGTCATCAGCATCTCGTCGTCCCGGTCGAGGCGCGGAACGGCCGAGAGGAGGCCACGGGTATAGGGGTGGGTCGGGCTCTCGAAGAGCTCTTCGGTCATGCCCTCTTCCATGATCTGCCCGCCATACATGACGAGTGTGCGGTCACAGAAGCCGGCCACAACGCCGAGATCGTGGGTGATCAGGATCACCGCGGTGCCGAATTCGTAGCGGATATCGCCCAGAAGCTCCATGATCTGCGCCTGAACCGTCACGTCAAGGGCGGTGGTCGGTTCGTCGGCGATCAGAAGGCGCGGACGGCAGAGAAGCGACATGGCGATCATCACGCGCTGGCGCATCCCGCCGGAAAACTCGTGCGGATACTGGCGCACGCGTTGGTTGGCCTCGGGGATCCGCACCGCATCGAGCATCTTGGCGGCTTCCTTGACGGCGTCAGATTTGGACATGCCCTTGTGCAGGACAAGCACCTCGGCCATCTGGTCGCTCACCCGCATATAGGGATTGAGCGAGGTCATCGGATCTTGAAAGATCATGGCGATTTCGTCGGAGCGGACCTTGTTCAACTCGCGCTGCGAGAGCTTCAAAAGATCCTTGCCGTCGAACTTGACCGAGCCCGTAGCGCTGCCGTTCTGGTCGAGAAGGCCCATGGCGGCGAAGGCGGTCTGGCTCTTGCCCGAGCCGCTCTCGCCGACGATGGCGAGGGTTTCGCCCTTGTCGATGTTGAACGACACGCCGTTGACCGCGTTCACCGGGCCGTCGTTGGTTCGGAAAGTGACCTTGAGGTCATTGATTTCAAGCAAACTCATATCAGCGATCCTTCGGGTCGAGCGCATCGCGCAGGCCGTCGCCCACGAAGGTGAAGGCGAAGAGCGTGGCGAGGAAGAAGAAGAGCGGGAAGGCGATCTGCCACCAGGCGCCATAGAGCATCTGCTTGGAGCCCGCCTGAATGAGCGCGCCGAGCGAGGTCATCGGCTCCTGCACGCCAAGGCCGAGGAAGCTGATGAAGCTTTCCGCCATAATCAGGCCGGGGATCAGAAGCGTCGCATAGACGACGACGATGCCCAGAAGGTTGGGCACGATGTGGCGCAGGATGATCCGGAAGGGGCTGACACCCACCGCAATCGCCGCTTCGACGAATTCCTTGTTCTTGATGGTCAGCGTCTGACCGCGCACGATCCGCGCCATATCAAGCCAGCTGATCAGGCCGATACCTACGAAGAGCATGGTGATCGACCGGCCCCAGATGACGAGCATCAAGATCAGAACGAACATGAAGGGGATCGACATAAGAACGTCGACGGTCCGCATCATGATATTGTCGAGGCGACCGCCAAAGAAGCCGGCGGTCGCTCCGTAAAGCGTGCCGACGACCACCGCAACGATCGAGCCAACTACGCCAACCATGATCGAAATGCCGGTGCCTTGAACCACGCGGGCATAAAGATCGCGGCCCAGCTCGTCGGCGCCGAAATAGTGGCCGTTCTCGATGCTCGGGCCACCGATCTGCGCCACGCGCCCCATGAGCTTCCAGTCGATCGCTTCGTGGGTCCAGGCCTGGAAGAACGACCCAAAGAGCGCGAAGAGCAGGATGCCGATCAGGACAACCAGGCCACCAACAGCAGCCTTGTTCCGCATGAAGCGAACACGCGCATCGGTCCAGAGCGAACGCCCCCTCACCTCGGCGGCATCAACCGCCTGAGTGAGAGACTCCATTTTGGTTTTGTCAGGATACATGAAGAGCCCCCTCAGTACCGGATCTTCGGGTCGATCCATGCGTAAAGCACGTCGACAAGAAGGTTGAAGATGATCGTCAGGGTGCCGACGAGGATGGTGATGCCCATCATGGTCGAATAGTCACGGTTGAAAGCCGAGTTGACGAAGAACTGGCCGATGCCACCGGTCGAGAAATACTGGTCGATGATAACCGAACCCGTGACCATGCCGACAAAGGCCGGCCCAAGGTAGGACAGGACCGGCAAAAGAGCGGGCTTGAGCGCGTGCTTGAAGATCACGCGGCTCATCGGCAGGCCCTTGGCCTTGGCCGTGCGGATAAAGCCCGAGTTCAGTACTTCGAGCATCGACGAGCGCGTAATCCGCGCGATGGAGGCGAAATACGAGGTCGAGAGCGCGATCACCGGCATGATGATGTGATCCCATGTCCCGCCTTCCCAGCCACCGCCGGGCAACCAGCCGAGCCAGAGGGTGAAAACGAGGACGAGGATCGGCGCCATGACGTAGTTGGGGATCGACTGCGAGCCGATGGCAAAACTCACCGACAGATAGTCGAGCCATGTGTTGTGGCGGATCGCGGCGGTGACGCCGAGGCCGACGCCGCAAACAACTGCAACGATGAACGACCAGAAGCCATAAGTCAGCGTGACTGGGAAGCCCTGCGCGATGATGTCATTGACCGTACGGTCCTTGAATTTGAACGAAGGTCCAAAATCGAAGTGGAAAATTACGTTCGACAGATAGTCGAGGTATTGCTTCCAATAAGGCTGGTCCAAACCATATTTGGCCTCAAGGGCTGCCATGACCTCTGGTGGCGGAAGTTTTTCACCCATGAAGGGGCTGCCGGGGGCAGACCACATCAGAACAAACGAGATCGTGACCAAGATCAGGATCGTCGGGATAGCCACCGCAAGGCGGCGAACAATATAGGAGAACATCAGGGGATCCCTAACGGAGTAGAGATGAAAAGTTCCGCGCCCCCAATTGGGGGCGCGGGAGGTTTAGACCAACTTGTCGATTACTCGACCTTGTACAGGTCGCGAGCGTACCAGTTGTTCTCGACGTTGTTGTCCGGCCAGCCCTTGAGCGAGGCGGAACGTGCGCCAACCGAAGTGTAGAAGTAGATCGGGATAATCGGTGCGTCAGCAGCAGCGATCGTCTCAACCTGCGTGTACAGCGGCTGCGGGTCTTCAGCAGTCTTGGCTTCGGCAAGGAGGGCATCAACTTCGGCGCTGTTGTAGCCAGCGTCGTTATAGCCCGAACGCGAGTTGTAGAGGTCGAGGAAGGTCGAAGCCTCGTTGTAGTCACCACACCAACCAGCGCGGGAGATCTCGAACTGGCCAGCACCGCGGGCCTCGAGGAAGGTACCCCACTCCATGTTGTTGATGGTGGCTTCAATGCCGAGGTTCTCTTTCCACATCTGGCTGATCGCGATGGCGATCGACTTGTGGCCTTCCGAGGTGTTGTAGAGAATCTCGAGGCTGATCGGGTTGTCTGAGCCGTAGCCGGCTTCTTCCAGAAGGGCTTTGGCCTTCGCGGTCCGCTCTTCTTGCGACATCGCGGCAGCCTCGACGACCGGCACGGTGAAGCCGGCAGTGGTCGGCGGCGTGAAGGTGTAGGCCGGGATCTGGCCTGCCTGCAGGATGCCTTCGGTGATGACCGAACGGTCGAAGCCGAGGTTCAGAGCCTGACGGACGCGGACGTCCTGAGCCCAAGCCGGGCCATCGGGGCGAACGTTGAAGTTGTAGTAGTAGGTGCAGAGACGCGGGTTCGAGTAGATCTCGGCCGGATACTGCTCTTTGAGAGCAAGATACTGACCGGACGGAACACCTACGAGGTCAAGTTCGCCAGCCTGCCAGCGGGTGAAGGCTTGGGTCTCGTCGTTGATGATCAGGCGAACGACCTTGTTGATGACAGTCTCGGCATCGTTCCAGTAGTTGGCGTTGCGCTCCATGACCATACGCTCCTGCGGAACGTGCTCGGTCAGAACATAGGCGCCGTTGCCGACGATGTTCTCGGGGCGGGTCCACTCGGCGCCATGAGCTTCGACGGTGGCCTGATGCACCGGGAACATGGTGGCGTGGGTCACGGTCTGAACGAAGTAGGGAACCGGGCGCTCGAGGTGAACCACGAGGGTGTGATCGTCGGGAGCTTCAACGCCAAGGGTCTCAGGGGCAGCATCGCCCGAGCCAACAGCGCCAGCGCCAACGATACCGGTGATGTCGGTCACAAACCAAGCGTAGGGCGAGGCGGTGGCCGGATCCGCAGCGCGGCGCCAAGCATAGACGAAGTCACCAGCGGTGACAGGATCACCATTCGACCAAACGGCGTTGTCACGCAGGTGGAAGGTGTAGGTCATCTTGTCGTCGGAGATGTCGTAGCCGGTGGCAACACCGGGGATCAGGTTGCCGTCGGCATCCTGGTTCATCAGGCCTTCGAACAGGTTGCGGGCAACAGCGGAGCCCGAAACGTCTTCAACCATGCCCGGGTCGATCGAGGGGCTTTCGTCGATGTCCTGATAGGTGAAGGTCTGGTCGGCGGCCAGTGTCTCGCCTGCCATCGGGCTGGCAGCATAGGCAGCACCCGAAAGCACGAGCAGTGCGGCGGTCGACGCCATGAGGGTCGTTTTGATTTTCATTGAGTACTCTCCCTTTGGTGAACCGGTTGATCCGGCAATCACGTCGGTTGCTTCTCGCGTCATGCGCGACAATGAGGAGATTATTTTTTTGTCTGCACGAAATTAGCAAGAGCAGATTTCAAGTTGACCGAACGTAAGCCTCGACTTTTTGGGCGAGTTACCGGGAAAGGCGGCGATTTAATCAAAAACATCTCTGGGCTTTGCGGCCGCGTAATTTAATTTCGCGATCTGTCTGCCCCTTGGCAGCGCAATCAATGGATTGTGTCGTCAATTAGACCGATTCGGACCTAAAACCGACATCCCTAGCCCTTCCGAAAGCAGGACGTACCGGAATTTGACCATCATCCGCTCGCAAGCCGTTCGCCCTTCAGAGAGCGTCGTTTTCCGAGAAGTTTTGCGGCAATTCCGACGCCATGCCGGCCCAAGACATTGACTCTAGCAATACGTATTTCTAAGTTTTTCAAGATATATCAGTATGTTATAAGTTCTTGATGGCGCTTTTCTTTGTCAAAGGCCACCCGCCCCTGCCGAAAACCAGGTTCATGTGCGAGGCCCCGGTGGAGTTTGGCGGCGATTGCGCCGGATTGGATTTGATCAATTCCCGATCCCCTGCCATTATGAGCTGTCACGCCTGTGTATTTGAGGTTTTCGATTGAACAACTCGGCCAACAAGCCCCCCGCCCATGAGCTGGTCTACCGCAGGTTGCGGGAAATGATCCTGTGCGGCGAGCTTGAACCGGGGCAGGCAATCACGATCCAGGGGCTGGTCGCCACTCTTGGGGCCGGAATGACGCCGGTTCGCGAAGCCATCCGTAGGCTTACTTCTGAAAGTGCGCTCGTTTTCCAAGGCAACCGGCGGGTATCTGTGCCGGTCCTGACGCTCGATAAGATCGACGAGTTGGCTTTTGCCCGCCTCGCGCTTGAACCGCAGCTTGCCTTTTGGGCAACAGAGAATGTCACACCCAAAGACATCACCCGGCTTGAAGCCATCGACTCCGAAATGAACAAGGCCATCGCCCGCGGCGATGTGCGATCCTACCTTTTCCGCAATCACGAGTTTCATTCGGCTCTCTACGCCATTTCCGGCTCCGAGATCATGATCTCGCTGGCTGACGAGCTCTGGCTTCGCATGGGCCCCTCGCTTCGGGTCATGGGCGGCCGGTTCGGCACCTCGAACCTGCCCGACAAACATATCGACGCAATCGCGGGCCTGCGCTCGGGCGATCCCGAGGCGGTCAGCCGCGCCATTCACGACGATATCGAGCAGGGCTTCGAGCAGATCCGCAAATCGCTCGAGAAATAGCGCCTAGAGACGATCCCGCAGCGAGAACCACAGCATCGCCGCCGCAAGAAGCGGCTCGCGCAGGAGTGCGCCACCAGGGAAACGTTGCGTGGGCACATTGGCCATTAGGTCAAACTGCTCGGCCTGCCCTGCAATCGCATCCGCCGCCATCTTGCCGCCCATCGTCGCCATCGCGACCCCATGGCCGGAATAACCCGAGGCGGTCAGGATATTGCCCGAGAGCCTCTCGAAATGCGGCATCCGGTTCATGGTGATCCCCAGCGTGCCACCCCAGGCATAGTCGATCCGCACACCCTTAAGCTGAGGATAGATTTCTTCCATCGGCTTGCGGACGTTGCCGGCAATGTCGCGCGGGAAGCGGTAGCCATAGCTTTCGGTGCCGCCAAAGAGCATCCGGTTGTCTTCGGAAAGGCGGAAATAGTTGATCACGAACTTGCTGTCGGCGACGGCGTGATTTTCGCGGATGAGATCGCGGGCTCGGTCCTCGCTAAAGGGCTCGGTCGCGACGATGAAATTGTTGATCGGCATGACCCGCGCCGCCACGCGGCCTTGCATATGCCCCAGATAGCCGTTGGCGCCGAGCACGACGAACTTGGCCCTGATCCGCGCGCCTTCGGTGCGCACTGTCGCCGGATCGCCTTCGTCGACGCCCAGAACGCGGCTCTTCTCGAAGATCCGTACCCCTTTGGCGAGGCAGGCCTCGGCCAGACCGAAGGCAAATCGCAGCGGATGGATGTGGCCCGAGCCCATGTCTAGGGTGCCACCGTGATAGGCATCCGACCCGACAAGATTGCGGATTTCCGACTTATCGAGCGCCCGTATCAGGCCATAGCCATAGTCTTTTTGCATTTTTTCTGCATAGGCTTGGCTATGGGCCACAAACCGTGCCCGATGGTCGGCGTGGATCACGCCGGAGACCCAGCGGGCATCGATCTTGTGCGCGTCGATCAGACCGCGCAGAACCCGAACCGACTCCTGCCCGATCTCCCAAAGCCCACGCGCGACGTCGAGCCCGACCATCTTCTCGAGCTCGTCCTGATCAAGGCGTTGCGTGCCCGACACCTGCCCGCCGTTACGGCCCGAGGCGCCAAAGCCCACGCGATGCGCGTCGAGCAGGATCACATCATAGCCGCGGTCGGCCAGGTGAAGCGCTGCGGAAAGACCGGTGAACCCGGCGCCCACGACACAGACATCGCAGGACAGTTCGCCCTTGGCCTGTGGCTGTTCGGCCGGCGGCGTGGCGGTCGCGGCATACCACGAAGCCGGGAATGTCCCGACCTCGTCGTTGGCGGTGAGGATATCGAGGCGGGCCATCAGGCCGCCTTTAGGAGACCGTCTGCCTTGAGGCCCGCGTAGCATTCGTTGAGCGACTTGCGGGCGCGCTTGATGAGCTCGTCCACGTCGTCGTGGGTAAAGATCAAGGGCGGCGAGATGATCATGCGGTCGCCCACATGGCGCATCACCAGATCGTTGGCGAAGCAGCGCTCGCGGCAGCGATAGCCGACCGTGCCTTCCGGCGAGGCGAAGGGCTTGCGGGTGCCTTTCTCGGGCGTCAGGGCGAGCGTGCCCATCAGGCCCACGGTGCGGGCCTCGCCCACAAGCGGATGATCCATCAATTCAGCCCAACGCTTGGCAAGGTAGGGCCCGATATCGTCCTGCACGCGCTCGATGAGCTTTTCTTCTTCAATGATCCGCAGGTTCTCAAGCGCCACGGCAGCGGCCACGGGGTGGGCCGAATAGGTATAGCCGTGGTTGAAATCGCCGTTCTCGCCGACGACCTTGGCAACCATATCGCAGACAAGCGAGCCGCCGATCGGCACATAGCCCGACGAGAGGCCCTTGGCGATCGTCATGATATGCGGCTTGATGCCGAAGGTCTGGGAGCCGAACCAGTTGCCGGTGCGGCCAAAGCCGGTGATGACCTCGTCGGCGATCAAGAGGATGCCGTATTTTTCGACGATGCGCTGGATTTCGGGCCAGTAGGTGCTCGGCGGGATAACAACGCCGCCCGCGCCCTGCACCGGCTCGCCGATGAAAGCGGCCACGCGGTCGACGCCGAGTTCGAGAATCTTGTCCTCAAGCTCGCGGGCGCGCATCAGGCCAAACTCCTCGGGCGTCATGTCGCCGCCTTCCATATACCAGTGCGGCTGGCCGATATGCTCGATGTTGGCGATGATACCGCCCTGCTCGTGCATCCCGCTCATGCCGCCGAGGCTGCGGCCGGCATAGGTCGAGCCATGATAGGCGTTCTTGCGGGCGATAACGATGTTCTTTTCCGGATGGCCCAGCGCCTGCCAGTAGCGGCGCACCATCAGAAGGTTGGTGTCGTTTGATTCCGAACCCGAACCGGCAAAGAAAACGTGGTTGAGATCGCCCGGAGCCAGCTCGGCCAGTTTCGCAGCGAGGGCAATCGCCGGGACGTGGGTCGTCTGGAAGAAGGTGTTGTAATAGGGCAACTCGCGCATCTGGCGGGCGGCAACATCGGCCATCTCAGAGCGGCCATAGCCGATATTCATGCACCAAAGGCCGGCCATGCCGTCGAGGATGCGATGACCTTCGCTATCGGTCAGATAGACGCCCTCTGCCCGTGTAATAACCCGCGCCCCCTTCTCGGCCAGCTCGGCATTGGCGGTGAACGGATGCATATGGTGAGCTGCGTCAAGCGCCTGAAGCTGCTTGGTGGGCAGGTTATTGGTAATCATCGTCATGACGCACTCCTGAAGTGTCGGATCGCACCAGCCCAGTTCTGATACAGGCTTCTGCCTCGGGCCTTGCGGGTATTTTCGGTATGCACAGCGCCGCACGCCTGTCGGCGGGCCACGCGATTGAATTTGAGCATAATCCTGACGCCGGAGGTGTCAACTATTTTGATCAAATTTTGCATCTACCCCTGCATATCCCAGCCAAGGCAGCATTCGACCCGCTCGCAAACGATAATTTCGCGCCAATTCCATCGGGTTGGGCCGCAGAAACGGCGAGTCGGGCCCATCACCGAGCCGCGGCGTTTGCTTGACGATTCGCCAATCCCAAGACCCAACGCTTCCCGGACCGCCAAAATCTTTTGCGGCCCGGTCAGCTTTGCCCGATTTACGGCAAACCACCATGAATGAAGGGGTTTTGTTCGCCAGCGCTTGCATTCTCCTGCTGGGCGTGGCCCCATGCCGGTTGGCTCTAATGAAGATAAATGTTGCAAAACGCCCAACGTTTGATCAAATTTATCCGCAATAAGACCAAGTTCAAAACTGGGAGACCAAACCATGAAGAAGACCTGGCTGCTAAGTGCAGCAACAGTCGCCCTTGTGGCGAGCGCCGCCACGGCCGACGAAATCCGCGTATACAACTGGTCGGACTATATCGACGAAGAGCTTCTGACGAAGTTCGAAGAAGAAACCGGCCTCGACCTGATTTACGACGTCTTCGATTCGAACGAAGTTCTCGAGACCAAGATGCTGGCCGGTGGCTCGGGCTACGACGTTGTCGTTCCCTCGGGCACCTTCCTGCAGCGCCAGATCGCTGCAGGTGCCTTCCAGAAGCTCGACTATTCCAAGCTGTCGAACGCGGGCAACCTCTGGGACGTCATCAAGGACCGCACCGCCCAGTACGACCCCGGCAATGAATACGCGATCAACTATATGTGGGGCACCACGGGTATCGGTGTGAACGTTGGCAAGGTTCAGGAAGTCCTGGGCGCCGACGCCCCGATCGACAGCCTCGCGCTGATCTTCGATCCGGCCAACATGGAAAAGCTCGCCTCCTGCGGCGTGCAGCTGCTTGACGCCCCGACCGAGATCATTCCGGCCGCGCTCAAGTATATCGGCGAAGACCCGGCCAGCCTTGATCCCGACGTGATCGCCAAGGCCGAGCCCGTGCTGATGGCCATTCGCCCCTACGTTCAGAAGTTCCATTCGTCCGAATACATCAACGCCCTCGCCAACGGCGAGATCTGCGTGGCCTTCGGCTGGTCGGGCGACATCCTGCAATCGCGTGACCGCGCTTGGGAAGCCGACAACGGCAACGAAATCGCCTACAACGCTCCGGCGGAAGGCGCTCTGATGTGGTTCGACATGATGGCCATTCCGGTCGACGCTCCGAACCCGGACGGCGCCCACCAGTTCCTGAACTTCATCATGGATGCTGAGAACATGGCCACGGCTTCGAACTACGTCTACTACGCCAACGGCAACTTGGCCTCGCAAGAGTTCCTCGCCGAGGACGTGATCGGCGATCCGGCGATCTACCCGTCGGAAGAGGCTCTGAAGAACCTCTACACCAAGTCGCCCTACGACACCAAACTCCAGCGGACCGTGACCCGTCTCTGGACCAAGGTGAAGTCCGGCACCTGATGCCCAATCAGCCCGCGCTCTCAAGGCGCGGGCCTTCCTTCAAGGAGGCTCCAAGACCTCCACAAGCCAACATAACCTGACAGGGGCACTGTACGATGGCCGTTCCCGTTTTCGCGCCTTGGGATGATCCGACCCAAAAGCCGTTGATTCAGTTCAAAGGCGTCACGAAACGCTTTGGCGACTTCACCGCCATCGACAATCAAACCCTCGATATCTACACCCGCGAATTCTTCGCCCTGCTCGGCCCCTCGGGCTGCGGCAAAACCACGATGATGCGGATGCTCGCCGGTTTCGAACAACCCACCGAAGGCCAGATCCTCATCGGTGGCAAAGACATGAAGGGCGTGCCCCCGAACGAGCGCGAAGTGAACATGATGTTCCATGTGGTGATGAATTTCCTACCTGCAAATTTATAAAAGATGCGCACATTAGCAAAGGTAAAATCGTTGAGCAACAAGAAAAAACAAAATCGGCCAAAGAAAAAGTTCAAGAAGCTGCAGCCGCGTTAGAAAAACTTGAGCAAGAAAATATTGTTGACAAACTTGAAAAAATAGAAAAATT
>JALRLK010000019.1 GCA_023254495.1 Marivivens sp. | reverse complement strand
GTCTTGGCCGAACCCGGCATCGGAGAGTTCTTTGCGTCGATTGACGGCCCAGGTACCGATTTCCTCGTCGGTAAAGCCGCCGTCCTTTAAGGACTGCATCTCAGTGACGGCGTTCACGGTAGCTGCCTCTTTCTCTCAAGCTGTCTCTTTCTCTCAAGATATTGTTCAGGCGTATCCCCCGGCAACCGCTGTAATGCTTTCGGCACTCCCCCGCCAGGGGCCTTCTCAATACCTGGCTGCGCTTTCATCTTCTCGCTATAGTCCTTAATTTGCTCCATGATCGTCTTGATATACGGGCGCGTTTTCTTGCCGAGATAGTCCGGGCTTTGATCGTCGTAGAGGTCTTGCGGATTCTTCCCTTCTTTCCGCATCCGTTCTTCTTCACGTTTGGCAAACATCGTAAACTCGCCAAAGCGCAACGCCCCTGATTGATCCAGCTTTTGCCCGATGATCGAGGTGTCAATCGACGGCTTCCACATCTACCCGCCCCACCAGCATGTCAACGGCCCTGATGGCGCTCCGAAGCTCTTCAGCCACCAGGTCGGGCATCTCGGCACCGCCCCGAATCTGCGCCTCGCTCGCCTCAAGATAGCCAAGGCCACGCAAAAGCGCATCCCGGTGCCTTTCGCGCATAGCAACCCCGACCGACTGAGTCCGCTCCAGCAGGCGATCTTGGACAAGCGCGACAAGGCGATCAATCCCTTCGCCCGTCTTGCTGGAAATCCCAAGCCCGCCCCGCGGAAAGGCGTCGACCTTGGCGGCAACAACGATGTCGTCTGACGCCAGATCTAGATCTGCTTTCTCATCCGGCAACAACATATAGATTCGAAGATCCGCAGCCGCGGCTCGCTGCCGTGCTCGCTCGATCCCGATCCCTTCAACATGATCTTCAGTTTCCCGAAGGCCGGCCGTATCCAAAAGCGTCACAGGAAGCCCGCCCAAATCCATTCGGACCTCGATCACATCCCGCGTCGTCCCCGCATACTCTGAGGTAATCGCCGCCTCCCGACCGGCAAGCCGGTTGAGCAGCGTCGACTTGCCAACATTCGGCGCCCCGACAATCGCGACCTCAAAGCCATCGCGGATACGTTCGGCGATTCTCACGCCATCGGCCTCGAGGCGCATTTCCGCGCCAACCCGATCCAAAATCTCGCTCACCTCGGGATAGACATCGACAGGCACATCTTCGTCCGCGAAATCAATCGTCGCCTCAACAAGCGCCGCCGCCCGGATAAGGCCGGTCCTCCAGCGCTCTGCCTTGTCGCCCAAAGCGCCTGAAAGCACACGCATGGCCTGACGTCGCTGTGCCTCGGTCTCGGCATCAATAAGATCAGCCAACCCCTCAACCTGCGCGAGGTCAAGCTGGCCGTTCTCCATGGCCCTTCGGGTGAACTCCCCGGCCTCCGCATGGCGCAGCCCCGGCTGCGCGGCAAGCTCCGCCAAGACACTCTTCTGCACCGCCGAGCTCCCGTGCAGATGCAGCTCCACTACGTCCTCACCGGTAAAGCTGTGTCCCCTGCTAAACCCGAGCACCAGCGCCTCGTCGATCACGGCGCCATCGCCGCCCCGAAGCGCGCGAAGCGCGCGTCCACCCACCGGAACCGCACCACAAAGCGCGCGCGCCGCCGCAAAGGCCGCTGGGCCGGAAATCCGGATGATCGCAACGCCCGCTTTGCCCGCCGCCGTTGCCAGGGCGAATATGGTGTCCATCGTCATAAGCCTCTGAAAAGGCTGCGGTTAGGTATTCATCGAGTCGAAGAAGTCGGAATTCGTCTTCGTCTGCTTAAGTTTCGAAATCAGGAATTCGATGGCATCGGTCGTTCCCATCGGATTGAGGATCCGGCGCAGGACAAACGTCTTCTGCAGATCAACCTTGTCGACCAGAAGATCCTCTTTCCGGGTGCCCGACTTGAGGATGTCCATCGCCGGGAACACGCGCTTGTCGGCCACCTTGCGGTCGAGCACGATCTCCGAGTTGCCGGTGCCCTTGAACTCTTCAAAGATGACCTCGTCCATCCGGCTACCGGTATCGATCAGCGCCGTGGCGATGATAGTAAGCGAGCCGCCCTCTTCGATATTCCGCGCCGCACCAAAGAACCGCTTGGGGCGCTGGAGGGCGTTCGCATCGACACCACCGGTCAAGACCTTGCCCGAAGACGGCACGGTCGTGTTGTAGGCGCGGCCAAGGCGGGTGATCGAGTCGAGCAGGATCACAACATCGCGCTTGTGCTCAACCAGTCGTTTCGCCTTCTCGATCACCATTTCGGCAACCGCAACGTGCCGCGACGCCGGCTCGTCAAAGGTCGAGGATACAACCTCCCCCTTCACGCTCCGCTGCATGTCGGTGACCTCTTCGGGGCGCTCGTCGATCAAAAGAACGATCAGATAGCACTCTGGATGGTTGCGCTCGATCGAATGGGCGATGTTCTGCAACAAGACGGTCTTACCCGTCCGCGGAGGCGCCACGATCAGCGAACGCTGGCCCTTACCGATCGGCGCCACAAGGTCGATGATCCGGGCCGAGCGATCCTTGATAGTCGGATCATCCTCGATCTCCATCTTCAGGCGCTCATCGGGATAAAGCGGCGTTAGGTTGTCGAAGGCCACCTTGTGGCGCGCCCGCTCGGGGTCTTCAAAATTGATGGATTCAACCGCCACCAGCGCGAAATAGCGCTCGGTGTCGTTGGGCTCCTTGATCACGCCTTCAACCGTATCGCCGGTCCGCAGCGAATACTGGCGGATCATATCGGGGCTCACATAGATGTCGTCGGGGCCCGGCAGATAGTTGGCCTCGGGCGAGCGCAGGAAGCCGAAGCCATCCTGAAGCACCTCAAGCACACCATCGCCGCCGATCACCCAATCCTCGTCCGCCCGCTCGCGCAGGATGGCGAACATCATGTCGCCCTTCCGCATGGTCGAGGCGTTCTCGATTTCGAGCTCTTCGGCCATCGCCAAAAGATCTTTCGGGCTCTTGGCTTTCAGGTCGGCAAGGTTGGTTACCGGGGCACGCTGTACATGGATATATTTGAAGATGGCTGAGTTCAGCTTGTCTTCTTCTTTCAGCGCACGGGCAATCATCAGTGCACGGGTTGCGTCGTTCTGTGCTTCTTCAGATGCAGAAGGCATGAAGTTAACGTGAATTTTGGTCAGTT
>JALRLK010000008.1 GCA_023254495.1 Marivivens sp. | reverse complement strand
CCCCCTTGGTCTTTCGCAAAGACCCTATCCAGTGGATGTTAGCGACGAAAGCCGAAAACGAAGGCATTGCGGCCCATATGCCGCAACCGCTATTCCGGTCTGGTAGATTTGGAGATTGTAGAATGGCAAAGGTCCGGGTTTCCCGCGAAGACGCTTTGAGGTTCCATCTGGAGCCGACCCCCGGCAAATGGGAGGTCACGGCGACGGTGCCGATGGCGACCCAGCGCGATCTGAGCCTCGCCTATTCGCCGGGCGTGGCCGTTCCTTGCGAGGAAATCCACGCCGCGCCGGAAACGGCCTATGACTATACCAACAAGGGCAACCTTGTGGCCGTTATCTCCAACGGCACGGCTGTTCTGGGCCTCGGTAACCTTGGGGCGCTCGCGTCGAAGCCGGTGATGGAGGGCAAGTCTGTTCTCTTCAAGCGCTTTGCCGACGTGAACTCGATCGACATTGAGCTCGATACCGAAGACCCCGACGCCTTCTGCAATGCCGTCCGCCTCATGGGTCCGACCTTTGGCGGCATCAACCTTGAAGACATCAAGGCGCCCGAATGTTTCATAATCGAGCAGCGGCTCAAGGAAGAGATGGATATCCCCGTCTTCCACGACGACCAACACGGGACGGCGGTGATCTGCGCGGCGGGCCTCATCAACGCGCTGCATATCTCGGGGAAAAAGATCGAAGACTGCCGGATCGTCCTCAATGGCGCGGGGGCGGCAGGGATTGCCTGCCTTGAGCTTCTCAAGACCATGGGCGCGCGGCATGAAAACTGCATCATGTGCGATACCAAGGGCGTGATCTATCAGGGTCGAACCGAAGGCATGAACCAGTGGAAATCGGCCCACGCGGTCAAAACGGGTCTGCGGACGCTGGAAGAGGCGATGGACGGGGCCGACGTGTTCCTCGGCGTTTCGGCCAAAGGCGCGGTGACGCCGGCGATGGTTGAAAAGATGGCGCCGAATCCGGTGATCTTTGCCATGGCCAACCCCGATCCCGAGATCACGCCGGAAGAGGCCCATGCCGTGCGCGAGGATGCGATCGTTGCCACGGGGCGCAGCGATTATCCAAATCAGGTGAACAACGTTCTCGGCTTTCCCTATCTCTTCCGCGGCGCGCTCGATATCCACGCCCGCGCCATCAACGACGAGATGAAAATCGCCTGCGCCGAGGCGCTCGCAGCCTTGGCCCGCGAGGACGTGCCCGACGAGGTCGCCGTTGCCTATGGCCGCAAATTGGCATTCGGGCGCGATTACATCATCCCGACCCCCTTTGATCCGCGCCTGATCCATCGCATCCCGCCGGCGGTTGCGCAGGCTGGTATGAGGACCGGTGTCGCACGCCGCCCGATCATCGATATGGAGGCCTATACCCAGATCCTGAAGGGCCGGATGGACCCGACAGCGGGCATCCTGCGCGGCATCCACGCCCGCGCCCGCACCGCGCAGGCGGACATCATCTTCGCCGAGGGCGACGATCCCCGCGTTTTGCGTGCCGCGGTTCAGTATCAGCGCTCGGGCATGGGCCGCGCCTTGGTGATCGGCCGCGAAAACGATGTGCGCGACAAGCTCACCGCCGAAGGCATGGCTGATGCCGTTCCCGAGATCTCAGTCTACAACGCCGCCAACACCGAACACCTCGATGATTACAAGGCTTTCCTTTACAACCGCCTTCAGCGCAAAGGCTTTGACCGCGCCGACATTCACCGCCTCGCCGCCCGCGATCGCCATGTTTTTGGTGCGCTGATGTTGGCGCATGGGCACGGCGATGGGCTGGTGACCGGCGCGACGCGCAAATCGGCCCACGTTCTTGAGCTGATCAACCATGTCTTTGATGCAAGCCCGGCTTCCGGAGCTGTTGGCGTTTCCGCTGTGCTCAACAAGGGCCGGATCGTCTTGATTGCCGACACGCTCGTACATGAATGGCCCGATGAGGAAGACCTCGCCAATATCGCCACACGTGGTGCTGAGGTGGCTCGCGACCTCGGCCTCGAACCCCGCGTCGCGTTTCTTTCGTTCTCGACCTTCGGTTATCCGGTGTCGGAGCGGGCCGAAAAGATGCACCAGGCGCCCAGGGTACTTGACGCGCGCGGGGTCGATTTCGAATACGAAGGCGAGATGACCGTCGATGTTGCCCTAAATCCCCGCGCGATGGAGCAGTATCCCTTCAGCCGTCTGACCGGCCCCGCCAACGTCCTCGTTGTTCCGGCCCGCCATTCGGCCTCGATCTCGGTCAAGCTGATGCAGGAAATGGCCGGCGCCACCGTGATCGGCCCGATCCTTGTCGGAGTCGATAAGCCGATCCAGATCTGTTCGACCGTGTCGACCGTGAACGACATCTACAACATGGCGGCGATTGCCGCCTGCAAGGTGAACTAAGATGACGATCTGGAACCTCGGGTCGATCAACGTCGATCTGATCTATCGGGTTCCGCGCATCCCCGCGCCGGGCGAGACACTGGCCGCCACCGGCAAGCAAACATTTCTTGGCGGCAAGGGTGCCAATATGTCGGTGGCTGCGGCCCGCGCTGGCGCAACCGTCCAGCATATCGGGGCGGTCGGGCGCGAAGGCGATTGGGCGATCTCGCGCCTAGCAGGATATGGTGTCGATACCTCGAATATTGCCAAGTTAGACACTGATACGGGCGAAGCGGTCATCGCGGTTGCCGACGGTGGAGAGAACGCGATCATCATCAATCCCGGCGCAAATCGCGGGGTCAGTGCGGAGTTGGTTGGCGCTGCGCTTGCGGGCGCAAGCGAGGGCGATTGGGTTGTCACCCAGAACGAAACCAATGCTCAGATCGAGGCGCTCTCTTTGGCCAAGAGTGGCGGCCTTCGTGCCGCCTATGCCGCCGCCCCGTTTGAGGCGACAGCTGTTCTCGCGGCGCTGCCTTTCCTTGATCTTCTGATCCTGAATGAGATCGAGATGCAGCAACTGACCGCCGCGCTGGGCAAGGGCGCAGGCGAACTTGGCGTTGCCCATGTCGTCGTAACGCTCGGCGCGAAGGGCGCGCATCTTTATTCGAAGGGCAATTCCACCCCGCGCCACTTTCCGGCGCTGAAAGTAACCCCGGTTGATACGACCGGCGCTGGCGACACATTCACCGGCTATCTTCTGGCGGGCCTCGACCGCGGCGAGGCGATCGAAACAGCGATCGAACGCGCCGGAAAGGCCGCCGCCATCATGGTCACGCGCCTTGGCACGGCCGACGTGATCCCGACCCTCGCAGAAGTTGACGCCTTCAACGCCTAGGCCGCCGGTTTCCCTCTAGGAAAGGCGCGGGCAACTGCCTAGCCTGCCGCCAACGGAGGAGCCTATGACCGACCACGTCACCACCCATCAAGCCGAAGAAGACCGGCGCAACGAAGATATCCTGATCTATGTCGATGGTCAGATCGTCCCAAAGGCTCAGGCGACCGTTAGTGTTTATGACAGCGGCTTTATGCTGGGCGACGGGGTCTGGGAAGGCATCCGCCTCTATAACGGTAAATGGGCCTTCCTCGATCAACACATCGAGCGCCTGTTCGAGGCGGCCAAAGCCATTGATCTTGACATCGCAATGACCCCGAACGGTGTCAAAAAGGCCTTGTTAGAGACGCAAAAGGCCAATCTCATGACGACCGACGCCCATGCCCGCCTGATGGTCACACGGGGGGTAAAGGTGCGTCCGTTCCAGCATCCCTCGCTGTCGCGCTCGGGGCCGACAATGGTCATTATCATGGAGCATTCCAAGCCCAAGATTCCTCGCCCGATCCGGCTCGCGACCGTCCCGCACATGCGCGGCCTGCCGATGACACAGGATCCCAAGCTCAACAGCCACTCCAAGCTCAACTGCATCCTCGCCTGCATCGCCGCCGAAAAGGCCGGAGCCGACGAGGCGCTGATGCTCGATGTGCATGGCTTCGTGAACACGACGAACGCCTGCAATTTCTTCATCGTGCGAAAAGGCGAGGTTTGGACCTCGACCGGCGATTAT
>JALRLK010000084.1 GCA_023254495.1 Marivivens sp. | reverse complement strand
CGCTTCATCGAGACAGCCCTTGGTAAGGAGATCCGAAAATACTTCACCAAGGATTTCTATGGCGATCATGTGAAGCGTTACAAAAAGCGCCCGATCTACTGGATGTTCTCCAGTCCCAAGGGTAGCTTCAACGCCCTCATCTACATGCACCGCTATAATCGGGACACGGTTTCAGTGTTGCTTGACCGCTATGTGCGTGAATTCAAGGTGAAGCTGAACGCCCAAAAATCGGCTTATGAACGTGTTGAGATCAGCTCAGACGCCTCACAGGGTGAGAAGACGAAAGCCATCAAGGAAATACAGAAGATCAACAGCATCATCGAAGAACTGGATACTTGGGAACGTGATGTAATCTTCCCGCTGGCAAGTCAGCGTATCGAGATCGACTTGGATGATGGTGTGAAAGCCAACTATCCGAAGTTCGGCGCCGCCCTGAAATCTATTGGTATTTGAGGTGCGGCTTGACTGAAGAACATATCACACGAGGCCTGCAGGCACAGTTTGAACGACACCGCATTGTGTTTTGGTATGATGCCAAACAGGAGCTGAGAGAGGCGTTCAATGAAGTCTCCCTGCCTGATGTGACCAAGATCGAGATCCAGAATGATGAGTTCTCAATCAAGCACCGTGTTTTGCGGCAGGAACCAGAGCAGAAGTTCCTGATCTATAAACATGGGCCAGAACCTGAAAAGCTGACCGACAACTGGCTTTTGGATGTTCAGCTTGCTCATGGTGTGTTCCAAGCAACCCAAACGCAGATGTTGCTCGCTGACCTTGGGCTGGATCTTGGTTTTGCAGACACGCTTGCCGCCCATGAAGAATTCTTCCGCTCGAAGAAGCGAACAGAAGACCTGAAAGCCATCCTGAAACCTGAAGATGACCGTTTGGCCCTCAGGTTCAAAATGCTCATCATCTGCACAGGATCAGACCAGGACATTGAAGGCGTCATTGGGGCGCTCTTTGAAGAGCGTGCAACCCAACAGGATGAAATCCAACGTCTCCTGAAGCGGTGTAATCTCGAAGAGTTCCTCTGGGACCAGTTGGAACGGCGCTATGGCTATCAGACGGATAAGCCTTCTGTCAGCGATTTCGCCCTCGAACTCTTCAAATCCTGCTTCCTGATGGCACTGGGAGGCACGGCCAAGCTGAACAGCGAAGCTCAGGTTCTCTTCCGCCGTTGGAAGAACGACAAGAATAACTCAGAGACATTCGAGACCCTTTCCAAGGAGTTTGAAGAGGTCCTCGATATCAAGTCCGCCTTGGCTGATGTCGCTTTCCGGAAAATCATCGATGTTGATCACTTCGAGCAGATCGACAGGTTCGGATAAGAGCGCATCACAACAGGTTTGAAGTATAAATAGTTCATCTTTTTCAAGGATGTTTTCAAAAACTTCAAATCCCTGATTGCGGAAAGCTTGCAAAGGGGCGAAATCGCCGCAGAAGGCCTATCGGCCTTGTGACGCGCAGCCACGCGCTCTAAGAGGCAGGCAAGCTTCATTTCCCGAAAAAGGCCGCGCCATGATCCCCCGCTATGCCCGCCCCGAAATGACCGCCATCTGGTCGCCCGAAACCAAGTTCCGCATCTGGTACGAGATCGAGGCCCACGCCTGCGACGCGCAGGCGGAGCTTGGCGTCATCCCCAAGGAAAGCGCCGCGGCCGTCTGGAAGGCCAAGGATGTCGAGTTTGATGTGGCCCGCATCGACGAGATCGAAGCCTTGACCAAGCATGACGTCATCGCCTTCCTTACCCACCTTGCCGAGCACATCGGCTCGACCGAAGCCCGCTTCGTCCATCAGGGCATGACCTCGTCCGACGTTCTGGATACCACCCTCAACCTCCAACTCGTCCGCGCCGCCGATATCCTTCTGGCCGACATGGACAAAGTCCTCGCTGCCCTCAAGAAGCGCGCCTATGAGCACAAGGACACCGTCCGCATCGGCCGCAGCCACGGCATCCACGCCGAGCCGACCACCATGGGCCTCACCTTCGCCCGCTTCTACGCCGAGATGGACCGCAACATGGCCCGCCTTCTTGCCGCCCGCGAAGAGATCGCCACCGGCGCGATCTCGGGCGCAGTCGGCACCTTTGCGAATATTGATCCGGCCGTGGAAGAGCACGTCTGCAAGATGCTGGGCCTGCGCCCCGAGCCGATCAGCACGCAGGTGATCCCGCGCGACCGCCACGCGATGTTCTTTGCCACCCTCGGCGTCATCGCTTCCTCGATCGAAAACGTCGCCATCGAGATCCGCCATATGCAGCGCACCGAGGTTCTGGAAGCGGAAGAGTTCTTCTCGCCCGGCCAAAAGGGCTCGTCCGCCATGCCGCACAAGCGCAACCCGGTCCTGACCGAAAACCTCACCGGCCTTGCCCGCCTTGTCCGCATGGCCGTGGTTCCGGCGATGGAGAATGTGGCGCTCTGGCACGAGCGCGATATCTCCCACTCCTCGGTCGAGCGCGGCATCGCGCCGGACGCGACCATCACGCTTGATTTCGCCCTCAACCGCCTTGCCGGTGTGATCGAAAAGCTCGTCGTCTACCCCGAGAACATGCTCAAAAACATGAACAAGTTCCGCGGCCTCGTGATGAGCCAACGCGTGCTTCTAGCCCTGACCCAAGCGGGCGTCAGCCGCGAGGACGCCTATCGCCTCGTCCAGCGCAACGCCATGAAGGTCTGGGAACAGGGCAAGGACTTCAAGGAAGAGCTCCTTGCCGATGCCGAGGTCACGGCAGCCCTGTCTCCGGCCGAGATCGAAGAGAAATTCGATCTCGGTTATCACACCAAACACGTCGACACGATCTTCGCCCGCGTTTTCGGCAAGGGTTGATCTACGGCGGGGCCGTTCTGGCCCCGCCTTTTCTCAAGCGGTCGCTGCGGCGTGGACCGGCTGGCGACCCTGAGGCATATGGGTCGCCGCAGGGGTATGCTGCCGGGGCTAAGCAGCGGTTGCCGACATACTCAGAACCGCATAGCGCCGCCCGTCCCCTTCGTTGAGATAGGGCTCTCCGATCCGCTCGGCATCAAATCCAAGCTGCCGCACCGCTTTTGGGCCTGCTAACCGGCGAAAAGGCGCGTCGGATTGCGTTTGGTGTATCGCAGATTGGCGCCATAGCGCCCCAGACAGTTGCCATAATCGGTGCAGCGCTCGCCCGAGCCTATACCCGCCCTGGCCAATCGGTATTCCCCGATGACCCCAGCGAGCGGATTGGCGAGATACTGAATGCCGCAACGGCCTCGACCCACGACGATCTTTTGGCTGATTTCGCATCCAACGACCCCGCTTTCGCAGACAGGGTCCGCAGGGCGATCTTTACCTTCGCCGATATCCCGCTGCGAATTGCCGGGCCTGACATTTCGAAGGTTCTTCGTGGCCTTGATGGGCGTGAGCTCGCCACGGCGCTGGCTTATGCATCCGCCACAGATGGTGCCGACCAAGAGGCCTTCGACTATATTTTTGCCAATCTTTCTCAGCGGATGGGCGAACAGATCCGCGAAGAGGTGAAGGATCGAGGAAAAGTCAGAAAAGCCGATGGCGAGGCGGCACAGTCGGCCTTTGTCGCAGCGATACGCGCCGCTGTGGATGCCGGAGAAATCGTCTTGGTCGAGGAGGAAACCGAAGAGGAAACCTAGGCTCTGGCCACATGCGGCCTTGCCCATGGGGCTGGTCGATTCTATCTCTGCTCCTTATGACTGCGGGGGCAGATGGACAATTCCGAAGATCAAAATGGCGCAATTGCGGACTGGTTGACCGATCGCGCATTGCGCACCCTGATCGGCACAGCAATGTTGATGCCGCATCCCCGACGGGTTGCCTTTATGGGCGGGCTGGTGAAACGGCTTGGCAGGCGCGTTGGCTATGAAACCCGCGTTTTCGACAACCTCAGCCGGATCCGGCCCGATTTCTCCCAAGATCGGCGACAGGAAATTGCCGATGGTGTGCTCGACAATTTTGGGCGGACCTTGATCGAGAACTACTCGTACAAGACATTTGGGAGCTGGCTCAAAGGCACTGCCATCACAGGAGAGGGCCTCGCCTCCGTTGAAGAGGCCCGCGCCGCTGGGCGGCCAGTTCTTTTCGTGACAGGCCATTTTGGCAATCACGAAGTCCCCCGCCAGGTTCTTGCCGCGCGCGGCTTCGAAATCGGCGGACTCTACCGCCCAATGGCGAACCGCTTCTTCAATGACCACTACGCCAAAACCATGACCGAGCTATCAGGGCCCGTCTTCCCGCAGGGCAAAAGTGGCACCATTGGTTTTGCCCGACACCTCAAGAACGGCGGAATGGGCACGCTCCTGTTTGACGTCGACGTGCCCGGAGGCATGGTCATCGATTTTCTCGGCCATCCCGCCCGCACAGCCAGCTCTGCCGCCGATCTTGCGCTGCGCTTTGATGCTTTGGTCGTGCCCTATTTCGGCATTCGACAGCCGGACGGGCTCAAGTTCGAGGCCGCCATCGAGGCCCCGATCCCGCATAGCGACCCGCGCCGCATGATGATCGAGATGACACGCCGCCTGGAAGCCAGGATCGAGGCCAACCCTGAACAGTGGTTCTGGGTACACCGGCGCTGGAAAGTGCGCCGCTAGTCGATCCGGGCGGCAGCGAGGATCGGCCCGAAATCGGCCGCCTGCAGGATCACAATTCCGCGCTCATCCCCCGAATAGGGCGCTTCGACAGTGAGATCTCCCATGCCCGACCAAGTGCCAAGTATCTGCCACGAGGTCACGACGTTCGCATAGTCGATCTTGCGGCCCTTGTTTTCGCCCCGTGTGATGCTGACTTCAGCACTCGGCAAATATCTTACAAGATTGATCTGAACCGGCCCCTGAAGCCGGACCAAAGGACTGGCGGAAATTCTGATCCGGCCCTCGTCTGCCAAAACAACCTGAATGTGCAGGTCTTCCGCCCGCGCCGCCTCCTCAGTGATGAGGGCGTCAATCTCCTGCGGGTGCGCCCCGCCAACCGCCGTATGGCCCGCGATCATGAACTGTGGGGTATAGATCGTCCGGGCACTCTGGGCATGGGCATAGCCCTTTTGACGAAGGGTGAACTCAGGGTTCCCGAAGGTGTCCTTCCAGCCGATATAATCCCAATAGTCGACATGAAACGCCAAGGCGATCACATCAGGGCGTTCCGACATTTCCCGCAGAAGCTCATCCGCCGGAGGGCAGGACGAACAGCCCTGCGAGGTGAAAAGCTCGACGACAACTGGGGCATCTTCTGCAAGGCTCTTCTGTGGGAGCAGGCCCAACAGCAATAGCACCAGAAAAGACTTCAAAAGACCCATTTCACGCCCATGTGCGACCATCTGAGACAGGCTAGATCATCTGTCCGTCAATGGCCAATCAAGGATTTGCGAGTCATTGTGACACCGCATCCTGAATCGAAGGATCCAAAGACCGGATCGTTTGAAACTCCAGCTTGGTTATTATTGTGCACAATGGTATACAAAAAGGGCCTCCACCCCTTGATTGCCAATTCCACATAGGGCAGAAGCGGCCCAACAATCCCGAAACTCCCTGCGCGAGGAGCACGCCATGCCTATCAAAGTCGGCCTCGATACAGCCAAGACCCGCAAGACCCTGACCGCCGGCAAACAGTCGGTCGCCTATTATTCGATCCCGGCGGCGCAGGCCGCGGGCCTTGGCGATTTCTCGCGCCTTCCGGCCGCGCTCAAGGTCGTGCTTGAGAATATGCTCCGTTTCGAAGACGGCGGCTTCTCGGTCTCGGTTGATGATATCAAGGCCTTCGCCGAATGGGGCGCCAATGGCGGCCAGAACCCGCGCGAGATCGCCTATCGCCCCGCTCGCGTGCTCATGCAGGATTTCACCGGCGTTCCCGCCGTGGTCGACCTTGCCGCCATGCGCGACGGCATCAAGGCATTGGGCGGCGACGCCCAGCAGATCAATCCCCTGAACCCCGTCGACCTCGTGATCGACCACTCGGTGATGATCGACGAGTTCGGCAACCCCCGCGCCTTCCAGATGAACGTCGACCGCGAATACGAGCGAAACATGGAGCGCTACCAGTTCCTGAAATGGGGCCAGAACGCCTTCCAGAATTTCCGAGTCGTGCCGCCCGGCACAGGCATCTGCCATCAGGTCAACCTTGAATACCTCGCCCAGACCGTCTGGACCGACACCGACCAGACCGGCGCGACCGTGGCCTATCCCGATACGCTCGTCGGCACCGACAGCCACACCACCATGGTCAACGGCCTCGCCGTCCTTGGCTGGGGCGTGGGCGGGATCGAGGCCGAGGCCGCCATGCTCGGCCAGCCGATCTCGATGCTGATCCCCGAGGTCGTGGGCTTCAAGCTCACCGGCGAGATGGTGGAAGGCACCACCGCGACCGACCTCGTGCTCAAGGTCGTCCAGATGCTGCGCAAGCACGGCGTTGTCGGCAAGTTTGTCGAATTCTATGGCGAAGGCCTCGATCACCTGCCCCTCGCCGACCGCGCCACCATCGCCAATATGGCCCCCGAGTACGGCGCCACCTGCGGCTTCTTCCCGATCGACGGCGAGACCCTGCGCTATCTGCGCCAGACAGGCCGCGACGAAGACCGCATCGCTTTGGTCGAAGCCTATGCCAAGGAAAACGGCTTCTGGCGCGGCGCCGACTATGCGCCGATCTATTCCTCGACGCTCGAACTGGACATGGGAACCATCGTTCCCGCCATCTCCGGCCCCAAGCGCCCGCAGGACTACCTGCCGCTCACCGGCGCCAAGGCGGCGTTCGCCAAGGAAATGGCCGAGGGCTTCAAGCGCCCGAACGACAAGCAGGTTCCGGTCGCGGGCGAGGATTACACCATGTCCTCGGGCAAGGTCGTGATCGCCTCGATCACCTCTTGCACCAACACCTCGAACCCCTACGTCCTGATCGGCGCGGGCCTTGTCGCCAAGAAGGCGCATGAGCTGGGCCTCACGCGCAAGCCTTGGGTCAAAACCTCGCTAAGGGCTGAGATTTTTTGACCTGAAATTAAAATGTAAGCATCTTCTAAAATTGTTTCCATGCGATCTGCATCGGTCACAAAATAGGGAGAAATATAGCCCTTATCAAATTGCATACCTTCGGTGAACTCAAGCTCAAGACCAGTTGTTGATGATTCTTCAACAGTAATCACACCATCTTTACCAACTTTATCCATTGCTTCGGCGATCAAATCACCAATGGCTTTATCTTGGGCTGAAATGGTTGCAACATCTGCAATCTGCGACTTACCGCTTACGGCAGTTGAATTTTTCCGCAATGCCTCTGTAATGGCAGATACTGCTTGCTCAATTCCATATTTTAGCTCCATTGGTTGAGCACCGGCAGCTAAATTACGCAGACCCTCTTTAACCATGGCTTGTGCCAAAACAGT
>JALRLK010000160.1 GCA_023254495.1 Marivivens sp. | reverse complement strand
GGAGAGCAGCGCTACGAAGTTGTTCAAGGATAGTGGTTTTCAAACCCCAAGCGCTAGCGTGTTGAATTCGCTTGCGTTTGGATCGACGGCGGGAAAACTGGACTTATGTTGATAGCCTTATAGCGCATAATTAGTATTATGTAATATCAACTACTCGCTGGGTAGGCATGAACATGGGTGCTTGGATACTTGATGCAGAGTCTGCGGATACGGTCGATTTTCTCGCACAAATCGTATCCACTGAATCAGCTGAAGATCTATGGTCACTTTTGACCGCAAAAATGGCTAGTTACGGGTTTGACCGTCTGATCTATGGGCTTACACGCAGCGCTGAAAAAGGCGGCGTCGGTCCCGAGGTGGATTGGGTGGTTCTATCGAACCACTTGCCCGCTCACATCGAGCGCTTCCTGACCCGAGAAACGTTGCGCTCGGCACCGATGATGCGCTGGACCATGACGCATTTTGGCGCACAAAGCTGGCGGAGCGTTCAGGATCGTGCGGTTACAGGACAGCTTTCAGCCACGGAGCTCCGTCATCTTGAGTTTAACAAAGCGATGCAAGTTGTTGCTGTTAGACAATTTCTTTCGTCACGACCGGATCACGGCAAAGAGCGGCAATGGCCTTGACCGCGATGCCCGGATTGAACCAGGACGACGTCGACAATATCTGGGCCCAACACGGGCGCGACATCGAGATCATCAATAACGTGGCCCATCTCAAGATCATGTCTTTGCCAAACCTTGGGTCAATCCGGCTATCTCCCCGCCAAAGACAGATCCTCGAAGCTGTTGGCGATGGAAAGTCAGCCTTGGAAATTTCCAGCCTGCTCGGCATTTCAGTCGCGATGGTTGAGAAGCATCTACGCCTCGCGCGGGCCGCTCTCGGTGTCGAAACAACGGCTCAGGCGTTGCTCAAGGCGGCATTTCTCAATCAGGTCTATGTGAAAACGATCTAAATTTGACCGGTCGGCAAAATCTGCTGCGAGGTCAGGTTTTCCATACTTTCAATTTCTCTAGAATCGATCAAAAATAAGGGTGTTCTGTGAGTGGTGGCCTTAGGCCTGGAACGCGGTCCCGTCGACTCCTGCTATTTCAGGTTGGGACGGGACCAACCTGGATCCCCTGAAATCATCATATCGCGCATTCTGTGTAGAATGCCTGCTAGCGCGCGCCCTGCCCCAACGAAAAGGCCCACCGGATCGCTCCGGCGGGCCCTTCTTTTGGTTTGACGCGAGGGATTAGCCCTTGGCGTTCATCCGGGCGACTTCGGCGGCGAAATCGTCGGCTTCTTTCTCGATGCCTTCACCAACCTCGAGGCGGACGAAACCGGTGATTGTCACGCCGGCTTCTTTGGCGGCGGCCTCGACGGTCAGGTCGGGGTTGATCACGAAAGCCTGGCCCAGAAGGGTCGACTCGGCGACGAACTTCTTCATGCGGCCTTCGATCATCTTCTCGATCACGGCCTCGGGCTTGCCGGACTCGCGGGCGATGTCCATCTGCACGGCCTTTTCCTTGGCAACAACCGCCGGATCAAGATCGGCTTCGGAAAGCGAGGCCGGGTTCGCAGCGGCGATGTGCATGGCGACCTGACGGGCAAAGCCCTCGTTGCCGCCCGAGAAACCGACGAGAACGCCGATCTTGCCCATGCCGTCGGTGGCGGCATTGTGGACATAGGTCACAACGCCATCGGCGTTGATCGCGGCCATGCGGCGGACCGACATATTCTCGCCGATCACGGCAACGGCTTCGGTCACAACGGTTTCAACGGTCTTGCCGTTCATCGAGGCGGCTTTGAGCGCCTCGGTGTTGTCAACGCCAAGCGCCACTGCGGCAATGCCCGACACCATCTTCTGGAAGTCGGCGTTCTTGGCCACGAAGTCGGTCTCCGAGTTGACCTCGACCGCGACGCCCTTGCCGCCGTTCACGGCAACGGCCACGAGGCCTTCGGCGGCGGTACGGCCGGATTTCTTGGCGGCCTTGGCAAGGCCCTTGGTGCGCAGCCAGTCAACGGCAGCTTCCATGTCGCCATTGGTTTCGGTGAGCGCCTTCTTGGCGTCCATCATGCCCGCGCCGGTCGACTCGCGGAGTTCTTTCACCATCGATGCGGTGATCGTCATCATGCGTCTCCTTAATAGGTGTGGCCGGACGGGCCCTGCCCGTCCGGTTGAATTTGTCCGAAGCGGCGCGGATTATTCCGCGACGGCCTCTTCGGCGATCTCTTCCATGGCGCCGAGATCGACACCGGCCTTGGCGAGCTGGGTCGACATACCGTCGAGAGCAGCGCGGGCGGCGAGATCACAGTACAGAGCGATGGCGCGCGAGGCGTCGTCGTTGCCGGGGATCACATAGTCAACGCCAGCCGGCGAGCAGTTGGTGTCGACAACAGCGACGACCGGGATGCCGAGCTTGTTGGCTTCGAGGATGGCGAGGTCTTCCTTGTTCACGTCGATGACGAAGAGAAGATCCGGAACGCCGCCCATCTCGCGGATACCGCCGAGCGAGGCCTGAAGTTTGGCCTGCTCGCGCTCCATGCCGAGGCGCTCTTTCTTGGTGAGGCCTTCAAAGCCCTGAGCGGCGGCCTCGTCGATCGCCTTGAGGCGGTTGATCGACTGCGAAACGGTCTGCCAGTTGGTCAGCGTGCCGCCGAGCCAGCGGTGGTTCATGTAGAACTGGGCCGACTTTTCGGCGGCTTCGGCGATGCCCTTCTGGGCCTGACGCTTGGTGCCGACAAAGAGGATGCGGCCGCCCTTGGCGACGGTCTCGCGAATGACGTTGAGAGCGGCGTCGAGCATCGGCACGGTCTGGGTCAGATCGAGGATGTGGATGCCGTTGCGGCTGCCGTAGATGTATTGCTGCATCTTCGGGTTCCAGCGCTGGGTCTGGTGGCCGAAGTGAACGCCAGCCTCAAGCAGCTGACGCATGGAGAACTCGGGAAGAGCCATGTCCTATTCCTTTCCGGTTTAGCCTCGGCGGGGGATCAGGCTTTCGCCCAACCGGTGGATGGTATGGGATGTCTCCCCATAGCACCCGCCCCCGCCTGCGGGATTGAAGTAGCTGCCCTATAGACGCAAGCGCGCAGGGGTGCAAGCCCCCTCTGCCCTTCGGGGATTTGCGGGGTTCTTCTTGCGGCGCGAGGCGCTTTGCGGCAACAAGCATCCATGACCCAATCGCCCGACATTCTCTGTATCGGCTCCGTCCTGTGGGACGTGATCGGCCGCGCCTCGGTTCACATGGAGGTGGGCACCGACGTGCCGGGCCGGATCACCCGCCTGCCGGGGGGCGTTGCTATGAACATCGCGATGACGTTGCGCCGATTTGGCCTGACGCCCGCGATCCTGACCGCCATCGGCCGCGATGCCGAAGGTGAGGAATTGATTACCGAGGCCGCTCGCATGGGGCTTGTCTGCGATTTTGCCTATCGGTCCGACGATCTGCCGACCGATGTCTATATGGCTGTCGAAGGTGCAAACGGCCTCATTGCCGCCATTGCCGACGCCCATTCTCTGGAGGCTGCCGGAGACCGGATTCTCGCGCCTTTGGCCGATGGTCGGCTCGGAAGCGCTGACGCCCCCTACTCTGGCCCCGTGGCGCTCGATGGCAACCTGACGACCGACCTCTTGCGCGAAATCGCCCGCTCGCCGCTTTTCGCAGCGGCCGATCTTCGTGTGGCTCCCGCCAGCCCCGGCAAGGCCGAGCGGCTTCTGGCGCTGATGGATCACCCGACGGCGACCCTTTACGTCAACCTCGAAGAGGCGAGCCGCCTGTGTCAGGCTCATTTCACCGAGTCCGCGACCGCAGCCGCCGCAATGATTGCCCGGGGCGCGCATCGGGTTCTGGTGACCGACGGCGGCCGCGCCGCGAGCGAGGCCACGGGCGATAGCGTCATTACGCTAGCCCCGCCCAAAGTGTTGGTGACACGGGTCACCGGCGCGGGCGATAACTTCATGGCCGCCCATATCGTTGCCGAAGCGCGGGGCGCAAATCGGGAAGAGGCGCTGTTAAAGGCGCTTGACGCGGCTGCCACCTCGCTCCTGAGGAGTAGTCGTGCACGTTCAGCCAAGCCGAGCCAAAGGTGCTCTCATGTCCGTCAGGCCACCGAACGTGCAGCGCCCCGTCGGCGGTCACGGTGACACCGTCAGGCTTGAGCCAGGGGTCGAGCCGCGAGGTCTCCTCGACTCGATGCTGGGTCTGGGGGTGAAGCGCCCCCGGTGAGTTGTCCCGCAGCCAACGGTTGTGAAAGCGACTCGTCGATCCGTCGGACCAGGTGACCAGAACCTCGCGATCGGCGGTGTCGGCCGCGCTCACGAATCGGACCGGCATCATCGGATCGGGCTCACCGCGCATAGTCGCTCCCCATCGCCTCGAGCGCACCCCGGATCGCGTCGAGGTGAAGTCGGCTCCCCTCCGGGTAGTTGAGCCACTGCTCGCAGGCCAGCGCCGCCGTCGCGTCGTCGACGAGCGTGAGTTGTCGGCCGGTCGACAAGGCGATCACCTGGAGTTGCGCTGCCCGCTCGAGGTAGTACAGGTCGTCGAAGGCCTCCTCCACATTTCGGCCGATGACGATCACACCGTGGTTTCCGAGGAAGAGGATGTCGTGGCGGTCTCCGAGCAGGCTGGCTACCCGCTCCCCCTCCGATGGATCCAACGCCATCCCCGCGTAGTCACGGTCGTAGGCGATCCGCTCGTGGAACCGGCAGGCGTTTTGATCGAGCATCAGGAACTCGAAGTCGCGGAGGCAGGCGAGGGCGGTCGCGTAGGGCATGTGGGTGTGGAGCACGCACCTGGCTCGGGGCACCCGAGCATGGAGATAGCCGTGCAGAACCCATGCGGTGGGATCGACCCCGTGGCCGATTGGGTCGTCCTCGAGACGCTCGGAGTCGACCAACACGAGATCGCTGGCGCGGGCGCGCGAGAAGTGCATGCCGCGCGGGTTGATGAGGAACCTCTTACCCGCGGGGTCGACGGCGACGCTGAAGTGATTGGCCACGCCCTCGTGCATGTCGAGATGGGCAGTCCATTGAAAGGCCGCCGCGAGGTCCTGGCGGAGATCGCGTTCCGTTGCCGGAGCTGTACCGAGCGTGTGCGTGTCGAGCGCCGTCATGTGATCTCCTCCGGGAAGCCGGGAGCCCGAAGGTCGGTGGACAGGGCGTCCTCCAGGAGGCGCACGACCTCCGGTGACCACGCCGATCCTCCGTAGGCCTCTCGGGCTCGGATGAATGTCTGGTACACGTGTCCGGCGACGTCGAGCGGCACACCGGACTCACGTCCGAAGGCCATCGCGAAGCCGAGATCCTTCACCGCCAAATCCATGGTGAAGTTGATGTTGTATGAGCCGTTCAGGATGACCTGGCTCTCGGTCTCGTGGACGAAACTGTTGCCCGATGAGTGCTTGATCACCTCGAAGGCCGTGGCGAGATCGACCCCGCTCCGCTTGGCGAGCATGAGCGCCTCTCCAGCGGCGACCAGATGGGTGAGGGCGAGCATGTTGGTGATCACCTTGATGGTCGCGGCCGACCCGAGGGGGCCGACGTGGATGACCGGGCTACCCAGGCTGTCGAGCACGTCGCGCTGTCGCTCGCGCAGATCAGTGTCACCGCCTACGAGCACGGTGATCTCCCCTCGGGCCGCCATGTGCACACCGCCGGTGACTGGAGCCTCCAGCACCGCCACCCCTCGCTCGGCCGCCAGCGCTGCGATCCGAAGGGTCTCCGAGCGATCGTTCGTGCTGCAATCGATCCAACAGGTGCCATCACGGTCGGACAAAGCGTCGAGGACGCCACCCTCGGCGGCCACCACCGCGTCGATGACAGCAGGCGACGGTAGACAGGTGATCACCGTGTCCGCGGAGGCGCATACCTCGGCGATCGATGACGCGCCGGCGGCTCCATCGGAGACGAGCCCAGCGACGGCATCCGGGTCGAGGTCATGGACGACGAGGTCGTGTCCGCCCCTCAGCACGGACCGCGCGAGGTGGCGACCCACATTTCCGAGACCGATGAATCCAATCGCCATCGGTACCTCCGAGTTGAACAGGGCGCCGACGGCGCCGGACCCGCGAAGTCTGACAGAAACTGATCGTCGGGTGGATCACCCGACGAGGGTGGTCAGCGGCGCAGACCCTGGTCGGCGACGATCTTGCGATAGCGATCGACGTCGATGGAGCGCACGTAATCGAGCATGCGACGGCGGCGCCCGACCAGCATCAGCAGCCCGCGGCGGCTGTGGTGGTCCTTCGGGTGCTCTTTGAGGTGATCGGTGAGGTGGGTGATCCTCGAGGTCAGCAACGCGATCTGCACCTCAGGCGAACCCGTGTCGGAATCGCTGAGACGATGCTCCGCGATCACTTCTTCCTTCGGCGTAATGGCCATTTCTCCAGCCTCTCGTTGAGGACGCGCCGACCCGGTCGGGCTGGCGCACACACCGGAGTCGGAACCCCGAGGCGCGGCCGTGAGGTTATGGCTGGGCGTTGTCGGCCACAACCCCGAGCAGCGTCGCCGCCCGGTCACGGTCAGCGCCGATCTGGGCGACGAGCG
>JALRLK010000096.1 GCA_023254495.1 Marivivens sp. | reverse complement strand
GCCGAGGTGGCCCGCCAGCTTGACCCACGGACCCATGACCTTGGCCTCTTCGGCGGTGATCGAGGGCATGTTGATGGCGTTGGTAACAGCGCCGGTCAGGAGATAGTCGGCCATCTGCTCGGCCACCTGAAGGGCCACGTTTTCCTGCGCCTCGGTCGTGGCAGCGCCGAGGTGCGGTGTGACGACCACGTTGGGCAGGTTGAAGAGCGGGCTGTCGGTGGCGGGTTCGACGGCGAAAACGTCGAAGGCCGCGCCGGCGACATGGCCCAATTTCAGCGCCTCGGCCAGCGCCGCCTCATCGACCAAACCACCACGGGCGCAGTTGACGATGCGAACTCCTTTCTTGAGCTTGGCGATGTTCTCGGCCGAGAGGATGTTGCGCGTCTGGTCGGTCAGCGGCACGTGCAGCGTGATGAAATCGGCGCGGTGCAGCAGGTCATCAAGCTCGACCTTCTCGACGCCGATATCCGTGGCGCGCTCTTCCGAGAGGAAGGGATCATAAGCAATGACCTTCATCTTGAGGCCACGGGCGCGGTCACAGACGATCGAGCCGATGTTGCCTGCACCGATCACGCCGAGGGTCTTGCCGGTCAGCTCGACCCCCATGAAGCGCGATTTCTCCCACTTGCCGGCGTGGGTCGAGGTGCTGGCCTCGGGGATCTGGCGGGCCACGGCCATCATCATGGCGATGGCGTGTTCGGCGGTGGTGATCGAGTTGCCGAAGGGCGTGTTCATCACGATGATGCCCTTCTTCGAGGCGGCGGGGATATCGACGTTGTCGACCCCGATACCCGCACGGCCGATCACCCGCAGGCTGGTGGCCTTTTCGATCAGCTTCTCGGTGGCCTTGGTGGCCGAGCGGATGGCGAGGCCGTCATACTGGTCGATGATGGCGAGAAGGGCGTCTTTGTCTTTGCCGAGGGCGGGCTGGAAATCGACCTCGATCCCGCGGTCGCGGAAGATCTGGACGGCGGCATCCGACAGGGCGTCGGAGATGAGAACTTTGGGGGCCATGGTTTGGTCCTTCATTGGGGTGGCGGGGCGAGCCCCGCCCTACATGGAAGAAATAGGGTTCGGATCGGGTAGGGCGGAGTTTAACCCGCCTCACCCTCAGGCCGCCTGTAGCAGCGCTTCGATCTCGGTCTGATAGGCCCATTCGAGCCACGGCAGAATCGCCTCGATGTCCGATGTCTCGACCGTCGCGCCGCACCAGATGCGAAGGCCCGCGGGGGCATCGCGATAGGCGCCGATATCAAGCCCGATCTTCTCGGCCTCGAGCCGCTTGGCAACGGCCTTGGCGAAGGCTGCGCCATCGGTGATGCGCGGATCGGTGAACTTCAGGCACACGCTGGTGTTTGACCGCGTCGCCTTGTCTTCGGCGAGGTTGGCGATCCAGTCGCGGCTGGCGCAGAAATTCCAGATGGCGCGGGCATTGGCATCGGCGCGGTGCTTTAAGGCATCAAGCCCGCCGATGGATTTGCCCCATTTGAGCGCGAAGAGATAATCCTCGACCGCCAGCATCGAGGGCGTGTTAATCGTCTCGCCCTGAAAGATGCCTTCGATCAGCTTGCCCTTAGAGGTCATGCGAAAGATCTTGGGCAGAGGCCAAGCGGGGGTATAGCTTTCCAGCCGCTCGACAGCGCGGGGGCTGAGAACCAGCATCCCGTGCGCGGCCTCGCCGCCCATGACCTTCTGCCACGAGAAGGTAACGACATCGAGCTTGTCCCACGGCAGATCCTGCGCGAAGGCGGCGCTCGTGGCGTCGCAAATGGTCAGGCCCTTGCGATCCGCAGGGATCACCTCGCCCGAAACCACGCGCACGCCCGAGGTCGTGCCGTTCCATGTGAAGACAACGTCGTTGTCATAGTCGAGCGCCGAGAGATCGACGATCTTGCCATAATCAGCCGTGTGGACCGTAGCGGGAATCTTGAGCTGCTTGACCACATCGGTCGCCCAACCGGCGCCGAAGCTCTCCCAGGCGGCGATCTCGACGGGGCGCTCGCCAAGAAGCGACCAGAGCGCCATCTCGACCGCGCCGGTATCCGAGGCCGGAACGATGCCGACGCGGTAATTGGCGGGGATGCCGAGGATCTCGGCGGTTAGGTCGATCGCTTCTTTGAGCTTGGCCTTGCCGACGCCCGCGCGATGCGAACGGCCAAGGGGCGCGTCTGCCAGTGCGTCGAGCGTCCATGTGGGTGGTTTGGCGCAGGGGCCGGAAGAGAACCGCGGATTGACCGGCCGCGATGCCGGTTTGGTCAGTGCCATTTCTGATATCCTCACAGATATATGCCCCTCGTTGGGGAGGGGTGTCCCACGGATGGGGATATCGGGGGGCGATGCGGGCCACAATGGCCAAAATGACGCAAAGGCGGCTGTTTCCGCCTCGAATACGACGCCAAATGGCTACGATAGGAAACTTTGCTGCACGTTCGGGGGCGATTGCACCTGCTGGCCTGCTTGGAATCCCACTGTCGATCAGGCATTAGGCGCGGAAACCAAGACCGGAGCCGCCATGTTCGCCGTCACCCTTCTTACGAGCCCAGCCAAGCCCTCGCTTGAGGCGCCGCTTGTCGAGTCGCTCCGCAACGCTTGGGGCGGCGGTGGGGCCCAGTGCCTCGCGGCGGGCGAAGCGGCGGAATTTGCCGTGCCGCAGATGCCGGGGAACCGCTGGGACGTGTGGGAGAGCCTGCAGGGGCAAGGCGTCGATCTGGTGATCCAGCCCGAAGCCGGTCGCCGGAAGAAGATGCTTCTCGCCGACATGGACAGCACAATGATCGAGCAGGAGTGCATCGACGAGCTGGCCGCCGAGGCGGGCGTGGGTGAGCGCGTGGCGGCGATCACCGCGCGGGCGATGAATGGCGAGTTGGATTTCGAGGCGGCGCTGAAAGAGCGGGTTGGGCTTTTGCAGGGCTTGCCGGAGGCCGTGATCAACACGGTTCTGCAAAGCCGGATCACCTTTATGCCCGGCGGCAAAGCTTTGGTTTCAACGATGCGGGCCGCAGGGGCTTATGCCGCGCTTGTCTCGGGCGGGTTTACGGCCTTCACAGGCCGTGTCGCCGCCTCGCTCGGCTTTGACGAAAACCGCGCCAATACGCTTCTGGCCGAGGCGGGGCAACTGACTGGCAAGGTCGCCATGCCGATTCTCGGGCGCGAGGCCAAGGTGCAGGCGCTGCACGAGATCACCGCGCGGCTCGGCCTTGCCGCTTCAGACGTTCTGGCGGTGGGCGATGGCGCGAATGACCTCGGGATGCTTGGCCTTGCCGGAACCGGCGTGGCGCTGCACGCCAAGCCCTCGGTTCAGGCCCAATGCGATATCCGCATCAACCACGGCGACCTGACAGCGCTTCTCTATATTCAGGGTTACGCCCGCTCTGAATTCGCGGCCTAGGCCAGCGCCGCCGCCGGACGAACGCCCGCCGCATGGATGCCGCGCCGGTTTTGGATCGGCGCGTGGATGCGGGCGCGTGCGGCGGGATGATTGGGATCGAGAACGCCGACGCGCACCAGAAGCGAGGCCATCACGCATTCGCTGGCGCGTGTCGCGCCATCGGCGATCTTGAGCGCGATGCCGATCTTCTTCTCCGGCACCATCGCGACGAAGACGCCCTCGGCCCCGGTCTTGATCGAGACACGCCCATCCATCGCACGCATAAGCTCGGTGCAGGCGCGGCCTTCGCCGGCCACCAGTTCGGGGTACTTCCGCATCGCTTCTGCCAGCCGAGCGGCAGCCTTGGAGCGCAGGTCGCCCCGCTCGTGGGCAGAGGCAAAGAAGGCCATCGCGCGGCCGAGGCCGTGCAGGCTCATCGCAAAGTTGGGCGCCGAGCAACCGTCGATGCCGTAGCCGGCGCTCTCTTCTCCAGTCAGGCTCTCGGTCGCTTCGCGCACCATCATCTGAATGGGGTGGGACGGATCGACATATTCGGCATCGCCGCCGATATGCTTGTTGAGCGTGAGAAAGCCCGAATGTTTGCCCGAGCAGTTGTTGTGCACTTGGCAAACCGGATCGCCCGAACAGGCCATCTCGTCGCGGTATTCCTGATCGCGCGAGGGCTCGGGGCCGCAGCGGAGCGCATCGTCGGTCAGGCCGAGGTCGGCAAGCCAGCGGTTGACGTGACCGACGTGGAGCTTCGCGCCCTGATGGCTGGCGCAGGCCAGCGCAAGCTGGCTCGAGGTGAGGCCAAAGGCATCCGCTGCGCCGCTTTCGATCAGCGGGATCGCCTGCAGCATCTTCGAGGACGAACGCGGAAAGATGATCGTCTCTGGCGCGCCCCAAGCCTCGAGGATCTCGCCATCGGCGCCGACGATGACCGCATGGCCAAGATGCACGCTTTCCAGAAGATCGCCACGCCAGGTTTCGACAAGTTCAACAGCGCCGGTCATTCGATAGGGGTTCCTTGCTTTGGCGGTATTCCGCGCAGGATTGTGACCCAATGGGGCTTTCCCAGTAGGTGGATTTCTTGTTATCTCTAGCGGTATCGAGTTGGAACCCGCCCTTCCAGTCAAAAGATGCCAAAGAATGCATCGGGACAGAGGGCGAAAGAGGCAAGCGCAGCTGGAGGCTGTTACATGAGATTTATCGTTGCGGGCGTGGTGGCACTGAGTGCCGCGCTAAGCTGGTCGGGCGCGGCCGTTGCACAGGAATCGTCTAACCGCGTTCAGGCTAGCACTGACTGGAGCGTCTTTGTCGAGAGCAATCCCAAGGAATGCTGGGCGGTTTCGGCACCCAAGGAAACGGTCAACACCCGTGACGGAAATGTTGTCTCGGTGCGCCGCGGCGATATCCTGCTTTTCGTTTTCTATCGGCCCGGTGAGGGCGTGAACGGTCAGCTGGCCTTTACCGGCGGCTATCCTTTCGCGGGCGGCTCGACCGTCGAGCTTGATGTCGATGGCACCAAATACGCGCTTTTCACCGAAGGCGAATGGGCATGGGCCGCCAAGCCCGAGGATGATGCCACCATCGTCGCGGCGATGAAGAAAGGCTCTTCTGCCACGCTCGTCGCCCGGTCGGGTCGCGGCACAGTCACCACCGACAAATTCTCGCTTAGCGGCTTTACCGCTGCCGTCACCGAGGCCGAGAACCGCTGCAAGTAAAGCAAGTTCGGGTCGGATTTCTTTTGAAACCGGCCCGAATTCCTATATGAGGCCGGTCTGATCCCAGAATCGAGCCTGCCATGACCGCGACCGCCCCTATCACGCAAGACGTTCTGACTATTCCGCGCAAGGCGCCGGAGGGGGCCAAGAACCTTGTCGGCATGACCCGCGAGGCGATGCGCGATGCGCTGATCGCGGCCGGCACGCCCGAAAAGCAGGCCAAGATGCGGATCAACCAGCTTTGGCAGTGGGTCTATCACTGGGGCCTGCGCGATTTCGACCAGATGACCAATCTGGCAAAAGACTATCGCAAACTTCTGGCCGAGAATTTCGTGATCGAGTTGCCCGAGGTGGTGACCAAGCAGGTCTCGACCGATGGCACGCGCAAATACCTAGTGCGGATCGCCGGCGGCCACGAGGTCGAGATCGTCTATATCCCCGAAGAGGATCGCGGGACGCTCTGCATCTCGTCGCAGGTCGGCTGCACGCTGACTTGTTCGTTCTGCCATACGGGCACGCAAAAGCTCGTCCGCAACCTCACCACTTCCGAGATCATCGGTCAGGTGATGCTGGCCCGTGATGACCTCGGCGAATGGCCGGTGCCGGGCGCTCCGAAGGACGAGACGCGCCTTCTGTCGAATATCGTGCTGATGGGCATGGGCGAGCCGCTTTATAATTTCGAGAACGTCCGCGACGCGATGAAGATCGCGATGGACGGCGAAGGCATCGCCCTTGGCCGCCGCCGCATCACGCTGTCGACCTCGGGCGTTGTCCCCGAGATCGCCCGCACGGCGAACGAGATCGGCTGTCTTCTCGCCGTGTCGTTCCACGCCACCACCGACGCGGTGCGCGATGTGCTGGTGCCGGTGAACAAGAAGTGGAACATCGAGACCCTGCTCAATGCCTTGCGGGAATACCCCAAGGCCACGAACAGCGAGCGGATCACCTTTGAATACGTCATGCTCAAGGGCGTGAACGATACGGATGAGGACGCGCATCGGCTGGTCAAGCTGCTCGACGGCATTCCCGCCAAGGTCAACCTCATCCCGTTCAACGAATGGCCCGGCGCGCCCTATGAGCGGTCGTCCAACAACCGCATCCGCGCTTTTGCGACGATCCTGATGAACGCAGGCTACGCGAGCCCGATCCGCACCCCGCGCGGCGAGGATATCATGGCCGCCTGCGGCCAGCTCAAATCCGCCACCGAACGCGCCCGCAAATCCAAGCGCGAGATCGAGGCCGAAGCCGGGCTCTAGCCTTTCTGCAATTCCAAAAGGATCGTCAGCGCCTCGGTAGCGCGATCAGACGGCACAAACACATGGTCGTGGTGATGGGCCGCGACCATGTTGCAGGCGATGCCCTCGGCGGCCAGCGCGGTTGCAACAGCAGCGGTGAGGCCCACCCCTTCCAGATCGGAATAGACGTTGAGCGTGATCTGCCGCATCGGCGCGGCGTTTGCGCGGTCGGGGTGGTCGGCGAGCGGCAGGATGAGAGAGATGCCCTCGGCCTCGCGAAAGACCGCGCGAGCGAGCGGCAAGAGCTGCGCCAGCAGCTGCGGATCGGTGATCGATGCAAAGGCCACATCGCCCGCGACCATCACAGGGTCCATCCCGCCGATCATCTCGGCAGCTGTTTTGGCTGTCTTTGTCACCGCCCCGGAATATGCGAGCGCTTCTTGCCCGCATTCTCCCAAGTCTCGATCTGCTCCACCGCTTCTTCTGCGGTTTCAACGTATCGAAACAGCTTGAGATCTTCGGGCGAGATCGTTCCGGCCTCGGCCAAAGCCTTGAAATTGATGACCTTTTCCCAGAACGACCTGCCGAACAGCAAGATCGGCACCTGCTCCATCCGGCCGGTCTGGATCAAAGTGATGGCTTCGAAAAACTCGTCCAGCGTCCCGAATCCGCCCGGGAAGATGCAGACAGCCTTGGCGCGCATAAGGAAGTGCATCTTGCGGATGGCGAAATAGTGGAAATTGAAGCACAGCTCGGGCGTCACATAGGGGTTGGGCGCCTGTTCGTGCGGCAGGACGATGTTGAGGCCGATGGATTTGCCTCCGGCCTCTGCCGCGCCGCGGTTGCCTGCTTCCATCACCCCCGGCCCGCCGCCAGTGACAATCACGTTCTCAAGCCCGCCGTTCCTGACTGAATGCTCGGTCATCAGACGCGCAAACTTGCGGGCCTCGTCGTAGTAGGGGGAAAGGGCCGCAAGGCTGGCGGGTGTGGCTCCGGCCTTGGCAGGCTCGGGAATTCGGGCGCCACCGAAGAGGACGATGGTCGATTTCACGCCCGCCTCGTTCATCACCAGCTCGGGCTTCAACAACTCGAGCTGAAGTCGCACAGGGCGCAGCTCTTCCTTGAGAAGGAAATCGGGATCGTTGAAAGCAAGCCGATAGGTGGGCGAAGCCGTCTGGGCTGTCCTTTCAAAATGCTGCGCGGCCTCGCGGTCCTGAATACTGTCGCGGAATGGATGACGTCTCTGATCGCGCATGGTGCCGATCCTTTCTTCTGCTCTTGGTCATTGGTAGAACGACCCGACTTGCAAGGCCAGTCACAACTGGGAGGGCCGGATTTGATGGATTGGATTGCCGAAATTGATTCCGCGGCGGGGCGCATCGAAGGCTATGTCCGTAGGACGGCTGTAACACGGCTGGATCTTTCGGGTCTTGGTCGCGCTGTCGAGGTCAAGCTCGAGTTCACTCAGCATACCGGCAGCTTCAAGGCGCGAGGGGCGTTTAACACGCTTCTTTCGGGCGGAGTTCCGAAGGGTGGCGTTGTGGCGGCCTCCGGCGGCAATCATGGGGCGGCCGTCGCCTTTGCCGCCGCACGGCTTGGCATTCCGGCCCGCATCTTTGTGCCCGAGATGGCAGGCCCCTCCAAGATAGCCCTGATCGAGCGCACCGGCGCCGATCTGACGGTTGTCCCCGGCGCCTACGCCGATGCCCTTGCCGCCGCGCTCGACTATGAGGCCGCGACAGGCGCGATGCAGGTCCATGCCTACGACGCGCCAGAAACGGTGGCAGGGCAGGGAACCTGTCTGCGCGAGTGGGAGGAGCAGGGGCTAGAGGCCGATACCGTCCTGATCGCCGTGGGCGGCGGGGGCCTTGTCGGCGGGGCCATCGCATGGGCGGGCGCGCGGCGCAGGATCGTGGCTGTCGAGCCTGAGACTTCCTGCGCCCTGAATGCCGCGCTGGCGGCGGGCAATCCGGTCGATGTCGAGGTCTCGGGGATCGCCGCCAACTCGCTCGGGGCGCGAAGGATCGGGCAGATTTGTTTCGATTTGGCCCGAGAGGCTGACGCCCCCTCAGTTCTCGTGACGAACGAGGCCATTGCCGAGGCGCAGCGGGTGCTTTGGCGCGAGGCGCGGATGCTCGTGGAGCCGGGCGGGGCCTGTGCGCTCGCGGCGCTTCTCTCCGGCGCCTATCGGCCCGAGCCGGGCGAGAAGGTGGCCGTTCTCCTCTGCGGCGCCAATATCGCGCCGGATCCGCTTTCCTAATCGTCGCATTGTGCCGCTGGTGCGCTGTGATTATAGGGCACTCAACTCGATAAACCTGACGCGAAAAGGGAACGCCCATGTCCAACGCCCAACTCGAAGCCGCCATCGAAGCCGCGTGGGACGCGCGTGATACCATCACCCCCGCGACCAAGGGCGAGACCCGCGAAGCCATCGAAGACACCCTGACCGCGCTCGACAGCGGTAAGCTGCGCGTGGCCGAGCGTCAGGCAGACGGGACATGGCACGTCAACCAGTGGGCCAAAAAGGCGGTACTCCTGTCGTTCCGCCTGACCGATATGCACGAGATTTCCGGCTCGAACGGCGGCTCGAATTGGTGGGACAAGGTGCCCTCGAAATGGCAGGGCTGGGGCGAGAACCAGTGGCGCGAAGCGGGCTTCCGCGCGGTGCCGGGCTCGATCGTCCGCCGTTCGGCCTATATCGCCAAGAACGTGGTTCTGATGCCGTCCTTCGTCAATATCGGCGCCTATGTCGATGAGGGTACGATGGTCGACGGCTGGGCGACCGTCGGCTCCTGCGCCCAGATCGGCAAGCATGTGCACCTTTCTGGCGGCGTCGGTATCGGCGGCGTTCTGGAGCCGATGCAGGCCGGCCCGACCATCATCGAGGACAACTGCTTCATCGGTGCCCGCTCCGAGGTTGTCGAAGGCTGCATCGTGCGCGAGGGCTCGGTCCTTGGCATGGGCGTCTTCATCGGCAAATCGACCAAGATCGTCGATCGCGAGACCGGCGAAGTTATGTACGGCGAAGTGCCGCCCTTTTCGGTTGTCGTCGCGGGCTCCATGCCTTCGAAAGGCGGCGTGAACCTCTACTGCGCCGTGATCGTCAAGCGCGTCGACGCCCAGACCCGTTCCAAAACCGGTATCAACGAGCTTCTGCGTGACTGATAAACCCGCCAAACCCAAGAAGCCCCAGCAGGTCTATACCCTCCTTGTCGAGGTGGGCCGGCACGAAGGCGACGGCCTGCCCGAGGGCAGCACTGGCGCTGCGCTGATGTGCTATGCCTCCGGCGTGGACGAGGCCGAGGCGGTGCGGGAAACCGTGGCGATCCTCAAGCAGGCCGATCTCGCCCCCCTTGATGTCTCCGGCTACGGAACGCTTGATGAGCGCCTCGCCGAGGGCCACGACATCGACGACGAGGAAAAAGAGCTGATGCAGCGCGCGCTTGAGGAAAACAGCGTCATCGTTGCCCAGATGACGCCCTTCTACGACTAGTGCGCCAGCGTCAGCGCCTCAAATCCTTTGAGTTGCGGCAGCCCGGAACCATAGGACGACGGCACCAGTTCTGGCGGGAGGCCGCGCAGGACTGAGGCTTCGAGCAGTTCCCGATTGCCTGCCATCGCCCCCGGATCAAAACTTTCAAGCTCGGCACCGTTGACGATAAGCGTCGCCGGCCGGTCGAGCAGCAGCTGGTAGTATCTCTGGATCGTGGTCTCCGGCCCCCGGACAATCGTCCGCCCGTCCATGAGATGACCCGCCGTAGCAGAGACCCGTTCTTCGGCAAAAAGGTATTCGACCTCGGATCCGCTAAGCCGCAATCTTTGATCGGGCGCGACGATTAGGTCGGTATGAAGCCCGTAAAATGGAGCCCGCAGGCGAAGCGGCGCAAATCGGCCCCGCGCTGGGAGATCTTGCCGACATACCCAACGAATTTGGGCAGGATCCTTCTCTGCGGTCAGGACATGGTCTCCAACCCGCAACGAGGCAATGGGGCGTTCGCCTTGGGGTGTTGCGATTCTGGCGTCCGGGTCCAGCGTCGGATTGATGCCGATCGGCTCGATCTCGGCACTGAAAGCAACCGATCTGACCTCGTGCGAGAGGGTGGTTTCCGCCGCTGCCGTGATGATCCTGTGCACATCGCGAAAGAACAGGGGAAATGGGCCTTCCGCCCGGGCGAGGAATTTCGCGCCCCGTTCGGGCAGATCGACCGCAAGGCTCGCCTGACGGGCGGGGCCGTCCCAAATGTAGTGAAAGATCACGTCTTCCTCGGGCCCGCGAAATGACGTTGGCAGATCGAAGGCCGTGCTGGATGTGCCTTGAGCCATCAAAACCCGCATCTGCCCGTCGGGCTCTGTGCAGACCGTCAGCGAGCTTGGCCAAGGCGTTCGCGACGAATAGCGGATCAGATTATGCCGCACGGGCCGCGGCTCGTGGGCGTAGTGCAAAAGCAGGGTGCCGCGCGCAAGAAGCGTTGCGGGCGAAGGGCTATGGCCTTCGGTGAAGGGCGAAAAGACATCACCGTGCCTGTCACGCAGGGCGATCCAGCTTGATGTCGTAGTTGCGTCTTTGGGGTTTTTGACCCTCATGTTCTGCCCAGCCTCGGGCTGGTGTTGGCTGAGGGATAGCGCATGGGGGCGGCTTTGCGAATCCCCGACGGGGTGTTGGCACAGTTTGGTGTCGCTTGGCCGACACAGTAGGGCACGGGGCAATTGCATGATCGGCTCCAAGCCGCTAGCCATCGGGCAAAGGAGAGCCTTGATGTCAAACCCCGTTGATCCGGTCGCCCTTACCGCCGATCTTGTCCGCTGCCCTTCGGTCACGCCCGAGGAAGGCGGGGCGCTGGTGCTTCTCGATCGCGTTCTGTCAGAGGCTGGTTTCGCCTGCACGCGAGTGGATCGTGGGGGCGTTAGCAATCTTTTCGCCCGCTGGGGCCGGCAGGGGGCCAACCGCAGCTTCGGCTTCAACGGCCATACCGATGTGGTGCCGGTAGGCAACCGCGAGGATTGGACGGTTGATCCCTTCGGGGCCGAGATCAAGGATGGCTGGCTCTATGGCCGGGGTGCGACCGACATGAAATCGGGCGTCGCCGCCTTTGCCGCCGCCGCCATTGATTTCGTCCGCGAGACGCCCCCCGATGGCGCGATCATCCTGACGATCACCGGCGATGAAGAGGGCGATGCGGTGGACGGCACGACCGCGCTTCTCGACTGGATGAAGGCCAACAACGAAGCCATGACCGCCTGCCTCGTGGGCGAGCCGACCTGCCCCAATGAGATGGGCGAGATGATGAAGATCGGCCGCCGCGGCTCGCTCAACGCGCATTTCACCGTGACCGGCGTTCAGGGCCACGCTGCCTATCCGCACCGCGCCAAGAATCCGGTCGCCGCCATGGCGCGGCTGATGGACCGGATATCGAGCACGCCGCTCGATGAAGGCTCGGACCATTTCGATGCCTCGACCGTGGCCGTCGTGACCATCGACACCGGCAACCCCGCGACCAACGTGATCCCCAACACCTGCCGCGGCACCGTCAACATCCGTTTCAACGATCTGCACAGCGGCGCTTCGGTGACGGAGCACCTGCAGGCCGAGGCCGACCGCGTGGCCGAGGAATTCGGGGTGCGGGTTGCGCTCAAGGTCAAGATCTCGGGCGAGAGCTTTCTCACGCCTCCGGGCGAGCTTTCGACGCTCATCGCCAAGGCCGTGACCGCCGAGACGGGCGGCACCCCCGAGATGTCGACCTCGGGCGGCACCTCGGACGCCCGCTTCGTCAAGGATCATTGCCCCGTGGTCGAGTTTGGCCTCGTCGGCAAGACGATGCACGCCGTTGACGAGCGGGTGTCGGTCGAACAGATCGGCCAGCTCAAGGCGATCTATCGCCGGATTCTCGAAGGCTATTTCGCATGACGCCGCGCCGCGCCCGTGCTAGGGCGGGCGCATGACACGCATACCCTCCAAGCAGGAAGTTCTCGACTGGATCTCGGCCAACCCGACCCTGACCGCCAAGCGCGATATCGCGCGGGCCTTCGGGATCAAGGGGGCGGCGCGGATCGACCTCAAAGCGCTCCTGCGCGAGATGGAGGACGAGGGGCTTTTGCGCAAGCGCAAGACCTCATATCGCGATGCCGATGAGTTGCCGCCTGTGGCCGTGCTGCGCGTGCGTGCGCCGGATGCCGAGGGCGATCTCTGGGCCGATCCGGTCGAATGGGAAGGCAAGGGCAAGGCGCCGAAGATCCTGATGGTCCTGAAACCCACCGACCCCGCGCTGGGCGAGGGCGACCGCGTTCTGGCGCGGCTCGAGTTGGTCAAGGACCAAGAGCACGACTACGCCGCACGGGTGATCCGCCAGATCGGCACCAACCCGCAACGGATCGTCGGCATCTTCCGCAAGGGTTCGGAAGGCGGGCGGATCGTGCCCATCGACAAGGGGGCAGATCGGCAATGGGTCGTGCCTGCTGGCGCCGAAGGCGAGGCCAAAGACGGTGAGCTTGTCGAGGCCGAACAGTCCGGCCCCAAGGGCCGCCTTGGCCTGCCCAAAGCGCGGATCGTCGCGCGGCTGGGCGATCCGACCGCGCCGCGTGCGGTGAGCCTCATCGCCATCCATCAGCACGGCATCCCCGACCAGTTTCCCGATGCGGTGGTGGCCGAGGCCGATGCCTGCAAGCCCGCGGGGCTCAAGGGCCGCGAAGACCTGCGCGCGTTGCCGCTTCTGACCATCGACCCCGTCGATGCCCGCGACCGCGATGATGCCTGCTATGCCCACGCAGACGACGATCCGAAGAACCCCGGCGGTTTTGTGATCTGGGTCGCCATTGCCGACGTCGCCCACTATGTCCGCCCGAATTCCGAGCTCGACCGCGAGGCCCGCAAGCGCGGCAACTCGACCTATTTCCCCGACCGTGTCGTGCCGATGCTGCCGGATCGCCTGTCGGGCGACCTATGTTCGCTGCACGAGAATGTCCCCCGCGCCTGCCTTGCCGTGCGGATGCGGATCGACGCGCAGGGGCACAAGATCGACCACCGTTTCACCCGCGGCCTGATGCAATCGGTCGCCTCGCTGAACTATCAGCGGGTGCAGAACGCGGTTGACGGCGCGCCGGACGAAAAGACCGAAGCTCTCGTCGAGCCGATCCTGAGGCCGCTCTACGAGGCCTACAGCCTTCTCGCCCGGGCCCGCGAGGCGCGCCAGCCGCTCGATCTCGACCTGCCCGAGCGGCGGATCGAGATCAACGACGAGGGCCATGTCACAAGCGTGGCCTTCAAGGAACGGCTCGAGGCGCACCGGCTGATCGAGGAGTTCATGATCCTCGCCAACGTCGCCGCCGCCGAGACCCTGATCCAGAAGCGCACGCCGCTTCTCTTCCGCGTTCACGAAGAGCCGAGCCCTGACAAGCTTGAGGCGCTGCGTGAAGTGGCGCAGGCGGCGGGGCTGGTTCTGGCCAAGGGGCAGGTCTTGCAGACTCGGCACCTCAACGCGCTTCTCAAGCAGGCCGAAGGCACGCCGCAGGACGAGCTCATCAATATCCAGACGCTGCGGGCAATGACGCAGGCCTATTACAACCCCGAGAATTTCGGGCATTTCGGCCTCGCGCTCCGGAACTATGCGCATTTCACCTCGCCCATCCGCCGCTATTCCGATCTGATCGTGCACCGCGGCCTCATTTCGGCGCATCGCTGGGGCGATGATGGGCTGAGCCCGTGGGATATCGAGAACCTCGAAGAGACCGGCCAGCTGATCTCCGATACCGAGCGCCGCTCGATGGTGGCCGAGCGCGATACGACCGACCGCTATCTTGCCGCTTTCCTCTCCGATCGGCTCGGCGCGGTGATGGAAGGCCGGATCAGCGGCATCGCCCGCTTCGGCGTTTTTGTAAAGCTCGACGAGACCGGCGCCGATGGCCTCATCCCTATCCGCAGCCTTGGCGACGAGTTCTTCCATTTCGACGCCGAGAGCCAAAGCCTCACCGGCTCGAAAAGCGGCACGGTGATCGGCCTTGGCCAGAGGGTCACGGTCAAGCTCGTCGAGGCGGCGCCGGTGTCGGGCGGCCTCATCGTCGAGCTTCTGAAGCTTGAGGAACGCACCATCGCCCGCCCCTCGCATCGCGGGCGCGGCAAGCCGGTGCGGCGACGTGCAGGGGCGGAAAAGGCCAAGGCGAGCAAACTCAAGAAGAAGGTCAAACGCACGCGCCGTTGACAGGATGGGCGGCGGCGGATGAGCTAGGCCCATGCCGCGCGAGAATCCACATCGACCCTTCATCCCGAACCCTGAGCAGATGGCGCTTGCGCCGGAGGTGACGGGCAATGCGATCAACGGCCTTGGGGAGGCCGAGCACCGCCGCCCGAGTGTCGTCTACTGGGCGACCAACCCCGACGACATCCCGCACGGGCGGATGCAGAAGTGGTTCTACACCGTCGATCCCGGCTCGCCCGAGTTCGGCGAGGAACGGGCCAAGCGGATGGAGATTTCTCAGGCCCCCTTGCCGCCTGTCGCCCCGACCCCGACCCAGCGCAACCCCGAGGACTGGACGCGCCAGCTCGACCAGTTCATCGCCAATGGGCTTTGCGAGAAGGTCGGCGTCGCCGCGATGAACCCCGACTGGGTCTATGAAGGCGGCAAGGTGAGCGAGACCCGCGTGATCATCGCGGGCGTGCAGCATGACTACGACCGAATCGCCACCGCGCCCAAGCCCGAGGCTGGCGCCGAAGTGATGGTGCAATACACCCGCGCCTCGCTTGTCGCAAAACGCATCGCCGCTTGGCTTCAGGAAGATGGATGGGCCGCCAAACCGGTGACCGGCCCGATGGCAACCAGTTTCACCATGATACCCGCCGCGATCGAGGCGGGATTTGGCGAGCTCGGGAAGCATGGCTCGATCATCAATCCCGAGTTCGGGGCGTCTTTCCGCCTCTCCGCGGTTCTGACCGATGCCCCCTTCGCCCCGACCCCGCGCAAGGACCACGGCATCGACGCCTTCTGCGCGGCCTGCCGGATCTGCGAGGACGCCTGCCCGCCCTATGCGATCCTGCCGGAAAAGCAGACCGTGCGGGGCGACGAGAAATGGTATGTCGATTTCGACAAATGCCTGCCCTTCTTCAACGAGCATCAGGGCTGCGGCATCTGCATCGCGGTCTGCCCGTGGTCGCGGCCCGGCGTGGGGCTCAACCTTGCGGCCAAGCTCGCCCGCAAGGCCAGCCGCGAAGGCTAGCTGCGCGGCTCGAGCGCTGTCATCAGATAGACGTTGTGCTAGGCAAAGCCCTGCGCGTTGCAGTTGTTCTGGTAGAGCCGCTGGTCGAACCTTTGGCGTTTGCGTTCGTCCATGAAGAGGCGGATCACCTTGTCGATCAGCCATTTCGCCCGAGGGCGCTTGGCCGAGAGCTCCTGATCAACGCGGGTGAGCGCATGGCCGACTACGTTGAACAGCCCCTGCTCGATCTCGACCGAAGGGGCGACCTATGTGGTGATATCCTCTTCGCTTAGGGTTTCGAGCCCAAGCCCTGCCAACTTGGCACGATATCGGTTGATCAGGTGGCCGCCGCCTACGGTGGCAAGCACCTTGTCCTCGCGGAACCCTTCGCGGCGGAAGCAATCGGCAATGACGATCCGGCCGCCGGGCGCCAGAAGGCCGAGGCATTTCTGCAGGCCGATCCCGAGCGGGATATATTGGAAACTTTCCGAGAAGAGGCAGACGTCGAACTTGCCGCTGCCTTCGAAATCCTCAAACCGCATCTCATGCACCACCGCGCCCTTGGCATTCTCGCGGCAGCGGCCGGCGAGGAAGGCGCTCGGGATCACGATCTCGACCTTGTGGCCAAGCGCCAGGAGCTTGCGGGCCGTCTCGCCCCCCCCCGCCGATATCGAGGATGCGGCAGGGCTTGTCGGGGAGGAAGCGGAAGAGGCGGTCGGTATAGGCGACCTGCTCGGGGCCGAAATTTGCGGCGTTGACCTCAAGGCCGGTCCAGTCACCGTAGTGCAGGTTCTCGGCACCGGTGAGCCACTTGGCAAAGCTAATGCCCACATCTAGGCCGATGGCCCGCGTATCCATCTTTGCGCGTGCCATCAGCTCACCAAATGCCCGGCGAAAGCGGCTATTACCTGCTCATAGGTCGCACGTTTGAAGGGCACGATGGCATCAACCACTTTGTTGGCCTCGATCCATTTCCACTTCGAAAATTCAGGGTGCTCGGTGGCAATGTCGATCTGGTCGTCGCGACCTTGGAACCGCAGCAGAAACCATTTCTGCTCCTGCCCGCGATACTTGCCGCCCCAGATGTTGGGGACAAGGTCGTGCGGGATATCGTAGGGGATCCAGTCCTCGGTCTCGGCCTCGACGGTCACGAGATCGGCGGTGATCCCCGTTTCTTCCCACATCTCGCGCAGCGCGGCCTCACGTGGCGCTTCGCCCTTGTCGATCCCGCCTTGCGGCATCTGCCAGGCATCCTGAAAATTGTCGCGCCGCTGGCCGACGAACACCTTGCCCTCGGCATTGACGATCATCACGCCGACGCAAGGCCTGTAGGGCAGGCGGGCAATTTCTTCGGGCGACATCATCAGTTCTTCGGCCCCAGCGCCGACAGACCCTTCAGGATGTCGATCGCATAGGCGAGCTGATAGTCCTCTTCCCGCAGGGCGGCCGTTGCCTCGGCGCGGGCGCGATCTTCCTCGATCTGGCGGATCTCGTCCTCGGTGAGGCTGTCGTTGTTGAGCGAACCCCTGAGATCGGCTTCCGAGCGGAACTGTGGGGTGGTGGTCTCAGACTCATCGCCCGGATGCGCGACAGGCTGCTGCACGATGATATCGGGCTGAATGCCGAGCGCCTGAATCGAGCGGCCCGAGGGCGTATAATAGCGCGCGGTCGTCAGGCGCATGGCGCCATCGCCCCGAAGCGGCATGACGGTCTGGACCGAGCCTTTGCCGAAAGATTTGGTGCCGATGACGATGGCGCGGCGGTGATCCTGCAACGCGCCTGCGACAATCTCGGAGGCCGAGGCCGAGCCGCCATTGATTAGGACGACAATCGGCAGGCCAGATGTTAGATCCCCTGCGGTCGCATTGAACCGCTCGCCGTCCTGCGGATTGCGGCCACGGGTCGAAACGATCTCCCCTTGTTCAAGGAAAGCGTCGGCCACAAAGACCGCCTGATTGAGCAAACCACCGGGATTGTTGCGGAGATCGACGATGATGCCATTGACCTTGTCGATGCCGCCTGCTTCTTCGATCTGCTTGGCAAGTCCGTCGCTCAGATTGGCCATGGTTTGATCGTTGAACGTGGTGATCCGCAGGACGATCGAGTCGCCTTCCTGCCGGACCCGCACCGCTGTCAGCTTGATCGTGTCGCGGATGATCGAGACGTCGAAGGGCTCCGAAACGCCTTCCCGGACCACGGTGATAACTATCTCCGAACCCACTGGCCCGCGCATCAGGTCAACCGCTTCGTCGAGCGTGAGGCCCATCAGGCTCTCGCCATCGACGG
>JALRLK010000017.1 GCA_023254495.1 Marivivens sp. | reverse complement strand
CAGGTCGGGAGCCGCGATGAGGCTGCGCGCGTCCCACAGTGCTTGCCGGCGGGTCAACCCCATGGATTGGAAACAATCCGCCGCCGCCAACCGCTCGGCCAGCGCCGGGGACAGCGCGGCGCGTTCTTTCAGGTCGCGCAGATCGCGAAACGGCCCACCCGCCTGCCGCGCCGCTACAATTCGCGCTGCGGCGGCTTCAGGAAAACCATCGATCTGGCGCAAGCCGAGGCGCAGGGCAATATGGGGTTCACACGAAGGCACGAAGGCACGAAAGGGTTGTTCTGCGCCGCAGGCAGTATTTTGTTGATCAACCCTTTCGTCAAACGAGCCCGAGGAATGGCAGGGGGCTTTGCCGCAGGCTGAACCCCTTCGTGTCTTCGTGTCTTCGTGTGAGTCAAAAAACTCCAAGGCATTGTCCCACCCGGAACAGTTCACATCGACCGGCAGCACCGCCACCCCATGTTCCCGCGCGTCGCGGACGATCTGGGCCGGGGCATAGAACCCCATCGGCTGCGAATTGAGCAAGGCTGCGGCAAAGGCCGCCGGGTAATGGCACTTCAGCCAGGACGAGACATAGACCAGCAGGGCAAAACTGGCCGCGTGGCTTTCGGGAAAGCCATATTCGCCAAAGCCCTTGATCTGGTCGAAACAGCGGCGGGCAAACTCGGGATCATAGCCCCGCGCCACCATCCGCCCGACCATCTTTTCCTCGAGCTTGCCGATCGTCCCCTTCGAGCGGAAGGTCGCCATCGCCTTGCGAAGCTCATTCGCCTCGGCGGGGCTGAAGCGGGCGGCATCAATGGCGATCTTCATCGCCTGCTCCTGAAAGATCGGCACACCGAGGGTCCGCCCAAGGATGGATTTCAACTCGGCCGGATCATGCGGCGGGGCGGGGCTTGGGTAGTCCACCGCCTCCTCGCCACTGCGGCGGCGCAGATAGGGATGCACCATGTCGCCCTGAATGGGCCCGGGCCGGACAATGGCTACCTCGATCACCAGATCGTAAAAGGTCCGCGGCCGCAGGCGCGGCAGCATGTTGATCTGCGCCCGGCTCTCGACCTGAAAAACGCCGATGCTGTCACCCCGACAGAGCATCTCATAGACGCGCGGATCCTCGCGCGGGGTGGTGGCCAGTGTGAGGTTTACCCCGTAATGCGCTGAAATCAGGTCGAAACATTTGCGGATACAGGTGAGCATCCCGAGCGCGAGGATATCGACCTTGAGGATGCCCAAGGTGTCGATATCGTCTTTATCCCATTCGATGAAACTGCGCTCGGGCATGGCGCCGTTGCCTACAGGCACCGTCTCGGTCAGGGGCCGCTCGGTGAGGATGAAGCCGCCCACGTGTTGGCCAAGGTGGCGCGGCATACCGATCAACTCGCGGGCAAGGATCAGCGTCTTGCGCAGGACGGGATCGCTGAGGCCTAGCCCCGCCTCCTTCGCGTGCCCGCCATCCACGCTCTTGCCCCAGCTGCCCCAGACGGTCTTGGCGAGCGCGCCTGTTACATCCTCGGACAGGCCCATCACCTTGCCCACCTCGCGGATCGCCGAGCGCGGGCGGTAATGGATCACCGTGGCGCAGAGACCCGCCCTCTCGCGCCCGTATTTGCCATAGATGTGCTGGATCACCTCCTCGCGCCGCTCGTGCTCGAAATCGACGTCGATATCGGGCGGCTCCTTACGCTCTTCGGAGATAAACCGCTCGAAAAGAAGCTGGTGCTGGGCGGGATCGACGGCAGTGATGCCGAGGACATAACAGACCGCGGAATTCGCCGCCGAGCCGCGCCCTTGGCAGAGGATGGGGGGTGAGGCCACGTCGCGGGCATAGCGGATGATATCGTGGATGGTCAGGAAATAGCGGGCGATATCGAGCTTTTCGATCATCGCCAGCTCCTTGCGGAGCGTCGCTTTCACCTCGGCCGGCGGCTCGCCCGGATAGCGATCCTCGGCCCCCGCCCATGTCAGCTCTTCCAGATAGTCCTGCGGACTGCGCCCCCCCGGCACCACCTCGCGCGGGTATTCATAGCGCAGCTCGTCAAGGCTGAAATGCAGCCGGTCGGCCAATTCGCGCGTGGCCCGCAGCGCATGGGGCCATTCGGCGAAAAGGCGCGCCATCTCGGCGGGGGATTTCAGATGACGCTCGGCGTTGGGGGCGATGAGCGGGCCGGCCTCGGCAAGCGTGACCTTCTCGCGGATACAGGTCATCACATCCTGCAGGGGGCGGCGGGCGGCGATGTGGTAGAGCACATCGTTCGTCGCCAAGAGCCGCAAACCCGCTTGCCCCGCCAGCCGGTCGAGCCGGTTGATCCGCGCCCGATCATTGCCGCGGTAAAGATGGCTCGCCGCCAGATAGCCAAGCCCCGGCAGGCGGCGTGCCAAGCGCGGCAACGCTTTCTCGAGCCCGGCGAGGGAGGGTGGCGGCAGGAAGATGAGATGCACCCCCGCGCCAAGGCCCGCGAGATCCTCAAGTGTCAGATCGCAAACACCCTTGGCCTGCCAACCCCCGTCCGCATCCTGCATCTTGCCCTTGGAAAGCATCCGCGACAGCCGCCCATAGGCCTCGCGGTCTTCGGGGTAGGCAAGGAATTCCTCGCCGCCCAAAAGCCGCACGCGACAGCCGATCAGCGGCCTGAGTGCGGCCTTCTTCGCCTCGACATGAAGCCGCACCACGCCAGCCAGACTGTTGAGATCGGCGCAGCCGAGGGCGTCATAGCCCAAGGCCCAGGCTTCCTGCGCGAGATCGACGGCATCAGACGCGCCGCGCAGAAAGGAGAAACAGGTGGCAAGGCCGAGCTCGACAAACCCGGCGCGGGGATTGGGCGGAAAATCCCCGTCTTCCGGCAAGGTCCGGCGCGGGATGGCGTGGTCGTTTTCAGGCATGAAGAGGGGGCTCCGCCCCCGCGCCTACGGCGCTCCCCCGGAGTATTTTGAGCCAAAAGTAGCAGGGGTTTGTTAACCATGCTCTGACATAAGCAGGGGGCGGCACAGGCGGGAGCGCCGATGGCCACGCCGGAAGAAGAGGGCGGGTCGGGGTATCAGGCTTCGATCCGCTTTTCTTTTGGCCGAAAATACTCCGGGGGGAGGCTCCGCAGGAGCCGGGGGGCAGAGCCCCCTCTGGCGCGGGGGCATTCATCCGAAGATCCCGTGCAGGAACCACGCAGGCTCGGGCCCCCGCCCATCGCCCAGGATCCCCTCGCGGAAGATCCAGAAGCGGCGGCCGATCTGATCCTCGACCCGGTAATAGTCGCGCAGTCTTGCGCCGGGGCTGTCGCGCCACCATTCGGGGGCGATCCGTTCGGGGCCGGCAAAGCGGGCGACGCGGTGGGTCAGGCGCCGCCAGACGAATTGGGCGGGTGGGCCTTCGGGCACGGCATAGAGGACGCGCAGCTCTTCGGGGGGGAAGAGGAGGCGCAGGGGGCGCGGCGCGGCGGGTGTGGTGCCGGTCGCGGGTTTCGGGCGGGTCATGGCCGCCGTCCAGCTTTCGGCGCGTTCGGGGATGTGGCTGGGGGCCGGGCTGGGGCGACGCAGGGCGCCGGGGCCGAGGCGGGCGGCGAGGCGGTCGATCAGGCGGGCAAGTTCGGCGCCGTCATCCTCGCGGCGATCAAGGCGGGTCTGGATGGCGCTGAGGTCTTCGACCTGCGGGGCGGCGAGGGTGATGAGATCAAAGCCGAAGCCCGGGTCGATCCGCTCGAGCCGCCCCTCGAAGAGGCGGCAGAGGTGATCGGGGTCGCGGCTGGCGCGGGCGGTGGCGGCACTGACGGAGGAGACCTCGCCATCGGTACGGTAGACGCTCACCGTCAGTCGCCGCGCGCCAAAGCCCGCCGCCGCGAGGCCGCCGCAGAGTTCGCGGCAAAGCTCGGGGAGCCAGGCGGTCGGGTCTTGCACCGGTTCGGCCAGGCGGCTTTGCACGGCAAAGCGCGGCGGGTCCTCAGTGGCGCTGACCGGCTCGGCGAGGCGGCCCATCATCTGGTCGAGCCGCAGGAGCGGGTTTTCGGCCAAGGGCGCACGGGAAAAGCGGCGGGCGAGCGAGATGCGCGGCACGGCGGCGAGATCACCGATGCGCCCAAGGCCCAGCCTTTGCAGGAGAAGCACGTTCTGCGGCGCAAGGCGCAGCGCCGCCACAGGCAGGGGCGCCACGACCTGCGCCAGCGCTTCGGGCGGGCAGAGGCTGCGCGGCGGGGCATAGCGGGCGAGCGCCCAAGCCGCGCCGTGGGTGGGCGCGGTAGCGGGTGAAGCACTGATCCCGAGGGCCGAGAGATGTTCCTCCATCGCCCGCAGCATCGCCGCCTCGCCGCCCATCAGGTGATCTGATCCGGTCGTGTCCATCACAAGGCCCGCAGCACCCCCCGCCTCAGGGGCGGAAAGGTCGGCCGCCGTCCAGGGGCACCAGCGCCGGGCCCAGAGGGTGAGCCGCTCAAGGGCCGCGCGGTCACCCGTGAGGTCGGCGTAATCGATACGCAGCTCGGGGCAGAGGGCGCGCATATCGACAACCCGTGCGCCGGCGGAAACGCCCGCTTCTTCGGCGGCGCGGTTGGTGGCGTGGATCACCGGCCCGTGCGGGCCTTCGGTGGCGAGCGCTTGCGGGATCTCTTCGGGCGGGGTCTCGCCGCGGCGGGCAAGGGCGCGCTGCCAGCGCTCCATGGCAAAGCGGGGCAGGTGGATCGCGGTGATCCGGCGGGCGAGCGGCGGCGGGGCCTCGCCGCGATCCGGCAGTTCCGATCCGGCACGCAACTGGGGCCGGGCGCCTGAGGGGCGGTGGGCCGGGGCGGGGGATGCAGACGGAAGTGGCAGCTTGCCTGCGTGGGACATCATTGCGGCTCAGATCGGGGGTGGCATCGGGTTAGGCCCTTTGCTGCAGGGCTGGGGCCTCGTTCGCGGCGAGCCCATGTTCGAGGATCAGGCCCGTGGCCTGAGGCCGGGCGACCCATGTGCCGGTCCGGCTCCAGCGCGAGCGGAAGCGTTCCGCCTGCCAGAGGGGCTCGCCGGGCGCGCGCAGATCGTCGGGTTCGGGCAGGGCGGGCAGGGACTTGACCCGCCAGCGATCCCGCGCGGCGCTGAGGCCCGCGGTGGCGGCGCGGCGGATGATCCATGCGGGAACCCGATGCGCCTCGGCGCGGAGCGCGAGCCGCTTTGTCGCGGTGAAATCCAGAACCGCCGGATCGCCCCAAATCTCGCCGATCACCGCGCCGAGCGAGGGGCAGCGCAGCCCCTCTTCCATCGCCCAGAGCGCATCGAGCGGGCGGCTCACCTCAAGGTGCAGGATCTCGGTCCCCTCGGGCAGGCCGGCGAGATAGGGCCGCCCCGTCTCGCGCCGCGAGAGGCGATCCTGAATCCAGAGGATCGGCTTGCCCACCGGCCCGAGGCGGGCGAGGACAAAGCCCACAGGAGCGGCGTCAATCACCGTCTCGGTGAAAACCTCGCTCAAGGTCGCCTGCGCCTCGCGCCGTTCGGGGCGGCCAAGGTCGCGGAGGATCTCGGTATGGGTTTTCGGGGCGGGCGGGGCGCTTTGCATCGGCATGACTCGCTAAATGTTCTTATTTTGTTCTAGTCTGGAATCGCCTCTTCGTCAAATGGTCCGAAGGCTTGCCTCGGCCTCGGTAGGCGGCGATAAGCCAAAGGGAACGAAGGGGGCATCATGGACCTGACCGACCGCCGCACCGAAGTGCTGCGCCTCTTTGAGGCGGGCGTTGCCGCAGCCGATCCCTATCGGGCGGTGGCGGGGGCCTTGGGGGCGGACAAGCCCGCGCTGATCGTGGCCGTGGGCAAGGCGGCGCGGCGCATGGCCGAGGCGGCGCTGGCCGCCTATCCGGGCGTGCGGGCGATTGTCGTGACCAACTATGAGAACGCAAAGCCGCTTGCGGGCGCCGAGGTCCTGGCCTCGGGCCATCCGGTGCCGGATGGAAACGGGGCGGCAGCGGCCGAGGCCGTGATTGCCGCGCTCAAGGCGGCAAGCGGGCCCGTTCTGGCGCTCATTTCAGGCGGCGGCTCAGCGCTTTTGCCGGCGCCTGCGGAGGGGATCACCCTTGCCGAGAAGGCAGAGGTCAACCGCCTGCTCCTCGCCTCGGGGGCGGATATCACCGAGATGAACCTGATCCGCCAGCAGCTGTCGCGCCTCAAGGGCGGCGGCTTTGCACGGCTCGCCGCGCCCAATCCGGTGAGGGCGCTGATCCTGTCGGATGTGATCGGCGATGATCTGCGGGCCATCGCCTCGGGGCCGACGACCGAGTCACTGGGGACGGCGGCGGATGCTATCGCGCGGCTAAAGGCGCGGGGGCTTTGGGATAAGGTTGCGGCCTCTGTCCGCGCGCATCTTGGGGCCGCGCCTGCGCCCGCGCCCCTGCCGCCTGTGACCAATCGGCTTGTCGGCTCCAACGGCCAGAGCCTCGCAGCAATGGCGGCGGCTTCCCATAGCGCAAAGGCAATCACCGCGCCCATCGTGGGCGATGTGGCCGATGCCGCCAAGGCGATCTGCGATGCGGCCGGGCAGGGCGTCACCCTTTGGGGCGGCGAGACCACGGTTCAGATCAAGGGCACGGGCCTTGGCGGGCGCAATCAGGAGCTGGCGCTTCGCATCGCGCTCGAGGCCGAGCGGCGCGACTGGCCCGAGTGCTGGGTCTGCCTGCAAGGCGGCACTGATGGGCGCGACGGGCCGACCGAGGCGGCGGGCGGGCTTGTCGATAGCGGGACGCTCGGGCGGATCCGCGCCAAGGGGGGCGATCCCGAGGCGCTTTTGGCGAACAACGATAGCAATGCAGCGCTGGCCCTTGCGGGCGATCTCCTGATCACCGATGCCACGGGAACCAACGTGGCCGATCTTGGCATCCTGATCCGGCTCTAGAGCCGGCAAAAAACGTCGCCTGTTGACCATCGCATGCCGCGGATGTGCAGAGTGACGCGAAGATTGCGCCTAGGGTCGTGAAAAATTGGAGGAGATTTTCATGCATTACGGATATATCGGCCTGGGCAACCTCGGCGCGGCTTGTGCTGGCTGCCTTCTGAAGGCGGGGTTCGAGGTCACTGTTTTCGACCTGAATAAGACCCTCGCCGAGCCGCTGATCGCAGCGGACGCGAAATGGGCCGACAGCGCGGCGGAGGTCGCGGCGCAGGTTGATCACGTTATCACCTGCCTTCCCTCGCCCGCCGTTTCCGAGAAGGTGCTACGCCAGATCCTTCCTTTGATGAAAAAGGACGCAAGCTGGATCGAGATGTCGACGCTGGGGCGCGACGATGTGCTTGCGCTGGCGAAGGTCGCCGAAGAGGCGGGCGTGCGGATGCTTGAGCTTCCGGTGACAGGGGGTGTCCACCTCGCCTATCGCGGCGAGATCACCATGCTGCCGGGGGGCGACAAGGATCTGGTCGATCTGCACTGGAAGGCCTTCGAGGCGATGGGCAACCGCATCTTCCACATGGGGCCTTTGGGATCGTCGTCGATCATCAAGGTCATCACCAATATGCTGGCCTTCATCCACCTCAAGGCCTGTGGCGAGGCGCTGATGCTGGCCAAGCGCGGCGGGCTTGACCTTGGGCAGGCGTGGCACGCGATTGCGGCCTCGTCGGGCAATTCCTTTGTCCACGAGACTGAGGGGGCGCTGATCCTCAACGGCTCCTACGATATTGCCTTCAGCCTCGATCTGGCGCTCAAAGACCTCGGCTTTGCGCTTGGATTCGGCAAGGAATTCGGCGTGCCGCTCGAGCTGGCGTCGATGACCAATCAGACCTATGTGGCCGCCAAGGCCGCCTATGGGGGCGATGCCCAGTCGCCGATGATCGCGAAACTGCTGGAAGATCTTTTGGGTACCGACCTGCGCGCCCCCGGCTTTCCGGCGCGGCTGGAGTGATCAGGCGATCCTGACCTCGGTGCCCCAGCCCGCGCAGGCCTCGGCCAGCGGGGCAGGTAGGGGCTTGTCGGTGATCAGCAGATCCACATCGCTGAGCGATCCCACACGCACCGGAGCGCGGCGGTCCAGTTTGGAATGGTCGGCCAAAAGGATGCGGCGGCGGGCGTGATCAAGGATCGCGCGGTTGACCTCGACCTCGGCCATATCGAAATCGAGCATATCGCCCCGTTCATCGAGAGCCGAGCAACCAAAGACCGCCAGATCGCAGCGGAACTGGCGGATGGTGGCAATCGCCGCGGGGCCGACGAGGCCGCCGTCGCTGCGCCGGTAGGTTCCGCCGGTCAGGATCAGGTTTGCGCCGGAGTTGGCGGCAAGGATTTCTGCAACGTGGAAGTTGTTGGTCAGCACTTGCAGATCCGAGTGGTGCAAAAGCGCCTTGGCCAGCGCTTCTGTCGATGTCCCGATCCCGACGAAAACGGTCATCCCCGGTTTCACCTCTTGCGCGGCGGCATCGGCCATTCGCGCCTTTGCGGCGGCGCCAAGCTGGCGGCGTTCTGCGTGGGCGATATTCGCGGTGCCTGTCGGAAGCACCGCGCCACCGTGCACGCGGGAAAGCTGACCCAGAGAATCAAGCGCAGTGAGGTCGCGCCGGATGGTTTGAACCGTCACGCCAAAGCGCGCTGCCAGCCCATCTACAGTGACTTTTCCCGCGGTGCGGGCAAGGGCGAGGATATCGGCGTGGCGGAGGTGATCTGACATGGAGGGCATAGTCGCATTTTGGAGGAATTTCGCAACAGGAACTTTTAAACGAAAAAAAACGAACATAATTCATTTTCTATATTGGAAATACCGCCTAATATTCCCCGACTCAATCGGAGGCCACCATGGCCGCAGACTTCGACCTTTTCATCATCGGCGGCGGCATAAACGGCTGTGGCATCGCCCGCGATGCGGCGGGGCGGGGCTTGCGCGTGGGGCTCGCCGAGATGGGCGATCTGGCCTCGGCGACCTCATCTGCCTCGACCAAACTTTTCCACGGCGGTCTGCGCTATCTCGAATTTCTGGAGTTTCGTCTGGTGCGCGAGGCGTTGATCGAGCGCGAGATCCTACTCTCGATCTGTCCGCATATCAGCCGGCCCATGCGCTTTGTCCTGCCGCTTTCGCCCGAGATGCGGTTCGAGAGCATGACGCCGGTCTCAAGGCTCCTCGCCCGCCTCATGCCCTGGACCAAAGGGCGGCGGCCTGTGGCGATGATCCGTGCCGGGTTGTTCCTTTACGACTGGATGGGCTGGCGCAAGATCCTACCGGGCACGCGGAGCCTTCGGCTTGACCGGGAGCCCGAGGGTTTGCCGCTTGAGCCGCGCTTCAGGCGCGCCTTCGAATATTCCGATGGTTGGGTGGATGACGCGCGACTTGTCGTGCTTAATGCGCGCGATGCGGCCGAGAAAGGCGCGACGATCCTGACGCGAACCAAAGTGATCTCGGCGCGGCGGGTCGGCGACCATTGGGAAATTGCAACGGTGGGGCCGGATGGCGATGTTGAAAATATTTTTGTCTTGCAGCGAAAACATTTGCGCGGTCTGGAAGCGGCTCATTTTGCCGAGTGGAGACAGCATGAACACGCGGATGCCGCGCTTGCCGCGCATCGCATATTCGGCCGCCGAGCCGGTATCACCGGAAGTCGCGCCGAGGATGTTCAGCTCTTCATGCTGCTTATC
>JALRLK010000012.1 GCA_023254495.1 Marivivens sp. | reverse complement strand
TCCAAAGTATTGAATCCTTTGGGGTTTTTAGGTCGATATTCAAATCAATCTTCTTTAGATCAATAACTTACAATAATGCGTAGACTCTCTAGAAATTCGTCTACTTCATCTACGTCATCCAAAAATCGGTAGACGAAGGCTATCGTCTACCGCTTCATCTTCTACCGCTTTCGAACGTAGCGGGCCTGTCCCTTTTCGTCCCCGGAAGTGAACTGACCATCGCGCTCGAAGCCCGAAATCCTCAAAATCTTTGCGATGTGTTTTGTCTCTCGCTGCCCCATCTTGTCGGCTGGAAGATAAAACGCATTTGCGAGAACTAACTTGCACGACACCGCTTCTTTTGCCTCGACGAATGTTCTGACGGTTGAGATCCACGGATCATCTTCTCCCCGTTCCGCTTGCTCCATAAGAGCTGCCTCGACAGCCCTGCCGGTCAGCCACCATTTCTCCCCGGAACGATAGGCTTCAATTGCCTCCGCCCAAAGTTGGTCTCGATCGAGCTCCAGTCGCTCGAGATCAATCCCATTGGTCTTGATGGGCAAGAAACGGCGATTCCCCGTGGGAACAACGCAGGGACAACCCGTAGGAACAAATAATTTATTAAGATACTGTTTTTAAACAGTTTTCAACAGAACCGTTCGGTTTCGGTACCCGCCTCCAGAGCACCTTTCCTCAAGCGCCTATTCCGCTTCGCCCTTCCAGACCCACGGATGGGTAAACGAACCCAGCACTTTCATCACATCCTCGTCGGTCGCCGTTCCGGTCCGTTCGAGCCGCGCGACGAGGCCGCGTTTCTTGTCCTCGACGACATCGACGACCGAGGCCGCAACGCCGCCGCTGTGGAGGCCGTGATTATAGATCCGCTTGATCGCCATCTTGCGAAGGTCGGGCTTGAAGATCTTGCCGACTGCGGTTTTCGGCAGCTCATCCATGATCTCGATGTGCTTGGGATGCGCGGCGCGTTCCTTGATGTGCTCTTGGGCATAGGCCAAAAGCTCTTCGACGGTGACGGTCGCCCCGGCGATCAACTCGACGTGGGCGATGGGAAGTTCACCGGCATGGGCGTCAGGCTGGCCGATGGCCCCTACGAAGGCCACCTGCGGGTGTCCTGCGAGCACTTCTTCGATTTCCGAAGGGTCGATATTGTGGCCGCCGCGAATGATGATGTCCTTGGCGCGGCCGGTGATCCAGAGATAGCCGTCTGCGTCGATCCGGCCCAGATCGCCGGTACGCAGATATTGGGTCTTGGACTCTTTGCCGGGGTAATACAGATCCTTGTTCTTGCTCTCTTCGGTGTAAGTATTGCCCATCGAGACGCCGGGATTTGAGACACAGATCTCACCCTGTTCACCGGTTTTGACCTCTTTGCCGGTCGCCAGATCCATGATCTTCACGTCGCAATAGGGGAATGCGACGCCGATCGAGCCGATCTTCTTATCCCCATCGGGCGGGTTGATCGAGACAAGGCAGGTTGCCTCGGTTAGGCCATAGCCTTCGCAGATGGTCACGCCTGTCGCCTTTTCGAACCGCTTGAACAGCTCGACCGGCAGGGGCGCAGAGCCGCAGAAGGCGAGGCGCAGGGTCGAGATATCGGCATTCACAGGGCGCTGCATGAGCGCCGACATGGCTGTCGGAACCGTCACCATGAAGGTGCACTTATAGCGTTCGACCAGCTTCCAGAAATTGTCGAACACGCCCTCGCCCCGATAGCCCGCGGGCGTCGGGAAAACGAGATGCGCTCCGGAAGCCATCGACGCCCCCATAAGCACGATCGCCGCAAAGACGTGGAACATCGGTAGCGGGCACATCAGGCAATCGTTCTCGTTGAACAGAAGCCGCTTTCCAAGCCAACCGTTATAGATGATCCCGCTGTAGCGCAGCTGCGCCAGCTTGGGCATTCCGGTGGTGCCTCCGGTGTGGAAAAGCGCTCCAACGCGATCGTCCTTGGAATCCTCGAAGGTCAGATGGCCGGGATGCTTGGCCATCTCTTTGTTGAAATCGAGAACCTTGGCACTGTGCTTGACGGCGACCTTGGGGCGGATGAGCGGCACGATCAACCGCTTGGCGCCACCGAGATAGCGCACCAGATCGACCTCGAGAACCGTTTGCACGTTCGGCGCGAGGCGCACAGCCTCGGCGGCCTTTTGGGCCACATCTGTTTTGGGGAAGGCCTTGAGGGTAACTAAAACCTTGGCGCCCGTTTCTCGCAAGAGCGCGGCGATCTGCTCGGGCTCGAGCAGCGGGTTGATCGGGCTGACGATGCCGGCGATCTGGCCGCCCAGATAGGTCAGAACCGTTTCGTTGCTGTTGGGCAGAAGATAGGCGACGACATCATTCTCGCCGATGCCAAGGCTGCGCAGCATATTGGCCGTCTGACAGGTTTTTTCGAGAAGCTCGCCCCAATAGAAGGTTTCGTTCTTCGAGGTCGGGTCAGACAGGATCTGAAAGCTGACAGCGGGACGGTCCGAATATTTCCGTGCAGTCTGCGACAGAAAGCCGAAGGTTGTTGTCGGCATATCCCGATCGGCCCAGGAGGCTTCTTCTTCAATAGCCTTAATGTCAGCGATGCTGGCGAATGTCATGGTGGTCTCCCTTGATGCCGTCTGCGCGGCTTTCCCATGACGATAGATGATCTTCGTCAAGGTTCAAGAATTACCCGACGACATTTACTCGGCAGCAATGCCTTCCGTGAACTGGAGCTTGGCCAAACGGGCATAAAGCCCCCCTGCCGCGACGAGATCGTCGTGCGTGCCTTCAGAAACAATCCGGCCCTCGTCGAAGACGACAATCCTGTCGGCTTTCTTCACCGTGGCAAGGCGGTGCGCGATGATGAGGGTCGTGCGGTCTTCGGCCAATTTGTCGACGGCATCCTGCACGAGCCACTCACTTTCGGCATCGAGGGCACTGGTCGCCTCGTCCAGAAGCAGGATCGGCGCGTTGCGCAGGATCGCGCGGGCGATGGCGATGCGCTGTTTCTGGCCGCCGGAGAGGAGGACGCCACGCTCGCCCACCGGGCTTTCATAGCCTTCCGGCAGAGCCGAGAGGAAATCATGCGCTTCGGCGGCGCGGGCTGCATCCTCGACCTCGGCATCGGTCGCATCGAGCCTGCCGAAGCGGATGTTTTCTCGAGCGGTATCCGCGAAAATAACCGAATCCTGTGGCACAAGCGCAATCGTCTGGCGGAAATCGGAGCGCTTGAGATCCCGTAGATCGACGCCACCAAGGCGGATCGAGCCATTCTGCGGATCGAAGAACCGCAGAAGCAGCTGCATGATCGTCGATTTGCCGGCGCCCGAGGGGCCGACGAGGGCCACTGTCTCGCCCGGCTTGACGGTCAGCGACACTCCCTCGAGCGCGGCGGTGCCGGGGCGAGAGGGGTAGTGGAAGGTCACGTTGTCAAACTCGATACTGCCCGCGCGCATATCCGGCACGGCGCTTGGCATGGCGGGATCGGCCACGGTGTCGGTCGTGTTCAAAAGCTCGATCAGGCGCTCGGTCGCGCCCGCGGCCCGTTGCACCTCGCCCCAGATCTCGCTGAGCGCGGCGGTCGAGCCGGCAACCATCACCGAGTAGATGACGAATTGCACAAGTTCCCCCACGCTGGTCGCGCCCGAACGCACATCCCAAGCGCCGATCCAGAGAACGACCGCGATGCCGCCAAAGATCATGAAGATGATGATCGCGGTCATCACGGCGCGGGTGACGATTCGGTTCAGGGCGGCGACAAAACTGCGCTCGGTCACGTCGTCGAACCTGACAGAGGCATGATGCTCTTGGGTAAAGGCCTGCACCGCCTGCGCCGACAAAAGCGCCTCGGAGGCGTTGCCGGACGAGGCGGCGATCCAGTCTTGGTTCTCGCGGCTCAGGGTCCGCAGGCGGCGGCCAAGTAAAACGATCGGCACGATGACAGCCGGCACGATCAGAAGCGCAAGGCCGGTAAGCTTGGCCGATGTAAAGAACATCAGGATCATGCCGCCGAATAGGATCAGCACGTTGCGTAGCGCCACCGAAATGGACGAGCCGATCACCGAGAGGATCAACGTCGTGTCAGTCGTGATCCGGCTCAAGACCTCGCCGGTCATGATCTTCTCAAAGAAGGCCGGGCTCATGTTGATCATGCGCTCGAAAACGGCCTTGCGGATGTCGGCCACCACACGCTCGCCCAGACGGGTCACGAGGTAGTAGCGCACCGCCGTTCCCACGGCGAGCAGACTGGCCATGATCAGCGCCATGGCGAAATACTGATCGAGGAGCGAGCCTTCGCCGATCTCGAAATTGTCGACCACGCGACGTACGGCGAGCGGCAGGACGAGCGAGATCATCGCCGTGAGGACAAGGGCGATCCCTGCAGCAGTCATCATCATGCCGTAGGGTTTTATGAAGGGCCAAAGACCGCCCAGCGCGCCCACATTGCTCGAAGTCGGACGGTCCTGTCCGGCGTTCACCGATGCGTCAGCCATGGCTCTCGATCTTTCGTTGCAGAGCCGACATAGAGATCGCGCCCGACTCGCACAACCCGCCAGAGCTCAAATCATAAATTCAATCGGAAAACCTGGAGCGGGTGACGGGAATCGAACCCGTGTCATCAGCTTGGAAGGCTGAGGTCTTACCATTACACAACACCCGCAACGGTTTGTGGTGCCTAATATACAACCAGCTGACCGTCAAGTGATGCCCGACCAGGCGCACGTCGGCCATAGCCTTTTCCTGCGCATATCTGCGTGGGCAACTGCCTAGTCGCTATCGGGCTTTGGTCGGTATCAAAGTGGCGGCCAGCAACCGGCGTTCACAGGCGAATGGGCGGGAAGCGGCCATTCGCTGCGAGCGTGAACTCGGATTACCCCTCGCGCGAGAGCCGACATTGAGCAATCTTCAAGATTAAATCTTTATCAGTGCCGCCGTAAGGCAGCAGTGAGCCCAAACGGACCGCGCTTTTGCTGGCTGTCGTCGCACCCGTAGCTTTACAACGGTCAGCAAGGACGACGGTGCTGTCAGACCAATTCGAACTAGTCTCTGTTTCCCCACAAATGCACGAACCTATGCGGAACAAAGGAGGCGCCATTCAGCAAGTGCCGCGGCGCGGTTTAGCTTGAAGGTCGCTCGGGAAGTGAGGCTGCGCTCCGAGTTGAAATGGTTGAGAACAGAGGCGTGGACGGCGGCGAACTTCTGGAGCGTTCGCATGCACCTGTAGCGGAGCATCGCTCGTTCTCGTCGCCGAAATGGCAGGTGCGAATTCTCCGCGCGATTGTTCAACCAGCGGCCAGTTTCCTGGCGATCTGCGGCTCCGATTTCCCTCAACGCTGCGCCGTAGGATCGCAGCCGGTCCGTGACGATCACCCCCGGGCTACCGTGCTTGCGCATCGCTTTCTTGAGGAATTTCAATGCAGCTTTCTTGTCACGCGCCTTGGTGACAAAGCTCTCTAGCACCTCACCCTCATGGTCCACGGCGCGCCAAAGGTAGTGCCTCTCACCGTTGATCT
>JALRLK010000186.1 GCA_023254495.1 Marivivens sp. | reverse complement strand
TCGACACCGCCGCCCAGATCCGCGACACCGTAGCCGCTGCCGAGGCAAGCTGGCCTGAAAATCTCAAGATCGCCGTCGATGTCGGCACCTCGAACGACCAAAGCCGCAACGTGGCCTCGATGGTGAGCCAGCTTGAGGGCTCGGTCCTGACCGCCATTGCGCTGGTGATGATCGTGGTTCTGGCCTCGCTTGGAGCCCGCTCTGCGCTGTTGGTGGGCTTTGCCATTCCGACCTCGTTCCTTCTGACCTTCGCACTTTTGGCGATCATGGATGTGGCGGTCTCCAATATCGTCATGTTCGGCCTGATCCTTGCGGTCGGTATGCTGGTCGATGGCGCGATCGTGGTCGTCGAATATGCCGACAAGCGTATCCAAGAGGGCACGGGGCCCATGCACGCCTATGTCGAGGCGGCCAAGCGGATGTTCTGGCCCATTGTCTCGTCGACCGCGACGACCCTCTGCGCTTTCCTGCCGATGCTCTTCTGGCCCGGCGTGGCCGGTCAGTTCATGGGGATGCTGCCCGTTACCTTGATCTTTGTTCTGACCGCCTCGCTTGTGGTGGCGCTCATCTACCTGCCGGTCATGGGCGGCGTCTCGGGCCGCATGACCCGCTCGTTCAACCGCGCCTCCGACAGGCTGCGCCGCCGTTTGCCGCTCTATGCGCGTGCGGCCCTGATAGTTCCGGCGATCCTGATCACCTATATCGGCGCCATGCTGACCCTGAATCCGGCCTATCTGACCGGCGCGGCCCTTCAAACCGACGGGATTTTGGCCTCGCTGCCGGGCCTTGTCGTTTTCATCCTCGGCGCAATCGGCCTGACCATCGCCATGGGTGCGGCCAAGACCGAACGCCCTGCGACCAAGATCAACGCTGGCTATCGCCGTTCGCCTTTTGGCTGGGTAATTCATGCCATAGCCGGAAACCCGGTGATGCCGCTCGTGTCCATCGGCGCGGTCGGGGTCTTGGTGGCGACGATCTTCATGTATTACGCCGATCACAATAAAGGCACTGAGTTCTTCACGATGACAGAACCCGAGCAGGCCATTGTCTATGTGCAGGCGCGCGGCAATCTGAGCCTTGAGGAGAAGGATGCCCTCGTGCGCGAGGCGGAACAGGCGACCCTTGGCGTCGCGGGCATCAAGTCGGTCTTTTCCTTTGCCGGAGCCGGTGGCCTCAATCAAAATACCGCCGGCGCAAGCGGCCCGGGCGACACGATCGGCCAGATCCAGCTCGAGCTGGTGCCGTGGGAAGACCGTTCAGCCTATGCGCGGGAAAACGGCCTTGATCAGTCGAGCCTCGGCGGCAATGCGGTGATGGCCGCCCTGCAGGCCAAGCTGGATCAGATTCCCGGGATCAAAACACAAACCTTGAGCCTTGCAATGGGGCCGGGATCGACCAAGCCGATCCACCTGCGCCTCAAGGGCGATGATTTCGACCTTCTGCGCCAGACGACTGCCGACATTCGCAGCCAGATCGAAGCCATGGACGGGATCATCCTTGTCGAAGACACCCTGCCGCTGCCCGGCATCGACTGGCAGCTGACGGTCGATGTCGCCAAGGCCGGCCGCTTCGGCGCGGATGTGGCCTCGGTCGGTTCGATGGTCCAACTTGTCACGCGCGGCGTGATGCTCGACACGATGCGGGTCGAAAGCTCGGAAGAAGAGATCGATATCCGCGTGCGTCTGCCAGAAGAGGACCGCGTCCTCTCGACCCTAGACAGCCTCAAGGTCCGAACGCCTTCGGGCATGGTGCCCCTGTCGAATTTCGTGACACGCGAACCGGTGCCACAGCTCGCACAGATCAGCCGCGTCGATCAGACCCGCTTTTTCGACATTCAGGCGGGGGCTGCGACCGGTCTGGTCAAGCTCGCCGATACGGAGACCGGCGCAATTCGCATCCTGCCTGAAACAGATATCGACGCCGACCTTCAGTCGGAAATCGACAGCGGTGCGCTGACCCGCACTGTTGTCAATGCAAACGAGCGGATCGAAGCGATCACCGCCTGGCTCGACACACCCGGAACGCTGCCCGCTGGGATCGGCTATTCCTGGCAGGGCGATTTCGCCGATCAGGCCGAGTCCATCGGCTTCCTTCAGGTGGCCTTTGCGGGCGCCTTGGGGCTGATGTTCATCATCCTGCTGGCGCAGTTCAACTCGTTCTACAACTCGGTCCTCGTGCTCCTTGCCGTGATCCTGTCGACCGCCGGCGTGCTTGTCGGCATGATCGTCATGGACCAGACCTTTTCGATCATCATGACCGGAACCGGCATCGTGGCGCTTGCCGGGATCGTGGTGAACAACAACATCGTCTTGATAGACACCTATCAGGAATACCGGCAATATATGCCGCGGACCGAGGCGATCACTCGCACAGCCGAGGATCGCATCCGCCCTGTCCTTCTGACGACAATCACAACGATGGCGGGCCTTGCGCCGATGATGTTTGGCCTCAGCCTCGACTTCATCAACGGGGGCTATTCGATCGACAGCCCGACGGCGCTCTGGTGGAAACAACTTGCGACGGCGGTTGTCTTTGGCCTTGGCATTGCGACGGTTCTGACGCTGGTCTTTACCCCTGCGATGTTGGCCGCACGGGTTTGGTTCACAACCTACCTGCATTGGCTCGGTCGCCTCTTGGCCCGCCGGACAAGTCCTCGAATTATTGACGATAAACCTTGATTTAACAACCGATGCAAAAATTCTAACTTTTATCTTTGCAGGTGACGCAAAAATCCGCCTTGGCCTGGAAGATGGTTGGCAGATTCGCCTCGGCGATTATGG
>JALRLK010000182.1 GCA_023254495.1 Marivivens sp. | reverse complement strand
ATATGTTAACTATTTTTTCCTTTTACGGATTATTTTAGTTATATTTTAATAAACAACAAAAACATGGATAAAATTTTTTTATGGATATTGATGGCATACGGAATGACGTCAATACTTGTATGGGGTTCGATACTCCCGCCGTTCTTCTGCCGCCCGGTGCCTCTCCTCACGACCACGCGCTGCGCCCGTCCGAGGCGCGGAGCTTGGCTGGCGCAGACATGGTGATTTGGGTTGGCCCAGAACTGACCGGCTGGCTTGGGGATCCGATCACGTCTCTTGCGCCTGAAGCGGCGCAGTTGGTTCTGTCTGAGGCGATGGGTGTATCGGTCTTGATGCTGCGCCAGGGCGGGGCTTTTGGCGAGCACGACGAAGACGAGCACGACGATCACGACGATCACGACGAGCACGAGGATGAAGCGCCGGTTGATCCGCATATGTGGCTCGATCCGCAAAACGCCATGGTTTGGCTCGGTTCGATCGCAGAGGCCCTTGGCGCCCTTGATCCCGAAAATGCCGCCTCCTACGCCAGGAATGCGGCGGAGGGGGCCGCAGAGATTTCCGCGAAGGCGAGCAGCATCGGTGCCCTCGTCGGTGCTGTGCCGCGCTCCTATCTCGCGTATCACGATGCCTTTGGCTATGTCGAAGGTTGGCTTGGATTGACAGGAATTGGGGCGATCCAGTCAGGTCATGCAGTCGAGCTGGGCCCTGCTCGGCTCGCCGAGCTTCGCGGCGAAATCGCGGAACAGGGTGTGAGCTGTGTCTTGACTGAGCCTCAGTATAACTCTGGCCTATTGGACGCGGTGATCGCCGGCCGCAACAGACGTTTGGTCATGATCGATCCCCTCGGTGGTGGGTTCGAGGCAGGCCCATCCCTTTATCTCTCGATTCTCGATCAATTCGCCGAGATCGCCAAAGTCTGCAATTGAGCATCCTCGCCTGATAGCGAGACAAAAGAAGAGGGCGCAGATAGCTGCGCCCTCTTTTCGTTTTCAGGTCTGTTCCGCTCAGAGATCGAAGCGGTCGGCGTTCATTACCTTGTTCCATGCGGCGACGAAATCGCGGACGAATTTGCCGCTGGCGTCGCTCTGGCCATAGACCTCGGCCAGCGCCCGCAGCTGCGAGTTCGAACCGAACACCAGATCGGCGCGGGTCGCGGTTCGGACGACCTTGCCGCTCTTGCGGTCGCGGCCGTCGAAAGTGCCATCGCCCTTGTCCGACCAGGCCATTGACATATCGAGAAGGTTGACGAAGAAATCGTTCGTCAGCGCCCCGACCTTGTCGGTGAACACTCCATGCGCAGTGCCGCCGTGGTTGGTACCGAGAACCCGCATCCCGCCGACGAGAACGGTCATCTCGGGGGCGGTGAGGCCCAGAAGCTGCGCCTTGTCGAGAAGAAGCTCTTCGGTCGAGATGGTGAATTCGGCCTTCTGGAAGTTGCGGAAGCCATCGGCTTGCGGCTCGAGAACCGCGAAGCTCTCGGCGTCCGTCTGCTCAGCCGTCGCATCGCCGCGGCCGGTGGTGACCGGAACGGTGATGTCGTGGCCCGCAGCCTTGGCGGCCTTCTCGATCGCGGCAGCGCCGGCGATCACGATGGTATCGGCCATCGAGGCATTGGTGCCCTTGCGGACGCCTTCGAGGGCGGCAAGCACCTTTGCCAGCTTCTCCGGCTCGTTGGCTTCCCAGCTCGCCTGCGGCTCAAGCCGGATGCGCGCGCCGTTGGCGCCGCCCCGGTGATCCGAGCCGCGATAGGTCGAGGCCGAGGCCCAGGCGGTGCGCACCAGATCGCCGACCGAGAGGCCAGAGGCGAGAGCCTTGGCCTTGATGTCAGCGACCTCGGCGTCCGACAGCGCCTTGCCTGCCGGAACCGGATCCTGCCAGATCAGATCTTCGGCCGGCACATCTGCGCCGAGATAGCGGGCCTTGGGGCCCATGTCGCGGTGCGTGAGCTTGAACCAGGCGCGGGCGAAGGCATCGGCAAACTCGGCCGGGTTCTCATGGAACCGCTTCGAGATCGGGCCATAGATCGGATCAAACCGCATCGACATATCGGCGGTGGTCATCATGGTGGTGACCTTTTGCGAGGCGTCATGCGCCTTGGGCGCCATGTCTTCCTCTTTCACACCGACCGGATGCCAGACGATATTGCCCGTGCCGGTGGTGGCCTGTTCCCATTCATAGCCGAAGAGAAGATCGAAATAGCCGTTGTCCCACACGGTCGGGTTGGCCGTCCAAGCGCCTTCAAAGCCCGAGGTTGTGGTGTCATCGCCCTTGCCCGAGCCAAAGCTGTTGATCCAGCCAAAGCCCATCTCTTCGATCGGCGCGCCCTCCGGCTCGGGGCCGACATTGGCCTCGGGGCCGGCGCCATGGCCTTTGCCGAAGGTGTGGCCGCCAGCGACAAGCGCCACGGTCTCTTTGTCGTTCATGCCCATGCGCCCGAAGGTTTCGCGCACATCGCGACCAGAGGCAAGGATATCGGGTTTGCCATCTGGGCCCTGTGGATTGACGTAGATCAGGCCCATCTGCACAGCGGCCAGCGGGTTTTCGAGATCGCGCTCGCCGGAATAACGGCTATGGGCCTTGTCGGAGGTGGCGAGCCATTCTTCCTCGGCACCCCAGAACACATCCTCTTCCGGCTCCCAAACGTCGGCGCGGCCGCCGCCAAAGCCGAAGATCGGCCCGCCCATCGATTCAATCGCCACATTGCCGGCGAGGATCATCAGGTCGGCCCAGCTAATCTGGTTGCCATATTTCTGCTTGATCGGCCACAGAAGGCGGCGGGCCTTGTCGAGGTTGCCGTTGTCCGGCCAGGAGTTGAGCGGCGCAAACCGCTGCTGGCCCGTGCCGCCTCCGCCGCGGCCGTCGCCGGTGCGATAGGTGCCGGCGGCGTGCCAGGCCATGCGGATGAAGAGGCCGCCGTAATGGCCATAGTCGGCCGGCCACCAGTCCTGGCTCTGGGTCATCAGGGCGGTGAGATCTTTCTTGAGCGCATCGAGATCAAGCTTCTTGAATGCCTCAGCATAATTGAAGCCTGCGTCCATCGGATCGGACTTGGTCGAGTTCTGTGCAAGAAGCCGCAGGTTAAGCTGGTTGGGCCACCAATCGCTGTTCGAGCGCATACTCACGCTCGTTGTACCGTGCATCACCGGGCATTTGCCGGCGCCTTTCACGTCGTTTCCGTCCATCGCTGTGACTCCTGTTTGAAACTGCAAAGAAACTAAGGGCCGCGCCGCGCCGCGAGGCGGGCGGGGACCCTTCGTTGGCGTCAAGCCTAGCCGAGTCGTGCGATTAGGAAAAATTGCATTTCCTGATAGGATTGATAATCATAGGTTATGAGAAATCTGACCCTGAAACAGCTGCGCTATTTTGAAGCCCTGGCCCAACAAGGCCATTTCGGCCGCGCGGCAGAGCTTTGCGCGATTTCCCAGCCAGCCCTTTCGATGCAGATCAAAGAGCTTGAAAATTCCCTCGGAGCCCCGCTGTTCGAACGCGGTCCACGGCAGGTCAGGTTGACCGATTTTGGCGAAAGTTTCGCCGAGCGCGTAAGGGATATCCTGCGCTCGGTCGACGAACTTGGTGATCTGGCGCGGGCCTCTGTCGGGCAACTTGCGGGGCAAATGCGGATCGGGGTGATCCCGACGATCGGCCCCTATCTTTTGCCCAAGATTATCAGCGAGCTGAAACGCGCCTATCCAAGCCTCGATCTGCATGTTCGGGAAACGGTGACATCGCGGCTGATAGCCGAGCTGGCCGAAGGGCGCATCGATATGGCGATCCTTGCGCTTCCTGTGTCTGAGCCTTCGCTCGAGGAAGTGCCGCTGTTCGACGAGGAGTTCGTCCTGATCCGTCCCGCCGCAGATGCCGACAAGCCTGTACCGGACCGCGAGATGCTGCGCGAAATGCGCGTGCTTCTTCTCGAGGAGGGCCACTGCTTCCGCGATCAGGCCTTGTCGTTCTGCAATCTTCAGGGGCGGCATCCACGAGAGCTTCTGGAAGGGAGCTCGCTCTCGACGCTTGTGCAGCTGGTTAGCGCGGGAATAGGTGTTACCCTGATCCCCGAAATGGCCGTTCCCGTAGAAACCCGTTCAGCCGCCGTCTCCGTCTCGCATTTCGCCGGCCCCAAGCCGCGGCGCAAAGTCGGAATGGTTTGGCGGCGCACGAGCCCGCTCGCCAGCCAGCTCCAGAAACTGGCCTCGATCGTCCGGCAGATCGGTGAGGGGTAGTCTAGGCTTTCAAGTGCTTCAACACGCGTGACTACATCATCCGTTTGGCCATGTTGCTGCATGTGCGGTTTGTTTTCTGCACTGCTTCGTGGCGCCCCGGCGGTCTGCGCAAACGCCCCTGCCGCGCAAGCCGCGGAAAACGCGCGACTATCCGAGATCAACCTCGCACCGTCTCGATTTGCAGAACTGGGTGGCTGGGGCGGTAGGATTCGAACCTACGGTGCGCGGTACCAAAAACCGGTGCCTTACCACTTGGCTACGCCCCAACACGGTGCCGCTAGATACGCGGAAGCCTGATCCTATTCAACCCCTTCCTGCGCAAAAAATCATTGTTGAAGACAACAGGTTTCGCCCGTCAAAAAAGGGAGATCAAGTGTTCAGGGGGCGGGCCTTGGCGAGTGCGTCAAAGGCGGCGAGTTCGTCGGACAGTCGGGCAGTTAGCCACCGCAGAATCGCTTTGCGGCATTAAGTGGGAAAGAGATTACGAAATACATAGAATTCTGCAGCCCTGTCGGGCTTGGTCAGAATACGAACTTGGTGTGTGCTAGCCGTCCTGTTTGACCACGCCAGTCACCTTGCCGGCGATGACCGAAATGATTGCCGCGCCAAAGCTGAGCAAGGCGCCCATCTTTGCGGCATCCTGAACCGGTCCGCTTGGGAAAGCGACCGATGCAACAAAGAGCGCAACCGTAAAGCCAATCGCCGCAACGCATCCGATGACGAATAGATCGATCGTCCGCATCCCCTTGGGCAGGCCAAGTTTGAGGATGTGAGCCGCAAACCAGCCAAAGAGGAGGATGCCCACCGGTTTGCCGATCAAAAGTCCCGCCAGAACAAGCCAAGTCGGCTCGGAGATCGCCGAAAATTCGACCCCGGCGTTGAGGAGGCCGAAGAAGAACAGGACGATTTCGACCGGATGCTTCAGGATATGTTCGATATGGTTCAGAAGATCGGTCAGATACTGCTCGGCTTCCGAGAAGATGCCGAAGGCGCGGTCGGCGTGCGGGATGGTCACGACGATCGGCAGAAGGCCAAGCGCGGGGTGAATGCCGCTTTCCTGAAAGGCATACCAGCTCACGGCGCCGGCAAGGGCGTAGGGCCAGAACCCCAGCTTGTTGCGCATCCATGTGGAGTTGGGGCGGGCTTCCTTGCCGCGGTCCAGATACCGGGGCAGCCAGTTTGCAAGAATGAATACGGCCAGAGCGGCGCCCATGGAAACCAAGAGCCAAAGCGGGGCCAAAGCGCCTGAAGGATAGAAGATCGCAAGGATGATCAGGCCGCCAGCATCGTCGGCGATAGCAAGCAGAAGGAGGAACCGCACTGCGGGGTGGCCGGCACCAAAGACGAGGCGGCCGACCAAGTAGGAAAAGGCGATGTCGGTCGCGGTCGGGATCGCCCAGCCGCGGGCGACGGCGTCGTAGACATCCGACCCAAGGAACGCGGCGAGGCCGAGGTAGACCGCGATCGGGCCGATCATGCCGCCGAGCGTGGCAACAAGCGGAGTGGCCGCTTTTTTGCCGCGCAGCGAGCCGTTCTTGAGGATGATGGCTTCCCAGACCTCTTTCGCCGCGATGGCGAAGAAGAAGGCCATGAGCACGTCGTTGATCAGATAGTGCAGGGTCAGGGTCCGGTATTCGACCTCGCCGTCCGGCCCATAGTGGGGGTGTCCGATGAACGAATGGTCGAGCAGTGGGTATTCAACGAAATGATGGTAGCTGTCCGGGCTGACGTTGGCCCAAACCAGTGCGATGAGCGCGCCAAGGATGAGAAGCAGCGAATAGTTCGCCAGAAAGTTCCAGACGCGATACATTGGTTACCTCATTTCTCCCATTGACCTGCGGTTACCGCAAAGTTGCAGGCTGTGCAACGCAGCCAAGCTTATTGAAGGTCCGCAAAATCGCCGATCTGAGGCGCAAAAGGCCGCAGGCATGAATGGGATTGAACCGCCCGAGCAGGGCCGTCATATGAGCGGCGAAAGGACCAACGATGAACCTGACAGACCTAGACCGAGCCCATGACGCGATGGAGGCAGATCCTGCCGATGACCGACTGCGGCTTCAGTTCTTCGAAAGGCTCGCGGATAGCGAGCTGTTCCTGCTTCTCTCCGAAGAAGCCGATGGAGACAGCATCACGCCAGAGCTCTTCAATGTGGGCGATCAGCACTATGTTCTCGTTTTCGACACCGCGAAACGTCTTGCCGAGTTCGTAGGCAAGGTCGCCCCCTTTGCCGCAACTTCGGGGCGAGGCCTTTGCGCGCTTCTTGAAGGGCAGGGCGCGGGGCTTGCGCTTAATCCCGATGTAGCGCCCTCCGCCATGTTAATCCCCGCCGATGCGGTTGATTGGCTGGCTCGAACGCTTGCGGAAGGGCCAGAAGAAACCTCGGCCGAGATCAGCAAGGTCGGAGCGCCGCAGGATGTGCCGCAAGAGCTTCTCCTCGGCCTTGACCGCAAACTTGCAACCGCAGGCGGCCTTGCGCGGGCGGCGTATCTTGTGTCCGTGTCCTACAAAGACAGTGGCCGCGGGCATTTGCTGGCCTTTGTCGATGCCGTTGAAGAGGCCGAGCCCGCGCTTGCCTCGGCGGTCAGCGAAGCGCTGACATTTTCGGGGATCGAGGCCGGCGCACTTGATGTGAGTTTCATCCGAACTCAGGATCCGATCGCGGCCTCGCTGGCCAAATGGGGATTGCGTTTTGATTTGCCCGAGCCAGCCCAGGTCGAGACAAACGCCCCGAAGGCGCCGGGAATGGACCCCGACAGCCCGCCAAAGCTGCGCTAGTAGCCGCGATTGCGATCAACAAGATAGAGAAGCGGCTCACCCGCTTCAGAGCGGCGGATATTCGCGGCGATCACGTCGCAGGCCGAAGAGGGTCGGGTGAAGGCCGCGATGTGCGGGGTCACGGTGACTTTGGGGTTGGACCAGTAGGGGTGATCCTTTGGCAATGGCTCGGTACGGAACACATCGAGGGTCGCCCCGCCGATCTGGCCGGACTCAATCGCCGCCAAGAGGGCCTGATCATCGATCAACGTTCCGCGCCCCGGATTGACGATGAAAGCCCCCTTGTCGGGAAGGGCGAGGGTTTCTGCATCAAGGATGTTTTCGGTCTCAGCCGTTGCGGGGAGGAGAAGAACAATTCCTCTTGTCCCGCTCAGCGCCGCAGTCAGGCCGTCATCGCCGTGATAGCAGTCGATCCCCGCCACCTCGCGCTTGGTGCGCGACCAGCCCCGCACCGGAAACCCGAGCGACGCCAAGGCAAGGCCCGCCGCCCGCCCAAGCTCGCCAAGGCCAAGCATGGTAATCGGGCTGTCTTGCGCCACAGGGGGCATCTCGCCATGCCGCCAGACACCATCCTGTTCGCGCAGGTAACGATCCATGCCGAGGTGGTGCCGCAGAACCTGCGCCACGACATATTCCATCATCCCCTGCGCCATCGACGGATCGACCATGCGGGCCAGCGGTTGCGCGAGGGTCTTGTTGCCGACAATCTGCTCGACCCCGGCCCAGAGGCTGAGAACAGCCTTGCAGTTCGTGAACGGAGAGAAATCCTGAAGCGGCCCGCTCGGGGCATAGACGATATATCCGACCTCTTCCGGCGCATGGCTCCGGCTCAGATCGACTTCAAGCTCCGCTTTCTGAAAGGCGGCATTCAGGGCGGCTTTATAGGTGCGCCAGTCGGCATCTGAAGCGGCGAAAAGGGCTTTGATCATGGGCGGCCTATCTTGGGCGGTGGACATGGGCACTTTGGACGAGGCCGAAGGCCGCGAGCAAGACAAGCATCGCCGAGCCGCCATAGCTGACGAGCGGCAAGGGCACGCCGACGATCGGCAAGAGGCCCATGACCATCGCCATATTGACCGCGAAGAAGAGGAAGAATGTCATGGCGATGCCGAGGGTCAGCAGGCTTGAGAAGCGGTCGCGGCTTTGCAGGGCAGAGATCACGCAAAAGACGATGATCAGCGCATAGAGAAGCAAGAGCGCCGAGGCGCCGATATAGCCGAACTCTTCGGCCAAGGTGGTGAAGATAAAGTCGGTATGCTTCTCTGGAAGGAAATTCAGGCGTGTCTGGGTTCCTTGCATAAAGCCCTTGCCGGTCCAGCCGCCCGAACCAAGCGCGATCTTGGCCTGCGTAATATGATAACCGGCGCCCAAAGGATCGTTCGAGGGATCAAGGAAGGTGTCGATCCGGCGATACTGGTAGTCCTTCAAGAGCTGCCAGCTTGTCCCCCGGCTTTGAAAGACAGCAACCACCGCGCCGATCCCGGCGAGGATCACACTCGCGAAATAGGCCCAATGCACGCCGGCGGCGAACATCACTGCGCCGCCACCGGCGAGAAGCAGGATTGCGGTGCCGAGGTCGGGCTGCTTGAGGACTAGAAGTGTCGGGAGCGCAACAAGAAGAACCGGGAGAATAACCCAAAGCGGGCGAGAGGTCCGGCTTGGGGCCAGCCAATCATAATAGGCGGCCAAAACCATCACCGAAGCGATTTTCATCAGCTCCGAAGGCTGAAGCCGCATGAACCCCAGATCGATCCAACGCTGGGCGCCCATGCCGACCGTTCCGAAAAACTCCACATAAAGAAGTAGAACAAGCGAAACCGCGTAGGCCATCGCCGACATATTTCGCCAGAACCAGATTGGGACCATCGCGATCACGAACATCGCCACCATGCCAACGCCAAATCGTTTGACTTGCGGTTCCATCCACGGTGAAACCGATCCGCCGGCAACGGAATAGAGCATCAAAAACCCAATTCCGGCGACCGCAGTCAGCAAAAGAACAAGTGGCCAATTCAGATAAAGCGGCTTGCGAAAGCCGGTCGGGACATACTTGGCGTTATACTCAAGATAACTCATGCCGCCCCCCTCATGCCCGTCCGCTCGCACTGCTGCCGGGAGCGATCCGCTCTTTGATCCGCTCCTGCTGTGCCTCGATTTGGCTGCGAAGATTTGCGGGATAGGCGCTTAGGGGCGGTGGGCCGTCGAACATCGCCTGCAGAAGCACATCACGCGCAATTGGCGCGGCCGCCGTCGATCCGCCGCCGCCGTGTTCAACGACGACAGCAATTGCATATTTGGGCGCCTCGACGGGCGCATAGCCCACGAAAAGCGCGTGGTCCCGACGTTCCCAGGGAAGATCCTCGTTGCTGGTGATACCAGCTTCGCGTTCTTCCTTTGTAATCCGCCGGACCTGACTCGTACCCGTCTTTCCCGCCAGCCTCAAATCGTCTGGCACAATGCGAGATCCATAAGCCGTGCCCCGCGTATGATTGGAGACGGCATCAAGCGCCGCGCGCAGTCGCCTGAGGATGTTTTCGTTGATGCCAAGTGGCGCGTCACTCATCGACGGCTGTTCGATCCCATCGATAGCCCGGACCAGTCGCGGGGTGATTTGGCGGCCTGTCGCGACCCGTGCGGCCATCACGGCAAGCTGAAGAGGGGAGGCCAGAACAAAGCCCTGACCGATCGAGGCGTTGACCGTGTCGCCGATCCGCCAATCCTCGCCCCTGACCTTGAGCTTCCAGTCGCGCGTCGGAGCCAGACCCTCTGCCACAGCCGAAAGCGGCAGATCGTAGCGCTGGCCAAGGCCGAGCCGGACGGCCATCTCGGAAATGAGGTCGATCCCGACCCGCTGGCAAACCTCGTAATAATAGCAGTCGCAGCTCTGTTTGAGGCTTTCGTGCAGGTTGACGTTGCCATGGCCCGTTGGCTTCCAGCAATGAAACCTGTTGCCCGAGACCTCTACATAGCCTCGGCAATAGATCGTCTCTTCAGGATCAAGGACGCCTGCCTCGATCGCGGCCAATGCGGTGGCGAGCTTGAAGGTTGAACCCGGCGGATAGGTCCCTTGAACCGCCTTCGCGGCGAGGGGCCTGTATGGGTTTTCGTTCAGGTCGGTCCAATTTCTGGTCGAAATACCGCGCACAAAAAGATTGGGGTCGAACGATGGGGCCGAGGCAATCGCCCTCAGATCCCCGTGTTCAAGGTCGATAACGACAACGCCCGCGGATTCACCATCCAGGCGGGCTTCGACATAGCTCTGCAGTGCCGCGTCGAGCGTGAGCTGGACATCGTTGCCGGGCATTCCTTCGACCCGGTCAATTTCACGCATGACGCGCCCCAGAGCGTTGACCTCGATGCGCCGTGTCCCCGCACTTCCGCGAAGGGTCTTTTCGAGCTTGTTTTCAACCCCGGTCTTGCCGATCTGGAATTTGGGGATCTGCAGAAGCGGATCCTGATCGTCGATCCGGCTCAGATCGAAATCGCTGACCGGGCCGACATATCCAACCACATGGGCGGTATCCGACCCGAGGGGATAGGCGCGGCTCAGGCCCACTTCGGCCTGAACGCCCGGCAAGGCCGGCGCGTTGATGTTTACGCGCGCCATTTCTTCCCAAGTAAGGCGCTCCGCGATGGTCACCGGGACGAAGGGCGAATGCCGCATCATGTCCTCGATGGCACGCTCGATATCTTCGTCAGACAGCGGGATGAGACGCCGCAACCGCTCGAGGACTTCTCTGACGTCGCCGGCGTCCTCGCGAACCATGACAACGCGATAGTTCTGCTCATTGACGGCGAGCGGGATGCCGTTGCGATCAAAGACAAGTCCGCGCGACGGCGCGAGTAGGCGCAGGTTGATCCGGTTTTCGTCGGCAAGCAGGCGGTATTGCTCGGCCTCTTCCACCTGCATCGACCGCATCCGTGCGGCAAGGACGCCCATAAAGCCGAACTGGGCGGCGCCAAGAACGAGGGCGCGCCGGCTGATCCCGCGCAGGCTCTCGCCGCTATCGCGGGTTGGCCGCCTCATACCGGCCTCCCGAAGGCGTCAACCTCGCCAAGCGCTGGCCTCCGTATGCCGAAGGCGAGGAACGAGAAGAGGACCGCGACCGGATAGGCCAGGACGGTCATCATCATCTGGAACATTCCAAGCGCGAGAGGGGTCTGGTCTGTCGCCGTCACGGCAAGAATTGCCCGATTGGCGAGAGTTATCGCAACGACGATCAGCGCCACGGTGATCCACTCGAACGCGAAACTGCCCGAGCGAAGCGTTTCAGAACGGGACCGAAGAAACTCGGTCGCCACAAGGGTCACGAGCGCAAGAAGCCCCGGTGGACGCAGGAACAAAAGATCGGCCAGAAGAAAGACGGAAAAAATCGACAGCACAGGCACCAAATCGGGCCTGCGGGCGACCCATGCCAAGGTGATCGCGAGCATCATGTCGGGCGGCGCCCATGACCGAGGGATCGTTTGTAGTGGCAGAAGCTGGAGGAACATCAGGCCGAGCGCCAGCACGACAAACCAGAAGCGACCAAACCAGCGTTGTGCGACCGGACTTTCAGCCATCCCCGCCCCCGTCTTGCTCGGCAGGGGTTTGTGGCGAAGTGAACGGAGTTAGAAGCCTGCCCTGATCGCTGATCGCCTCGCGCGGCTGGTTGCGCAAGACCCGGAGGAATTCGAGCCGTTCGTAGTCGGCAGCAAGACGAACTCGCAGGCGTCTGTCAGGACCAAGAACAACCTGACCCACCAAAAGATCGGCCGGAAAGACCCCGCCATCGCTGACCGAGATCACACGATCACCCGGTCGAACAAGATCGGGATCCTCGAGGAAGTCGATCAGCGGATCGAGCGCATTGTCACCGGCAAGAATCGCGTATTGCCCCGAGGGCTGAACCAGAATCGGGATTCGGCTAGAGGTGTCGGTCAGAAGAATAACGCGCGAGGTCTCCTGTCCGACGCCTGCGATCCTTCCTACAAGGCCGATCCCGTCCATCACGGGCCATCCGTCAATAATCCCGTCGCGAGAGCCGATGTTGAGAAGGACAGACTGCCGGAAGGGAGAGCCGCTGTCTGTCAGGACTACGCCAGTCACATATGTCAGTTGCGGGTCGAGCTTGACGTTGTTGAGGTCTCTTAGCTTGGCGTTTTCCTGCTCAAGCTGAAGGGCCGCCTCTTTCCAAGCCTTCATCTGCTGCAGTTCGCGCCTGAGGTCCGCGTTTTGTTGAGCAAGGCCCTGATAGCTCTGGAAGTCAGCGACAATGTTGATGATCCCCGTCACGGGAGCGAGAGCCCAGTCCATGTTGGGCACCACTCTGTCGATCACAGCGGCGCGAAAGCGCTCCACCCGTGGGCTGTCGATGCGCCAGACAATGAATGTTCCCGCAAGAACGAGCAGAAGCACACCGATCAGCAACCGGCGGATCGGGCCGACATAATCTTCGTCGGTCTGTCTGTCGCGTGCCAAGGCTCGGGCACCCCCTGCAAGGGTTGGCGGCTGCCGGCGCTTAGGCCGGATCAGCTATCGTAATCGATAATGTGGCGGAGCTGCTTTTCGTATTCCAGCGCACGGCCTGTGCCGAGGGCCACGCAATTGAGCGACTCGTCCGCCACAGAAATAGCAAGGCCGGTCTGCTCGCGCAGCGCCAGGTCGAGATCGCCAAGGAGCGCGCCGCCGCCGGTCAGCATCACGCCACGGTCGACGATGTCGGCGGCCAGATCGGGCGGGGTCGCTTCCAGCGCGGTCATTACGGCCTCGCAAATCTGCTGGACAGGTTCGGCCAGTGCCTCGGCAACCTGCGCCTGGCTGATCTCGGTCTCTTTCGGTACGCCGTTCAGAAGATCGCGCCCACGGATCTGCATCGACGCGCCGCGGCCATCGTCGGGCATACGGGCGGTGCCGATCGATGTCTTGATCCGCTCGGCAGTTGACTCACCAATGAGAAGGTTATGCTGGCGGCGCAGGTAGCTGATGATGGCTTCGTCCATCCGGTCGCCACCCACGCGCACGGAACGCGCATAGACAATGTCACCCAACGACAGAACGGCCACCTCGGTGGTGCCGCCGCCGATATCGACGACCATCGAACCGGTCGGATCGGTAATGGGCATCCCAGCACCGATCGCCGCAGCAATTGGTTCGGCAATCAGGCCGGCGCGGCGGGCGCCTGCGGAAAGGACCGACTGGCGGATCGCGCGCTTTTCAACCGGGGTCGCGCCATGCGGGACGCAGACGATGATCTTGGGTTTGGAAAAGGTCGTGCGGCGGTGAACCTTACGGATGAAGTGCTTGATCATCTCCTCAGCCACGTCAAAGTCGGCGATCACGCCATCGCGCATCGGCCGGATCGCCTCGATCGAGCCGGGGGTGCGGCCCAGCATCAGCTTGGCGTCCTCGCCGACAGCGAGCACTTTCTTCACGCCGTCCTTGACATGATAGGCCACCACAGAGGGCTCGGACAAAACGATCCCCTTGCCGCGCACATATACAAGTGTGTTCGCTGTTCCGAGGTCGATCGCCATATCTGACGAGAACAAGCCGCCGAGTCCGAGCATTCTGGTCTTCCCAATATATAAATCTGCCAGCCCGCGACTCTCCGTCCTCAGGGCCGGCTGCCTTTATAGGCGGGAGAATCGGGTGGTGAAAGGGTTGTTCCTTAACGGGCGCGCCTTTCCGCCAACAATCTGCGAGTCGGGTAGTGACCCGCTTGCTGGCCGAGTCGGATCGAAAACCGGCTAGAGCATGACTATATATATGCTCGAAGGTTTTGCTCTCTCGTCCGGGAGAGCCGGAACAGCCAATTGCACAGACGGAATCCCAAGTTTTTTGCCTGCGGGCCATTTTTTTTCGGAATCGTGCGAAAAAGCACTTGCGGGTCAGGAACGTGTTCCGTAGATAGCCCCTCACCGGCGGCGCTGAGGCGCACGACGGGGCGCCAGACGGGCCGCAAGGCAACGAGACGCAGAAAATCAGAGGCAGAGACGGGCAGGCGCGCCGGTTAAGTTAGGGCGCACTTGGTTCGTTTTGGTCTGTGGTTTGTGCTTTTTGACATTGATGATATCTGAAGAGATATGTGGGCGGTTTGGTTCGTTTCGATGGATCAAC
>JALRLK010000065.1 GCA_023254495.1 Marivivens sp. | reverse complement strand
GCCATGGCCCCTACGTTGCCTCCATCTGAACAGGGCGCTGCGACACCCCCGATGGCATCTCCCATGAGTACGCCAGAGGAAAAGAAGGGTGAGCAAGAGAAAGCCCGTCTCAACATTATGATGGCCCTGTCAGCGGTGGGTATTGACCTGACGGCGTTATCTGTTTTAGGCGGCGCTTTGGGTGTGGGCATTGGTTTCGGCTTGCAGAAGCTGGCAGCCAACTACGTCAGTGGCTTTGTGATTTTGGCCGAGCGGAGTCTGCGCATTGGTGACTTGGTGCGGGTAGACGGTTTTGAGGGGCATATCACCGACATCAAGGCCCGCTACACACTCATCCAGGCGCCGGGCGGCGAGGAGGCCGTGGTGCCCAATGAAATGTTGCTGATTAATCGCGTCGAAAATTTGTCTTTGGCGAACAAACGCTTGTGGCAATCGACCCACGTGACGGTGGGTTATGACAGCGATGTCGCGCAGGTCATCAGCCTGTTAGAGGGTGCGGCGTCGGCGCAACCTCGGGTGTTGACCGACCCAGGCCCCAGCGCGGCGCTGATGGCGTTTGAGGCTGATGGTTTGAGTTTCCGACTGGGCTTTTGGATTGATGACCCAGAAAATGGTCGCGCCAACGTGTTATCAGACGTGAATGTGGCCGTATTGGCTGCTTTGCAGGCAAACAAGATAGACATCCCCTTCCCACAGCGCGTTGTCCACACGCGCTGATCGGTGATCATTTGCCCTTATAATCCCTAAAAAAGTACGGTCGTGCTTTTTTTGTTCGAGTCAACTTTTGAATTGACGTTTACGTAAACGTCATTTGAGTTGGTGTACAGTAAGGTTTTGCTTTTTTACCCCTCTAGGAGTGCTCATCATGAAGGTTTTGGTGCCCGTAAAACGCGTGGTTGACTACAACGTGAAAGTCCGCGTGAAGTCAGACGGAACCGGGGTTGACATCGCAAACGTCAAGATGAGCATGAACCCGTTTGATGAAATTGCGGTGGAAGAGGCGGTTCGGTTGCGTGAAAAGGGTGTGGTGACGGAAGTGATCGCGGTCTCCTGCGGTGTGACGCAGTGCACCGAGACCTTGCGCACGGCCATGGCGATTGGCGCTGACCGCGCCATTTTGGTCGAGACCAACGCTGAGTTGCAGCCGCTAGCTGTCGCCAAGCTCCTGAAAGCCCTTGCGGAAAAAGAAGGTCCACACCTGTTCATCATGGGCAAACAAGCCATTGACGATGACAGCAACCAAACGGGGCAAATGTTGGCGGCGCTGCTCGATTGGCCACAAGCCACTTTCGCCAGCAAAGTGGAAATGACGGGAGACACCGTGAATGTGACCCGTGAGGTCGACGGCGGTCTGGAGACGCTCGCGCTGCAGTTGCCAGCCGTTGTGACAACCGACTTGCGCTTGAACGAGCCCCGTTACGTGACACTGCCGAACATCATGAAGGCCAAGAAAAAGCCGCTCGATGAAAAGACGCCCGCCGACTACGGCGTTGACGTGACCCCGCGCCTGTCGGTCGCCAAGACCACCGAGCCCGAGGCCCGCAAGGCTGGCGTGATCGTCAAGACGGTCGATGAACTTGTTGCGAAACTCAAGGAAGCGGGGGCGATCTGATGGCTGTTCTTCTTCTTGCCGAAGTTACCGATGGCGCCCTCTCGATGGACGCAACCGCCAAGGCCGTTTCGGCTGCGGCCAAGCTCGGTGATGTGACCGTCCTTTGCGCCGGCGCGAAAGCCGCCGACGCCGCCAAGGAAGCCGCGACCATTGCCGGCGTTTCCAAGGTGCTCTGTGCCGAGGACGCGCTTTATGGCCACCGTCTGGCCGAGCCGACCGCGGCGCTGATCGTCTCGCTTGCCGGTAGTTATAGCCACATCGTCGCCCCGGCGACGACGGATGCGAAAAACATCCTGCCGCGCGTGGCCGCGCTTCTCGATGTGATGGTGCTCTCGGATGTGACCGCCGTGGTCGATGCCGACACTTTCGAGCGCCCGATCTATGCGGGCAACGCGATCCAGACCGTGAAATCGTCGGATGCCAAGAAGGTCATCACCTTCCGCACCTCGACCTTCGACGCCGCCGCCACCGGCGGGTCGGCCTCGGTCGAAAACATCGGCGCTGCCGACAATCCGGGCCTGTCGGCTTGGGTTGAAGACAAAACCGCGACCTCCGACCGCCCCGAGCTGACCTCGGCTGGCATCGTTGTCTCGGGCGGCCGTGGCGTCGGCTCGAAAGACGACTTCGCGATCATCGAAGCGCTGGCCGACAAGCTTGGCGCCGCTGTTGGCGCGAGCCGCGCGGCGGTCGATTCGGGCTATGCCCCGAACGACTGGCAGGTGGGCCAGACCGGCAAGGTCGTGGCGCCGAACCTCTACGTTGCCGTCGGCATCTCGGGCGCCATCCAGCACCTCGCTGGCATGAAGGACTCGAAGGTCATCGTCGCCATCAACAAGGACGAAGAAGCGCCGATCTTCCAGGTTGCTGACTTCGGCCTCGTGGCCGACCTGTTCAGCGCCGTGCCGGAACTGACCGGCAAGCTCTGAACTGGTGGCAATCGAGTAGTGGGCCCGCGCATCGCTGCGCGGGCCTTTTCATTTGGCATGGCGCCCGATAGCTCCGGCCAGAAGGAGCGCCGCCTCTTCATGCGCGCCAACGCCGGGCAGCTCCGACGCAATACTGGCCTCGCCTTGCGGAAAGCTCATCCCATCGGTCCCACGCTGAAGCGCCTCGGCTGAGGTCTGCGCGACCACGACATCAAGGACTTTGTCGCGCAGCTGTTCGACCATGGTCCGGCTGACCAGCATCGGTTCGGTCTTGAAAGGCTCGGGCCGAGCGGTCCACGGCTGATCGTCCAAAGGTTGGTCGGACAGCCACAGAAGGACGACGAGCTGCCCGATCTTGTCCAGCAATGTCTTCATTCTCGCAAGCCAAGCCATTTGCAGCTCGGTTCAAATAATCTCAAACCGCTCGGGCGACCTCTCGAAAAGCGCGCCCAGGAGATGGCGGGTAAAGTTGTATTCGGAGAAATCCATATCTGGATAGAGCGCGGCCATCAGAGGCGAGCCGCTCAGAAACCTGTCGTTACGGCGCGGATGGACTTTGTAGAACCGGTTGGAAAGGTTGTGCGCGCCCATCATCTGAATGACCGTGATGTCGGCCGTGGCGCAGGCGGCCATGATCGTGGGATCATTGACAAAGACATCGACGCCGGCATTCACCACCCCAAAGTTGACGCAGGTCTTGCCAAGCGCCGCCTCGACCAGTGCCGGATAGGGATGGTCGAGGTATTTGCCAAAGGTTTCTTTCCCACCGGTGAAGGCGTTATAGCGTCCACTCAGGTTACGCTTCGGCCCCCGGAAAAAGAGCCTTGAGTTGCCATAGCGGCAAGAGGGGATTGCCGAGCGAAGCTCGACAAGTCGATCATGTTTCATGGTTCCCACCAAATTTTCAAACTCACCACACACAGGTTTCCTCCACAAACCTTGCCATTTCGCTAAACAACGCATTTGAGTGGTTTCGAGCCGTGATCGCGCCTTGAAGCTGGCGGCTTTGCGGGCCTATTGTGCGGCAGCTTTCAAAAGGACAGGCCATGCAGGTTGAACGAGTAGGCGTCGTTGGCGCCGGTCAGATGGGCAACGGGATCGCGCACGTTCTGGCTCTGGCCGAATATGATGTGTTGATGACAGATATCAGCGCCGATGCGCTGACCGCCGCGATGGCCCTGATCGACAAGAACATGACTCGTCAGGTCTCGAAAGGGGCCATCTCCGAGGCGCAGAAGGCCACCGCGCTTGGCCGGATCAAAACCACCCAGACCCTTTCCGATCTTGGACAAACCGACCTGGTGATCGAGGCGGCGACAGAACGCGAGACAATCAAGCAGGCTATCTTCGAAGACCTGCTGCCGCACCTGAAACCGACGACGATCCTCACCTCGAACACCTCGTCCATCTCGATCACCCGACTTGCCAGCCGCACGGACCGGCCCGAGAAATTCATGGGTTTCCACTTCATGAACCCGGTGCCGTTGATGCAACTGGTCGAATTGATCCGCGGCATCGCCACCAACGACGAGACCTTCAATGCCTGCTATGCCGTGGTCGAACGGATCGGCAAGACGGCAGCCACCGCCGAGGATTTCCCGGCCTTCATCGTCAACCGCATCCTGATGCCGATGATCAACGAGGCAATCTATACGCTTTACGAGGGCGTCGGTTCGGTCCGCTCGATCGACACTTCGCTCAAGCTAGGCGCCAATCACCCGATGGGGCCACTCGAGCTTGCCGATTTCATCGGGCTCGACACCTGCCTTGCCATCATGAACGTGCTGCACGAGGGGTTGGCAGACACCAAATATCGCCCCTGCCCGCTACTGACCAAATACGTCGAGGCTGGTTGGCTTGGCCGCAAGACTAAGCGCGGCTTCTATGATTACCGTGGGGAAACTCCGGTTCCGACGCGCTAGGCGCCTTCACCGAATTTGTCGGCCACGAGGGCGGCAATCGCTTGCATCAGCTGATTGGCTTCCGGCCCCTCGGTTTCGACCGTGATGGTCGAGCCTTGCGAAGCGGCCAGCATCAATAGGCCCATGATGCTATCGCCGCCCGCGTCGAGCCCGTCTTTCGAGACGGTCGCCCGCGCGTCAAAGCCTTCGACAACCTCGACCAGCTTGGCCGAGGCGCGGGCATGAAGCCCTTTGATATTCACAATCTTCAAATCTGAAACAGGCATCAATCAAAACTCAGGTCTGGGTCTGCCGAATGGCAATTTATGTATTTGCGGCCCGCGGCCATGGCGGCCTCGACAGCGTCGGGCACCGATTTCTTGCGGCTCTTGGCGAGTTTGAGAAGCATCGGCAGGTTCATCCCATAGAGGATGCAGCGGTTTGAGGGGCCGCAGGCGCGGAGAGACAGGTTCGAGGGCGAGCCGCCGAAGATGTCGGTGACGATGACCACGCCATCACCCGTATCGACCGCATTCGCGGCATCACAGATCTCGTCCTGCTTGGCGGCGCGATCATCCTCGGGGCCGATCGAAACTGCGCTCATGCCTCTTTGTCGGCCGACAACGTGTTCGACCGCGGCGAGGTATTCCCGCGCCAATCCACCATGTGCCACGATCACGATGCCGATCACGCGTCAGGCTCCTTCTTGGTGCCGGCAAGATCTGCACGGCGCTCCAACTCTCTATGGCGTTTTGACACCTGCCAGCCCTCGGCCGCAAGGGCATTGGCCAATCTTTCGGCAAGAGCCAGCTCGCGGATGCTGGAAAAGAAGCGTTCGGAAAGGGGATCGCCGGCAACATAGTCGGCAACGCGCGGTTCGGTGCCATCGAGCGGGCGGAGCGCGGGTTCCCAATGCAGATTACGCAAAGAGCGGCAATCAAAGACGAAATCGGCTCCGCGCGGCAGACCGCGTTTGTAGGAAAAGGATTGCACTGTTACTGACAGGATCCGACCCTCGGACGGCGCGAATATCTGCTCGAGCTCACGGCGAAGCTGATGGGGGGTCATGCCTGTGGTGTCGATTAGGAAATCGGCGCGGGCACGCAGCGGAACCAGAAGCGACTTTTCCCGTTCGATTCCCAGAACCGGCCCCTCTTGCTGGGCCAGCGGATGGCGGCGGCGGGTTTCCGAAAAACGGCGCACGAGTTCATCGTCGCTGCAATCGAGAAACAAGAGCTGCATCTGGATGCGTTCATCCTGCGAGAGCCGGTCGATAGTGTGCACGAGATTTTCGACACCAAAATCGCGGTTGCGCACATCGAGGCCAACAGCGAGCGGATGATCCATCGCCGGACCGGCGAGAAGCCGATCGAGAAGGCTGATCGGTAGGCTATGGATAACCTCGTAGCCGATGTCCTCAAGAGCATTGATCGCGGTCGACCTCCCCGCGCCGGCGGGGCCGATCACGAAGATCAGACGTGCCGCGCTGTCCTGGGTCTTGTCCGTAGGGGCCATGGCCACTCAGTCGCTCCGTCCCGCTTTGAGATACTGAAGGATTGCATGGGGGAAATATAAAGAGCCGGGATTGTTGAGAACCGGAAAGTTCTTGCCCAAGACTTCGATTGTGCGATCAGGCGGCAAGCGATCCCTTTCAGGGCGATCGAGATCGACGACCAGCGCCAGCGGCACGGTCTGTTCGGTCTCAGCCTGTAGAATTCCCACCCCGCGCGCCTCGATCCTGCCGCGGATCGCCTCGGGGGCCGAGAGCAATACATCACCGTTCGAGACGCGGCTCGCCACAGTGCGGTCGTCGGAAACAAGCGTTGCGCCCAATGCCATAAGATGAAGTGCGAGCGAGGATTTGCCGGTGCCAGACGCTCCGAGGACCAAAACCCCGCGCCCGCCCAATGCGACAGAGCTTGCATGAAAAACCTGGATATCGGGCACTTTGGCTAGACCGGAAGGCGCTGGGAAAACGGCTTTTTCACATAGTCGTCGGCGCCCATCCGAAGGCCGAGAACTTCGTCGATCTCGTCGTCCTTGGAGGTCAGGAAGATGACCGGCATCGAGGTTTTCTGGCGGAGACGCTGGAGAAGATCCATGCCGTCCATACGGGGCATCTTGATATCAAGAACCGCCATATCGGGCAGCTTCTTGTTGAACGCGTCCAGTGCGGCTTGGCCGTCGTTATAGGTTTCTACCTCGAAACCTTCCGCCTCAAGCGTCATGGATACGGAGGTCAGAATGTTACGATCGTCGTCAACGAGTGCAATCTTTTGCATGGGTTAGCCCCTTTTACTCGATGTTTTTTGCCTGCTTTTTGCTAGCTTTCTCTCTTTTTTGATTCGGCGAATCAATCAGAAACTCAAAAACCGGGCACATCACCGCCACATTCAGCCGAAATTTCACTCAAGAATGGCTAATTTGCCTGAGTACTTTTCGGGGATTGGCATTGGTTGCGCTAACAGGCATTTGGTTGCGCTAACTGCGACAACCATACCTTTTCGGTCGCGAGCCCATGGTGCTAAGTGGGCCTAAAAGGGCGCAGGCCCGAAATTCAGGAGCGAGACTATGGACCACGGACGGGTCAACCCAACCATGAAGCTTGATCACCAGGGCATCACGGGGCTGGGCGCAGTCTATTATAATCTCCTTGAGCCGGATCTGATGCAAAAGGCCATCGAGCGCGGCGAAGGTACGCTGGGCCAAGGCGGCACGCTTCTGGTGACCACCGGCAAACACACCGGCCGGAGCCCCAAGGACAAATTCGTCGTCCGCACCCCCGATGTCGTCGATACCATCTGGTGGGAAAACAACCCGCCCATGGAGCCCGCCGCATTCGATCAGCTCTATGCAGATATGACCGCCCACATGAAGGGGCGGGATTATTTCGTTCAGGATCTCTTCGGCGGGGCGGATCCGGCGCATCGCCTCGACGTTCGCATGGTGACAGAGCTTGCCTGGCACGGCCTTTTCATCCGCCACCTGCTGCGCCGCCCCGAGCGGGTCGCGCTTGACGGCTTTGCCCCCGACTGGACGATCATCAACTGCCCGACCTTCAAGGCCGATCCGGCCCGTCATGGCTGCCGGACAGAGACCGTGATTGCCCTCAACTTTGCTCGCAAGATGATCCTGATCGGCGGCACAGAATATGCCGGCGAGAACAAGAAATCGGTCTTTACGCTTCTGAACTATCTCCTGCCGGAGAAGGGCATCATGCCGATGCACTGCTCGGCCAACCACGCCCTCGGCAACCCGGTCGATACCTCCGTGTTCTTTGGCCTGTCGGGCACCGGCAAAACGACCCTTTCTGCTGATCCCTCGCGTGTTCTTATCGGCGATGACGAGCACGGCTGGTCCGATCGTGGCACCTTCAACTTCGAAGGCGGCTGCTATGCCAAGACCATCAGTCTCTCGGCCGAGGCCGAGCCGGAAATCTATGCAACGACCCAGAACTTCGCGACCGTGATCGAGAACATGGTTTTCGACCCCGAGACCAAAGAGCTCGATTTCGAAGACAGCTCGCTCACCGCGAATATGCGCTGCGCCTATCCACTCGGGTATATCTCGAACGCCAGCGAAAGCGCCCTTGGCGGCCATCCGAAGAACATCATCATGCTGACCTGCGATGCCTATGGCGTCCTGCCGCCGATCGCGCGGCTGACGCCGGCGCAGGCCATGTATCACTTCCTGTCGGGCTTTACCTCGAAGGTCGCCGGCACCGAGCGCGGCGTTACCGAGCCCGAGCCGACCTTCTCGACCTGCTTCGGCGCGCCTTTCATGCCGCGTCGCCCCGAGGTCTATGGCAAGCTCCTGCAGGAGAAGATCGCCACCCACGGCGCGACCTGCTGGCTCGTCAACACCGGCTGGACCGGCGGCGCCTATGGCACCGGCAAGCGGATGCCCATCAAGGCGACCCGTGCGCTTCTGTCGGCGGCGCTCGATGGCACGCTGATTGAATCGACCTTCCGCAAGGATGCGAACTTTGGCTTTGATGTCCCTGTCACGGTCGAGGGCGTCGATGCCCGCCTTCTCGATCCGCGCAGCACTTGGGCCGATACGGCCGCCTATGACAAACAGGCGCACAAACTGGTCGAGATGTTTGCCGCAAACTTCGCCAAATACGTCCCCTATATCGACGAGGACGTGAAGGCCGCCGCTATAGGCTGACCTTGCTGCCTCGCCTAGAAGAGGGCGCGGCGCACCAGATTTAGGGCTGCAATCAGAAGAACGAACTGCGTCACCTTGCGAAAGGTGGCTTGATCAAGCCTGTCGTGGATCGCGAGCCCGACCACCATCCCAAGCCCCGCCGGGAGAACCATCAGCGCCGAAAGAGGCAGGGTCTCGGCCCGCAGGACGCCCGACTGGATATGCGCCCCGAGAAGAACGAAGGCGCCGAGGGCATAGATCACGCCTTGGATTCGCAGGTGATCGGTTTTCGGCGTGTCTATCGCGCTCAGATAGGCCACGGTGGGCGGCCCCCAGACGCCGCTCACCCCGCCTACAAAGCCCGCAAAGCCGCCGATCACCGCCTCGATCCACATTCGCGGATGGAATTTGGGCTTCCAGCCGGCAAGCTGCATCGAGGTGAAGGCGGCAACGGGCGCACCGATCAACAGGAAGAGCGCATCTTGCGAGAGGACACGCACCAGATGGGCGCTGATATAGAGAGCAATGGTCAGACAGATCAGGAAGATGCGGAACCGGCGGATCGAGCCCCAGGCCTCGCGCCAACCTTGGCGCATCGCTTGCCAAGAGTTCGAGACAAAGGTCGGCAGGATCAGCATGGCGAGCGCAATGTCAGGCGGCAGAAAGATCGACAGGCCCGAGATCATGATCATCGGCATGGCAAAGCCGGTCGCCCCCTTGACCAAGCCGGCCAGAAGGGTGATGCCGAAGGCAAGCGCCAAATGCGCGGGGGTGATGGCGGAGAAAAGCTGTTCCATGCGCGTCAGTTACACCGAAGCGAGGGACTCGGCAGCAGGAATTTACAGCGACATTTATGTTCAAACACGACAAACATCTTGAATTAAAGTTGCGCTGCGATTGCAAAATATATATTTCTGCATGAGCAAAATAAGGAGCCTGCGATGCCGCATGATGGAAAGGATTTCAGGATGAGCAACGACCCCCTTCTGGAAAACCTCACAGGCCTCACCGCGGCCACCCTCCCCCCGCTGCGCGGCCTTCTGGACAGCGCCAAAGAGGCGGTTCGTGCGCTTGTCAGCAAGGATGGCCGGGTTTCGGCTGGGCTGATCGAAGCCAACCAGTCGGCGGCGCACGGGCTGTCGTGGCTTGCCACTTATGTGAACTGTCTCGAGCAGATGCACGGCTGGGCAGAACGCCTTCGCGTCGAGGGCAAGTTCGGCGAGACAGAGGCGCTGATTCTCCAGATCGCCTTCGGCGAATACCTCGCCCAGCTGCGCGGCGGCATCCCGATGTCGCAGACCGAGATCATGCGCCTTTCGGACCTTGACCTAGACGCTTTGGCTCTCGCCACGCCCGAGATCGACCGCCTGAACGCATCTGGCAACACCCAAGCCGCCCGCGAGCGGCTGGTGGCGCTGATGCAGGAGCAGGCCGCCAATATCACCGTGGGCAATCCCGGCCTTGAGGACGAGCTCGAGATGATCCGCGAACAATTCCGCCGCTATGCGGTCGAGAGGGTCGAGCCCTTTGCGCACGCCTGGCATCTCAAAGATGAGCTGATCCCGATGGAGGTCATCGAAGAGTTGGCCGAGATGGGCGTTTTCGGCCTGACTATCCCCGAGGAATTCGGCGGCTTTGGTCTGTCGAAAGCCTCGATGGTTGTTGTCTCCGAGGAGCTCTCGCGCGGCTATATCGGCGTCGGTTCCCTCGGCACCCGTTCCGAGATCGCCGCCGAGCTGATCCTCTGCGGCGGCACCGAGGAACAGAAGGCCAAATGGCTGCCGCGGCTCGCCAGCGGCGAGACCCTGCCGACCGCTGTGTTCACCGAGCCCAACACCGGCTCCGACCTCGGCTCGCTCCGCACCCGTGCGGTGAAGGGCGAGGATGGTAATTATACCGTCACCGGCAACAAGACATGGATCACCCATGCCGCCCGCACCCATGTGATGACGCTTCTGGCGCGGACCGATCCAAACACGAGCGACTATCGCGGGCTTTCAATGTTCCTCGCCGAAAAGACCCCCGGCACCGACGAGGCCCCCTTCCCGACCCCCGGCATGACCGGGACCGAGATCGAAGTCTTGGGCTATCGCGGCATGAAGGAATACGAGCTGGGCTTTGATAACTTCGCGGTAAAGGGCGAGAACCTTCTGGGCGGGTTCGAGGGCAACGGCTTCAAGCAGCTGATGCAGACCTTCGAGAGCGCCCGCATCCAGACCGCCGCCCGCGCCATCGGCGTTGCGCAATCGGCGCTCGACGTGGCGATGCAATATGCCCAAGACCGCAAGCAATTCGGCAAGCCGCTGATCGCCTTCCCGCGCGTCTCGGGCAAACTCGCCATGATGGCGGTCGAGATCATGATCGCCCGCCAGCTCACCTATTTCAGCGCCCGCGAGAAAGATGAGGGCCGCCGCTGCGACCTCGAGGCGGGAATGGCCAAGCTGCTCGGTGCGCGCGTGGCTTGGGCGGCGGCCGATAACGGGTTGCAGATCCACGGCGGCAACGGGTTTGCCATGGAATACAAGATCAGCCGCATCCTCTGCGATGCGCGGATCCTCAATATCTTTGAAGGGGCCGCCGAGATTCAGGCGCAGGTGATCGCGCGGCGGCTGCTCGACTAGGCTTTGCGCTCACCCAGCCTTGGGTGAAGCGTTCCGGCAATCACCCAAGCGATGACCATGCCGACCCCGCCCGCAAGGAAAACCGCCGAGACCGGCGCGAAGGCGAGGACCGCCCATGCCACCGCAGGCGTGAGGATGCCCGAGGCGTCGCGATAGCTGGCAAAGACCGCAGCCATTTCCGTGCGTTCCGAGGGCTTAACCGCCATGAGGAACGGCAGGCTTCCCGACACGTCGAGCGCGACGAGGAAGAACGACATACCAACCATCGTCCAATAGGTCACCCACGGCCAATCCGCCGCGCCCCACGCCACCGCGCCACAGATCGCGGCCCCCGCGAAGGCAGAGCGCACCGAGGTCTTGACCCCGATCCGGTTGACGACCTTGAGCATCACCGGCGCCACGAAAAGGATCGCGTTGGCCAGCGAAACTGCCGCAGCACCCCAGTATTTGCCGATGCCGCTCTCGACGCAGAAGATCGGCAGATAGACGATATAGACCCACCAGCCGCAGGAACGGATCGTCGCAAAGGTCCAGCCCGCCACAAGGCGCGGTTGCGCGAAGAAACGGCCGAGGAAGGCATAGGGGTTGGGCGCGGGGCCGCGAGCCTTGGTGATCTGCTTGCCGTTGCCGAGGCGCAGGCGCCAGAAGGTGAGGATCATCAGAACGGCAAAGAGCGAAGCCACCACGAAGGGCAGACCCCACCAGCGGTCCATCATCCAGACGCCGAGGAACGGCCCGACCGACCACGGCAGCGCCGAATAGACGAGGCGGGCGGTCTCGTTTTTGCCAAGGTCGGTGCGCTGGATGTAATCGAGTACATAGGCCGAGAGGCTGATCGACGAGATGGTGGCGGCAAGCGCATTGGCCATGATCGCTCCGGCCACGAGTATCGGGACATTGGTGAGGGCAAGGCCCACGCCGATCAGATAAAGCGCCCCCGCCGAGGTATAGAGCCAGCGCCGCGGGACAAAGCGCGAAACGAACGGCACGGTCGCGCCAAAGATCAGAGCGGCGAGGCCGACGAAGAAATAGATCCGACTGACGATCGCGGCATCACCAAAGGCGTTGTAGATCGCAAGCGGCATGACCGAAAGTAGAAGCCCCCGCACGCCAGCCTCGAGCGCCGCCAGAAGTGCGAAGTGATGAACCTTCGGCGTTGGGGCATGGGTGATGTAAACGGGGCTTCGGGGGGCAATCATTTCAAGTCAAACTTTCTTTCCCGCATGAAGCCGCCAGTTCCGGATCAAATCTCTGTCCGATGCGACATTTCCTGTCGCGCTCGGGCCTCAAGTGTCAGGCGCCGCAAGCCGCGCTATCAACCTTTGCCGCGCCGCTGGCAAGGTCTTTCGGCCAAGCGCTGCAAGGAGGCGATGTTCGAGGAAATAGCCCGTGGTGCCCAGCGCCACAGCAATCTCGGGATCATGCGCTTCGCCTTCGCCCTTCATCACGGGCGGCAGCGGCAAGAGACGGTCGGCCCAAGCGCCCGCGCCCTCGCGGCTCAATGCGCGGCCTGATTTGGGAGAGATGAAGGAGAGATCTTCATTCACGCCTGTCGCGGCGCAGGCGGAAAGATCGAGGCCATAGCCGAGCTCTTCCAGAAGCGCCATTTCCCATTGCAGATAGGCCAAGGGCCAGAGGTCGGCGTGGCCGAGGAGGTCGAGAAGATCGACAGTGCGCTCATAGAGCGGCGCGTGTGGTTCGCGCTCGGGCAGGCAGACCGAGAGGAGCGAGCAGACGGCCGAAAGACCATCGAGCGCCTGCCGCTCGCCCATCACCAGCGCGGCGCGGCTGCGGATCGGTTCAACTGTGAAGCTGCCGAGGTGTGCCTCGAGCCGCGCCTTCCATTCGACATCCAGCTGTGCGCCGGGTTGCAGGATCGGGCCAAGCCTGCGCCCCGCCCCGCCACGCACGATGCCAGCGGCGCGGCCTTGCGTGGGGGTGAAAACCTCGATGATGACAGATGTCTCCCCGTGCTTACGCACGGCCAGAAGAACACCCTGATCCCGCCAATCAATCATGGCGCCATGGGAGCGGTGCGAGGCCGCCAAGGCAAGGGTTATTCGAGGCCCGGCTCATCGAGAAGATGCCGTCCCTCGCGGCTCTCCACCTCAAGCACCCAAAGATCAGGATCGAAGCTGCGCTGGCGGGCGATGGCCTCGTCGACCTTAGCCTCATCGCCCGAGATCAGTTCGACCCAGCACCGCTCGCCTGTCATCAGATCGAAGCTGCGCTGGTAACAGGTGGCCCTGCCGTCAAGCGTGTTGAGTTTGACGAGAACCGCTCCCGCCGTGTCATCGCCCCGGCGGACTACAAAGGCCGGAATATCAGCCAGTCTGAGCCGTGCGAGATAGGCCGAGACCCATATCCCCGCGGTCAGCCTCAAGAATTGCCGTCCTTGAAATCGAGGCCCATCTCGGAATAGCGCTCGGCCTCTTCAAGCCAGTTGGGCCGGACCTTGACCTGCAGGAAGAGGTGGACCTTGCGGCCGAGGAATTCCTCAAGCTCTTCGCGGGCGGCCTTGGACACAGCTTTGGCCGTCTCGCCCTTGTGGCCAAGGACGATGCCCTTGTGCCCGTCGCGCGAGACATAGACCACCTGATCAATCCGCGCCGAACCATCGGGGCGCTCGTCCCAGTGTTCGGTCTCGACGGTAAGCTGATAGGGCAGCTCCTGATGCAGCCGCAGGGTCAGCTTTTCGCGGGTGATCTCGGCGGCGATCATCCGCAGCGGCAGATCGGCGATCTGATCCTCGGGGAAAAGAAGCGGGCTTTCAGGCATCCGGTCGCCCAGCCACGCTTTCAGATCGTCGCAGCCATAGCCCTTTTCGGCCGAGATCATGAAGGTCTCAACAAAGGGAAAGGCCTCGTTCATCTTCTTGGTCAGCGCCAGAAGCTCTTCGGCCTTCACCCGGTCGATCTTGTTGATCGCCAGCGCCACGGGGCGGTTGCCCACCTTGTCCTTGAGGTTGTCAAGGATCGCACGAACGCCATCGGTCATCCCGCGATGCGCCTCGATCAGAAGAACGACGATATCGGCATCCGCCGCCCCACCCCAAGCGGCGGCGACCATCGCCCGATCGAGCCGGCGGCGCGGGCGGAAGAGGCCGGGGGTATCGACGAAGATGATCTGCCGATCCCCGTCCATCGCCACCCCGCGAATTCGCGCCCGCGTGGTCTGGACCTTGTGGGTCACGATCGACACCTTTGCGCCCACCATGCGATTAAGGAGCGTCGACTTGCCCGCATTCGGCTCGCCGATCAGCGCCACAAATCCGGCGCGGGTGGTCTCGGGGTTCGTCATGTCGTCACTTTCTTCAAAAGCGCCTCGGCGGCGGCCATCTCTGCCTGCCGTTTCGATCCGGCGCTGGCGCGTTCGGATAGACCGGAGGCGAGGCGAGCTTCAATGGTGAAAATCGGCTGGTGGTCGGGGCCGGTGCGCGAGATCTGGTCATAGCTCGGCGGCGGCTCGCCACGGGCCTGCGCCCATTCCTGCAGCGCGGTCTTGGGATCGCGGGCGTCTGTCTCCACGCGGTCGATCCTGTCGCCCCAAAGCCGCAGAACGGCATCGCGGGCGGCGGGGAAGCCCGCGTCGAGATAGATCGCGGCGATCACCGCCTCCATCGCATCCCCAAGAAGTGCGTCCTTCCGGCGGCCGCCGGATTTCATTTCGGACCGGCCCAGCTTGAGGACCGCGCCAAGATCAATGGCGCGAGCCACCTCGGCGCAGGTTTCCTTGCGGACGAGCGCATTGAAGCGCGGGGCCAGCACGCCTTCGGCTGCGCCCTTGTCGGCCTTGAACAGCGCTTCGGCGATGGAAAGGCCCAAGACACGGTCGCCCAGAAATTCAAGCCGCTGGTTGTTGTCGCGGTGGGGCGAGGTCATCGAGGGGTGGGTAAGCGCACGGATCAGAAGCTCGGGCTTGGCAAACTCATGCCCGAGACGTTCGGAAAACTCTTTCATCTCAGTCGAGAGCTTCATCTCACCGCCTCCACTATGCGGTCTTTGCGCCATGTCCAGACCTGCCAGAGCGAGCGGCCGGTTGCCGACAGTCCTACCAGCCGGGCGCGGGAGAGGACAGTGGCCTCGTCGACCAAACCGAGCCCGCCTGCAGCACGGGCGATCCGGCTGTCGGCTGCGTTGTCGCGGTTGTCGCCGAAGAGGAAGAGATGGCCCGCAGGGACAATCACCTCGGCGAAGCGATCCAGCGCTGTGTCGCCGGCATTCAGGACGACATGATCAGAGCCTTCAGGCAAGGCTTCGACCAAGAGCCGCTTCCGGCAAAGCGCCCCCTGCCCGACCGCGCCATTGAGGCATCGGGGAAGGTCTCCGTCCGCCCCCTGCGGCCCCATGATCTCGTCGAAGAACTCTTTGTCGGCCTGCGCGAGCGGTACGCCATTCAGAATGACGATGCCATCCTCGACAGCGATCCGGTCGCCTGCGAGGCCAATAACCCGCCCGACGCTGCCACCTTCGACAAAGACGATATCGCCGCGCCGGGGCGGGTGCCGCGCGGGGGTCGTGGCGAGAACCACATCGCCGGGCAGGAGAACAGGCTTCATGCCGAGGCCGCCGATCCGGTTAAGATCGACAAAAGCCCCGATAAAGACAACAGGAACGGACGCAGCGACAAGCACAGAGGCAAGGCTGCGCCAGCGCGACAGGCTGAGCCTCTGGCGCATTTGTGGCCGGATCAAGAGCAGGACAGCGGCCAGGGCGGCGTTCACGAAAGGAAAGAGCAGAAACCAAGCGAGCCACCCCGGCCAGCCAAGATCATTCAGCCGCCGCAGAACATGGCCCCAAAAGGGAATCCACATGGCGGCGAGCCAGACGTGCATCCAGATGATCTGGCCGCGCATCAGGTCCAGCTGCCAGAGCACGGCCAAGGGCAGGGCCACAACGAGGAGCGCAAAAAGGAAACGGCCCCGACTGGTCCGGCCGGACCAGTCGAAGCCTTCAAGATAGACAGAGAGTGGATTGCGCGAACGCGCCATCGGCCCCGGGCAGCGTTACTCGATCGCCTTGAAGAAGCGATCAGAGCGCCACGTCCAGAAGGCCAGCATCGAGCGGCCGGCGGACGAGAACATGATCCGGTCGGCGCGACCCACAAGATCCTCGGCAGGGACAAAGCCCACGCCGCCAAGGCGCTGGTCAACACGGCTATCGGTCGAGTTGTCGCGGTTGTCGCCCATGAAGAAATAGTGGCCTTCGGGGACAGTGTAGACGCCGGTGGTATCGAGGCTCTGGTTGCCGATATTCAGGATCGAATGCTCGACACCGTTCGGCAAGGTCTCAATGGCGCGGTCCTTCAGACAGAGGCCACCCTGACCCGGATTACCATTGGCGCAGCGCGGAACGAGGCCCTGCGGTCCTTGGCGCCCGTAGCTTTCCTCAAAGACCCCAACCTGTTCGATCTCGACCGCCACATCGTTGATGTAGAGAAGCCCGTCCTTAATCTGAACGCGGTCGCCCGGCAAGCCGATCAGGCGCTTGATGAAATCGCGGCCGGTCACGGGATGACGGAAAACCACCACATCGCCGCGCTCGGGATCCGATCCGAGAATCCGGGCGTTGTCGCCCTTGAGGAAGCCGCAGAAATCTTCGGCGTCGATGTCGATCCCGAGAGAGGCGATACGGATCGACGGGCAGGAGGCATAGGAATAGCCATAGGCCATCTTGTTGACGAAGAGGAAGTCGCCGATCAGGAGCGTGTCTTTCATCGAGCCCGAGGGGATCCAGAACGGCTGAAAGAAGATCGTGCGGAACACGCCCGCAATGAGAAGCGCATAGACAACCGTCTTGACCGTTTCCTTGATGCCCGCCCAAAGGCCGCTTTCTTCCGTCACATCCGACATGATCGTTCCTTTTTGGTGTCAGGGGTATGTGATGGCCCCGGCTCGGCAAGTCAAGCGCCGCTGGCCCGATCGGCAATGGGCCGCGCCTCGATCACGACAAAGGCCTGCGCCCATGGGTGATCGTCGGTCAAGGTGACGTGGATGATCGCCTCGTGGCCCGGCGGGGTCATGGCGTCGAGCCGGTCCTTGGCCCAGCCGGTGACGTCCATCACGGGCTGGCCGGTGCGCAGGTTGCTCACAGCCATATCTTTCCAAGCGATGCCCATCCGAAGCCCTGTGCCCAGTGCCTTGGAGCAGGCCTCTTTCGCGGCCCAGCGTTTGGCATAGGTCGCGGCCACGGCGCGGGGGCGGCTTTCGGCCTTACGCTGCTCGCGCTCGGTAAAGACACGCTGCAGGAACCGGTCGCCGAAACGCTCGAGCGTTCCCTCGATCCGTTCGATATTGCAGAGGTCGGTGCCGATGCCGAGGATCATGCCACTCCCCGCCGCGCCTAGCCGCGCGCCTCGTCCATCAGGCGGCGCATTTCGCGGATCGCCGGATCGAGGCCGCGGAAAATCGCCTCGCCGATGATGAAATGGCCGATGTTGAGCTCCATCACCTCGGGAAAGGCGGCCACTGGCTGAACCGTCTCATAGGTCAGGCCGTGGCCGGCATGGACCTCGAGGCCGAGCGAATGGCCGTAGGCCGCCATCTGGCGCAGGCGCTCAAGCTCGGCATCGCGTTCGGCGAAATGCCCCTCGGCATGGAAATCGCAATAGGCGCCGGTGTGTAGCTCGATCACCTGCGCGCCGATCCGGTGCGCGGCTTCGATCTGGCGGGCGTCGGCGGCGATGAAGATCGACACGCGGCAGCCCGCCTCGCGCAGGGGCGCGATGAAATGGGCAAGCCGGTTTTCCTCGCGGGCAACCTCGAGGCCGCCTTCAGTTGTCCGCTCCTCGCGCTTTTCGGGAACGATGCAAACGGCATGGGGCCGGTGGCGCAGGGCGATCTTCTGCATCTCGTCGGTCGCGGCCATCTCGAAATTGAGGGGCTTGGTGAGAACCGCCATCAGCCATTCGATATCGGCATCCGAAATATGCCGGCGATCCTCGCGCAGGTGCGCGGTGATGCTATCGGCGCCCGCCTCTTCGGCGATCTTCGCGGCGCGGATCGGATCGGGATAGGCGCTGCCGCGCGCATTTCGGACGGTGGCGACGTGGTCGATGTTGACGCCCAAACGAAGTCTGCCGGACATGAGGCTTCCTTTCAAATCAGTCGCTCGATCCTAGCCGGAATGCCCCGCGCCGTCAGCCGGATTCGCCGCCACGCGGCCAAGCTGGCTAAGTTTCTGCCGAAGAAGTTTGCGACGGTGGTTCTGGTAGGCGCGGATCACCGGGACGGAGAGATAATAGGAGACAAGCCCAAGGACGACACCGGGGATCAGACCGCCGATCAGAAACGGCAGGAAGAGATCGTCGTAGAAGAGATGAAGGCCGAGCCAATCCATCTTCTCGGAGGTGAAGAGCGCAGTGAAATTGTGCCACAGGTCATGCCCTGCACCCGAGAATTTGTGACCCATCGAGGGATCAACGCCGTCGCGCACCGGATTGCCGAGAAGGAGATGCCCGATCTTGGTCGAGAGGACGGCAATCGGCACATAGGTCAGCGGGTTGCCGACGAAGCTCGACAATAGGGCAGCGATAACGTTGCCGCGCACCAGCTTGGCAAGGATGAATGCGGCGACGAAATGGAGGCCATAGAAGGGGGTGAAGGCCGTCACGACACCGGCAAAGATGCCGCGGGCGATCTTTTCGGGTGTATCGGGCAGGCGGCTAAGGCGCAGCTTGACGTAGCCTATGGCCCGCCGCCAGCCGCCACGCGGATAGACGATCTCGGTCAGCACCTGTTTCACAGGCCGCCTGTCTCGCCTTTTAAAGACCAACCTAACCTACCTTCGCCTCAGCCTTTGGCCGGGGTCGTCTGTGCCCGCGCCGGATCCCGCAGGCGCGAGATCGAGGCCACGTTGCTTTCCGCCTCGAGCGCGGTCATCACCCTGTGAAGGTGCTCGACATCGCGCAGATCGACATCAATCTGAAGCTTATAGAAATCCGGCTTGCGATCGATGAAGTTCAGGTCCGAGATATTGGCGCTCTGTTCGCCGATCAATGTGCAAATTCGCCCCAGCACGCCGGCATCGTTGCTGATCGAGATTTCCAGCGTGACGGTATTGGTCGCAGGGTGCTTGCCCTCCTGCCAGTGCAGGTCGACCCAGCGCTCGGGTTGGGCCTCGTAGACCGCAAGCGCCTGACAGTCGATCGCGTGTACGACAACGCCCTGCCCGCGGAAGGTTATGCCGACGATCCGCTCGCCGGGAACCGGTTGGCAACAGGGGGCGCGATGGAAGGACTGATCGGGCGAAAGGCCGATCACGGCGCGGGATTGATCGACCTCGTCGCCCTCGCGCTCGGCCAGATCGGGATAGATTGCCCGCACAACCTCGCGCGCGGTCAGCTCGGCAGAGCCAAGGCGGGCGAGCAGCTCGTCCTCATCCTCAAGCACAAGCGCCTTGGCGGCGGTCCGAAGGGCTTTCTGCGTGGCTTTCTTGCCGACATTCTCAAAGGCCACGCGGGCAAGCTCGGCGCCGAGCTTTATAAACCGCTCGCGGTCTTCTTCGCGCAGCGAACGTCGGATCGCGGATTTCGCGCGGCCGGTGACCACAATGTCGATCCACGTCGCCTGCGGGGTCTGGCCTTCGGCGGTGATGATATCGACCGACTGGCCGTTCTTGAGGCGGGTCCACAAGGGCACGCGGATGCCATCGACCTTCGCCCCGACACAGGCCGAACCGATGCGGGTGTGGATTGCATAGGCAAAGTCGATCGGCGTCGCACCGCGGGGCAGCTTGATCACATCGCCCTTGGGCGAGAAGCAGAACACCTGATCCTGATACATCTCGAGCTTCACAGCCTCGAGAAACTCGTCATGGTCGTGCTCGTCATCAAGACGTTCGGTCAGCGAGGCGATCCAGCGGACCGGATCGACGGCAAAGCGGTTTTCGACCCTTTCACCGTTCTTGTAAGACCAGTGGGCCGCAACGCCGGTTTCGGCAACGTCGTGCATTTCGCGGGTGCGGATCTGAACCTCGACCCGCTTGCCATCGCGGCCCGACACGGTGGTGTGGATCGAACGATAGCCGTTGGTCTTGGGCTGGCTGATATAATCCTTGAACCGCCCCGGCACAGCACGCCAGCGTTGGTGCACGGCGCCAAGGACGCGATAGCAATCACCCTCGGTCGCTGTCACGATGCGGAATCCATAGATATCGGACAGGCGCGAGAAGCCCTGATCCTTTTCCTGCATCTTGCGCCAGATCGAATAGGGGCGCTTGGCGCGGCCCGAAACCTCGGCGATGATCCCGGCCTTCTCAAGCTCAATCCGCATGTCGGAAGTGATCTTCTCGATCACATCGCCCGATTCTTTCTGCAGGGTGATGAAGCGGCGAATGATCGAATTGCGTGCTTCTGGGTTGAGAACGCGAAAGGCGAGGTCCTCAAGCTCTTCGCGCATCCACTGCATACCCATGCGGCCTGCCAGCGGGGCAAAGATCTCCATCGTTTCGCGGGCCTTCTGGGCCTGCTTCTCGACGCGCATCGACTTGATCGTGCGCATATTGTGCAGACGGTCGGACAGCTTGACGAGCATCACGCGCAGGTCGCGCGACATCGCCATGAAGAGTTTGCGGAAATTCTCGGCCTTTTTGGAATGGGCCGAGGTGAGCTGAAGATTGGTCAGCTTGGTGACCCCATCGACGAGCTCGGCGATCTCTTCACCGAATCGTTTGGCCACCTCGGAATAGGAGGCCTTGGTGTCTTCGATCGTGTCGTGAAGAAGCGCGGTCGCGAGGGTCGCGTCATCCATCTGCTGCTCGGCGAGGATCATCGCCACGGCAACCGGATGCGTGAAATAGGGTTCGCCTGAATGACGAAACTGGCCCTCGTGCATGGCCTCGCCAAAAGCAAAGGCCTCGCGCAGGAGCTTTTCGTTCGAGCGGGGGTTGTAGGCGCGGACCAGCGAGATCAGTTCGTCGGCGGTCGTCATCTGGTCTTTGCCTTCAGCGGCGGGGCCGGAACGGGGCGCTTAGCGCTGCCCCTGAGCTTCCATCAGCGCCCGCAGAAGTTTCTCTTCAGACATATCGTCTTCAACCGGCTTGTCGGCCTCGGCACCCATGAGAAGGGCCATCGAATCGTCTTCCGGCTCGTCGACCTCGATCTGGGTCTGGTGGGCTTCGATCATCCGCTCGCGCAGGTCATCGGCAAGCTGGGTCTCGTCAGCGATTTCGCGCAGGGCGACGACGGGGTTCTTGTCGTTGTCGCGGGCGATGGTCAGCGGAGCGCCAGAGGCAATCTCGCGGGCACGGTGAGAGGCGAGCATCACGAGCTCGAACCGGTTCGGTACCTTGTCAACGCAATCTTCGACGGTCACGCGGGCCATTAGCGCACTCCAATACTTCGGGCGGATCCTAGGAAGTCCCCCATTTAGTGGCAGAAGCCAAGAAACACAAGCCGAAAACCCTAAGGCGGCGATCAGGCGATCGGCACCACCTCGGCGCGCGCCGTCTGGGGCAGATCCGCCAGCATTTCGGCCACCGTCCGGCCCAGATACGGATGCCGCCAATCAGGCGCCACTTCGGCAAGCGGGACAAGCACGAATGCGCGATCCTGAATCCGCGGATGCGGCAGGATCAACTGACCCGGCGCCTCAATCTGCTGACGCTCGGGATCAAGCGAAAGCCAATGTTCAAAAACCTGCCCGTCCGGCATCACCCGATTCCCCACCGCGATCAGATCAAGATCCAGCGTCCGCGCGCCCCAGCGCGTCTTTCGCTCCCGTCCGTGGGCGGCTTCAATTTCGTGCAAAATCGCCAGAATTTCGGCCGGTTTCATGTCCGACCGCAACGCCATCGCCGCATTGACAAAATCGGGGCCGGAGCCGGCTGGAAAGGCAGGTGTCCGATACAAACGGCTTATGCCAATCGGACTACCTATCCTTTGGTATATCTCGACAATTGAATTTGTAATAGTCTCTTCTGGTCTTCCACTCAAAGACAAAACGTTTCCGCCAATAGCAATCAAAATCATATCGCCTAAATTCGTCTCAGCTTTTTCTTCTTGCGCCATTGCACCACTCACGGACCGGAAGCGTTGGTTTCATCTTTCACACCGCGCGCAAGTGAACAAGCCGAGCAATTGACCACTCGGAAGGACCACTCACAATGTTTTATAGGGATGAGCGGTTGGCGCTCTTCATCGACGGCTCGAACCTTTATGCCGCCGCGAAGGCGCTGGGTTTCGACATCGACTACAAACTTCTCCGCGCCGAATTCATGCGCCGCGGCAAGCTCCTGAGGGCGTTCTACTACACCGCTCTTCTGGAAAACGACGAATACAGCCCCATCCGCCCGCTGGTTGACTGGCTGCACTACAACGGCTTCCACATGGTGACAAAGCCGGCGAAAGAATACACCGACACAATGGGCCGCCGGAAGGTCAAGGGGAACATGGACATCGAACTGACCGTCGATGCCATGGAGCTTGCTCCGCACGTCGATCACGTTGTGCTCTTCTCGGGCGACGGCGATTTCAAGCCGCTCCTCGAGGCGCTTCAGCGCAAGGGCGTTCGCGTATCTGTCGTCTCTACGATCCGCAGCCAGCCGCCGATGATTTCGGACGAGCTGCGCCGTCAAGCCGACAATTTCATCGAGCTTGACGAGCTGCGCGACGTGATCGGCCGCCCGCCGCGCGAGCCGCGCCCCGAGCGCGAGCAGGCCGCAGAAGAGGTCTGATCCCAAATTCCGAGCCGGGGCCATTGGCCCCGGTTCTTGTTTCCGGGGGCGTGTTCGTGCTTGGAATGGGGAAACCCATTTCGCCGGAGCCGCTATGCCCTCTCCCCTAGTTTCCCAAGCCGACATTGATGCCTATCATAGCGATGGCGTTGTCCTGATCAAAGGCCTCTTCCGCGACTATGTCGAACTCTTGCGCGAAGGCGTCGAACGCAATCTGCGCGAGCCGGGGCCCTATGCCGCCGAAAACCTCAAACCCGGCGAGGGCGGCCGTTTCTTCGACGACTACTGCAACTGGCAACGCATCCCCGAATTTGTCGAGACCATCGAAAACTCGCCTGCGGCGGAGGTCGCTGCGGACCTGATGCGATCCGAGCGGGTTCAGGTCTTTCACGACCATGTTCTGATCAAGGAACCCGGAACCTCGAAGCCCACGCCGTGGCATCAGGACAGCCCCTATTATTTCGTCGAGGGCAGGCAAACGGTCAGCTTCTGGTCGCCCCTCGATCCGGTGACAAATGCGACCCTGCGCTGCGTGGCCGGATCGCATCTTTGGGGAAAACCGGTTCTGCCCAAGCGCTGGCTGGCCGACACGGATTTCTATGCCGACCCCTCGGCCTATATGCCCGTCCCCGATCCCGACGCCGAAGGTATGACCATTCTCGAATGGCCGATGGAGCCGGGCGATGCGGTGGCCTTCGACTACAAGGTTCTACACGGCGCCCGCGGCAACGAGACAACCCAGCGCCGCCGCGCCTTTTCCCTGCGCCTTGTCGGTGACGATGCCCGCTATGTCGAGCGCCCCGGCCGCACCTCGCCGCCCTTCCCCGGCCACGATATGCAACCGGGCGACAGGCTCCGCGAGGACTGGTTCCCCTATATCTGGCCCCGCGCATCCTAGGGCTGGACCCTGCCCCGCCTTGGCCTTACCTCTGGCCGAAACCCGGAGCCCTGCATGACCAAGCCCCCCCTCACCCTTTATCTCGCCGCGCCGCGCGGCTTTTGCGCGGGCGTCGACCGCGCCATCAAGATCGTCGAGATAGCGCTCGAGAAATGGGGCGCGCCGGTCTATGTCCGGCACGAGATCGTGCATAACAAGTTTGTCGTTGATGGGCTACGGGCCAAAGGCGCGGTTTTCGTCGAAGAGCTTGAAGAATGCCCGCTCGACCGGCCGGTGATCTTCTCCGCCCACGGCGTGCCGAAATCCGTCCCCGCCGAGGCCGCAGCGCGGCAGATGATCTATGTCGATGCCACCTGCCCGCTGGTGAGCAAGGTACATATCGAGGCCGCCCGCCACGCCGAAAACGGCCTGCAGATGATCATGATCGGCCACGCCGGCCACCCCGAGACCATCGGCACCATGGGCCAACTGCCCGAGGGCGAAGTTCTCTTGGTCGAAACGGTCGAAGATGTGGGGAGGGTGGAGGTCCGCGACCCCGAGCGCCTCGCCTATGTCACCCAGACCACCCTCTCGGTCGATGATACCTTCGATATCGTCGCCGCCCTCAAGGCCCGCTTTCCCGCCATCGTCGGGCCGCACAAGGAAGACATCTGCTACGCCACCACCAACCGGCAAGAGGCGGTCAAGGCCATCGCCCCCGATTGCGATGCGCTCCTCGTGGTCGGTGCGCCCAATTCCTCCAATTCGCGCCGTTTGGTCGAGGTGGCTGCCAAGAACGGCTGCCCGCATGCGCAGCTTGTCCAACGCGCCAGCGAGATCGATTGGCGCGCCCTGAGCGGTATCCGCTCGGTCGGCATCACCGCCGGCGCCTCGGCACCAGAGGTCTTGATCGACGAGGTCATTTCGGCCTTTTCCGACCATTTCGACGTGACCGTGAAAAAGGTCGAAACCGCGCAGGAGCATGTCGAGTTCAAAGTCCCCCGCGTCCTCAGGGAACCCGCCTGATGCCCGACGCCCGCACCATCGCGGTCTATGACGCCAAGGCCGCCGACTATGCCCGCATGGTCGATTCCGGCGGCCCCGACCAGTCGTTGCGGGACTTCATCTCCACCCTTCCCAAAGGTGCCAGCGTTCTCGATCTCGGCTGCGGCCCCGGCGGCGCCTCAGCGCATATGCGCAACGCAGGCCTCAATCCCGATCCGGTCGACGCCTCGCCCGCGATGGTCGCGCTCGCCAAGGAACGGTTCGGCCTCGCAGCCCGACTGGCCACCTTTGACGACATCGACGGCGAAGCGCTCTACGATGGCGTCTGGGCCAATTTCAGCCTCCTACACGCCCCCCGCGCCGACCTGCCCCACCTCTTTGCCGCCCTCGCCCACGCCCTGCGCTCCGGCGGCCACTTCCATGTCGGCGTTAAGACCGGCACAGGCGAAGCCCGCGACGCCATCGACCGGCTCTACACCTATGTCACCGTCGAAGAGCTCCACCGCCTTTTCACCGACGCGGGCCTAACGGTCGTCTCCACCCGCGAAGGCTCGGAAAAGGGCCTCGCCGGAACCGACGATCCCTTCGTCCTCTGCCTCGCCCGAAAGCCCGCCGATGCCTGATCTCTTCGCCTATACCGACGGCGCCTGCTCGGGCAATCCCGGCCCCGGCGGCTGGGGCGTGCTCCTTCTCGCCAAAGACGGCGAGACGATCCTCAAGGAGCGCACTCTCAACGGTGGCGAGCCCGAGACCACCAACAACCGCATGGAGCTCATGGCCGCGATCAGCGCCCTTGAAGTGCTCGAACGCCCCTCGACCCTCACCGTCGTCACCGACAGCGCCTATGTGAAAGACGGGATCACCAAGTGGATCCACGGCTGGAAACGCAACGGCTGGACCAAGAAGGGCGGCCTGAAAAACGCCGAACTATGGCAACGCCTCGACGCCGCCCAAGCCCGCCACAAGGTCAAGTGGGAATGGATCAAGGGCCACGCCGGCCACCCCGAAAACGAACGCGCCGACGAACTGGCCCGCGAAGGCATGGCCCCCTTCAAGCCTACAGCAAAATGACCGCGCTCGTCGCCAAAGCCTGCCCGATCGTCCTGCGCGGGTCGCCAGCCTCGCCCCAAATTCTGACCTTCGTCCATCCCCGCGCGGGCCTCCAGATCGTCAAAGGCACCATCGCGACGGGCGAAAACCCCGCCGTCGCCGCCCTCCGGGAACTGGAAGAAGAGGCTGGTATCTCCGCTGCCACCATCATCCTTTCGCTCGGCTCTCATGATGACATTCAACCTGGCGAACGCTGGCATCTGTTCATCGTCTCGGCCGCCGACCAGCCCGAAACATGGGATCACGCCGCCGTCGACGATGACGGCGATACCTACCGCTTCTTCTGGCATCCTTTGTCTGACGGCGAGACAGGCGGCTTCGACCCAAGGTTCCTGCGCGCGATGGACAAAGTCCGCGCAGCCATCGCCTATCGGCAAATCCCTCAAGCTTCTTTTGGCTGAAAATACTCCCGCCGGAGGCGGCCTATCCGAGCCGTTCGGGCAGGTCCATGCCACGAAGAACCTCGTCCGCCGCCATCGCCTTCTTGCCCTCGCGCTGGACACGGGTGATCTCGACCGCACCCTCGCCGCAAGCCACGGTGAAGCCTGAAATCACCTCGCCCGGCGCCCCCTTGCCCGCCACCACGCGGGCGCCGTGGAATTTCACCCGCTCGCCCACCACATCGCACCATGCGCCGGGAAAGGGCGACAGGCCACAGATCAGGCGGGCTACCTCGGCGGCAGGGCGGGCCCAGTCGATGCGGGCCTCGGCCTTGTCGATCTTGGCGGCATAGGTCACGCCTTCCTCGGGCTGAACCTCGGGGGTCAACTCACGCAACCTCGCCAGTGCCTCAACGATCGCCTCGGCCCCGATCGCCGCCAGCCGGTCGTGCAATTCACCGGTCGTCTCTTCCGCACCAATCGCCGTGACCTTCCGCAACAAAACCGGCCCGGTATCGAGCCCTGCCTCCATCTGCATGATACACACGCCCGTTTCGGCATCCCCCGCCATGATCGCCCGATGGATCGGCGCGGCCCCGCGCCAGCGCGGCAGGCGAGAGGCGTGGATGTTGAGGCAACCATGCCTCGGCGCATCGAGGATCGCCTGCGGCAGGATCAACCCATAGGCCACGACCACCGCCACATCCGCCCCAAGCGCCGCAAACTCGGCCTGCGCCTCGGCGGTCTTGAGCGAGATCGGATGCCGCACCGGAATGCCCAGCGCCTCAGCGCGGGCCTGTACTGGCGAGGGCTGTTCCTTTTTGCCGCGGCCCGCAGGGCGGGGCGGCTGGGTATAGGCGCAGACAATCTCGTGCCCCGCGCCCACCAGCGCCT
>JALRLK010000074.1 GCA_023254495.1 Marivivens sp. | reverse complement strand
AGACAGGAGGCCATTGGGTTGACCTTGTGCTCCTGGTAGAGCTTCATCATCTCTTCGTTGAGCTTCTGCCGGTCAGAGCGGTACTCCGTCTGCAAGCGCCGCATTTCCGGTGCGAGACGCTGCATCTCGAGCATTCCTTTGGTGCTCTTCAGCGTGAGAGGGGTGACGATCGCCATCACGATGACCGCGGTGAGTGAAATCGCCACGAGGTAACTGCCGGTCGCCGTTCCCAAAAGCCCCACAATCATCGGCAGGGAGCCCGCCGCCTCGAAGAGGGGAAGCCGAAGGAGCTGCGCCGCTCCAAGAACGATACCGGGCAGAAAGACTGCGAAGAACAGAAAGTCACGCGGGCGGAGGCGACCGATCAGCGGAACATAGGCGCAGCCCTTCGTCGAGGGTTCAACTCGGATTGCAGGCAGGGCGTCGACGATCCAGCCAGAAAGGATGCCAACCGCGAACGAAAGGGGCAGAACAACCGCTGCGGCATCGGGGCGGGTCGCAATCAGCAGGAAGGCGGCATCGCCCATGGTTGAGGTCAGCGCCGCCACAACCGCGCCAAAACCCACATTGCCCGAGGAATAGGCGGCTACGACAACGATTGCCCCGCCGCATCCGGGCGTTGCGCCAAGAACCGACGCAATCGGCACCTGCCAGCGTTTCGAGCCTTTGAGCGCCTGCCCCATGTCAAAATGGAAAAGCCGCTCAGCGCCGTAGAAAATGAGAAGCGTCGCGGCGACGAAGGCCGAAACCTGAATGTAGGCATCGGTCATCATCGTGCGGGTGATCTCGCCGATCTGGCCGGGAAAGACCGCGAGGACAACCAAAGCCAGCGCGACGAGGACCCGCCGGCTCCGGAGCGGTCCGAAGGGGGTCGCGACTTCTAAAGGCAGGGTCGTCGAAGGCGTGCTCATGGACCTGAAACTGCAATTGCGAATAATTCTCAATTACAGATATAGCGCTTGCACCCGCTCGCGCAAGTGCCAAGTTGCTCGCAATAAGAGGACACGCCATGACCCCAGAGGAAATGCAGGACCGCCGCCAGCGGCTCGCCAGACAATTCACCGAAGCCCTGCCTCACGCCCGAGCGCTTGGGATGCGGATGGACGAGGTGGGCGAGGGCACGGCAACGATCTCGATGGGATATGACAGACGCTTTGTCGGCGATCCCGAGACCGGCGTGATTCATGGTGGGGCGGTGTCGGCCCTGATGGATACCTGCGGTGGCGCGGCGGTGATGGCGCATCCGGCGGCGATTATCGGCACGGCGACGCTCGATCTCAGGATCGACTATATGCGCCCCGCGACCCCCGGTCAGCGGATCGTCGCGCGGGCGGAATGCTATCACGTCACCCGCTCGGTTGCCTTCGTGCGGGCCGTGGCGATGGACGACGATACAGCGCGACCGGTGGCGACCGCCCATGGGGCCTTTACGGTCGAGCTCTTGAAAGGGGAGGTCCGCCCATGAGCCGCCGCCCCGAACCCGTTCAGGTCGTCAAACAGCGCCGCGATGCGGCCCTGCAAAAGCTGGTTGGCAGTGTGCCCTATATCCAGTTTCTCGGCGTGAAGTTCGACCGCAGGGGCGACGAGCTGACTGCTTTCCTGCCCTATGAGGAAGCGCTGATCGGCAACCCTGTGCTGCCCGCCCTCCATGGCGGGGCGATTGCCGCCTTCCTCGAGATCGCCTGCGTGGTGGAGTTGAGCTGGGCGCAGATGTGGGAAGATATGGAGACCGTGGCGCGCGAAGGGGGCGGACCTGCGACCGAGGCGAAGATCCTCTTGCCCAAAACCATTGATTTCACGGTTGACTATCTCCGCTCGGGCCTGCCGCGGGATGCTTATGCGCGGGCGCGGGTCAACCGGTCGGGGCGGCGCTATGCCTCGGTTCATGTCGAAGCCTGGCAGGACAACCGCTCGCGTCTTTTCGCACAGGCCACAGGCCATTTCCTGATGCCGCAACGCCATGAGTGAGGCGCTGACGCACCGGCGGGTGCTGGCGATTGCCATTCCGATCGTTCTGTCGAACGCCACGGTGCCGATCCTTGGGGTCGTTGATACCGGCGTGGTCGGGCAGCTTGGCGAGGCAGCGCCGATTGGCGCGGTGGGGATCGGGGCGATCATCCTCACGGCGCTCTATTGGGTTTTCGGATTTCTGCGGATGGGGACGACCGGCCTGACCAGCCAGGCTAAGGGTGCGAAGGACGTGGCCGAGGAGGCGGCGCTCCTGTCGCGGGCCTTGCTTGTGGGGGCGGCGTCCGGGGTTGCGATCATTCTTTTGCAGGGACCGTTTTTCGCGCTGGGCTTCAAGGTTTCGCCCGCAAGCGCCGAGGTCGAGAGCCTTGCCCGTAGCTATATGGCAATCCGCGTCTGGTCGGCGCCGGCGGCGATCTCGCTCTATGGCATCACCGGCTGGCTGATCGCGCAGGAGCGGACGCGGGGGGTTTTGGCCATTCAGGTGGTGATGAACGGGCTGAACGTCGCTCTCGACCTTCTCTTCGTGCTCGGCTTTGGCTGGGGTGTCGAGGGCGTGGCCGTTGCGACCGTGATCGCGGAATGGTCGGGGCTGGGTCTCGGGCTCTGGCTGTGCCGAGGCATTTTTGCGGGGCCGCACTGGAAGGACAGGGCGCGGGTCTTTGATCTGGCGCGCCTGCGCCGGATGGCCTCGGTCAATGGCGATATCCTGATCCGGTCGGTCATGTTGGAAGCGATTTTTGTGAGCTTTCTGTTCTGGGGCGCCAAATTCGGCGATCTGCAGCTCGCGGCCAACCAGATCCTGCTGCAATTTCTGCACGTCACTGCCTATGCCCTTGACGGGTTTGCTTTTGCTGCCGAGACGCTCGTCGGGCAGGCAATCGGGGCGCGGGACCGGAGGGGCCTGCGGGGCGGAGCCATCCTGACGAGCGGCTGGGGCGGAGCGGTATGTGTCTGTCTGGCGCTGGCCTTCTGGGGTTTTGGGCCGCAGATCATCGATGTGATGACCACGGCACCCGATGTGCGAGAGGCGGCGCGCAAGTTCCTGCCGTTCATGGTCGCAGCACCCCTCATAGGGATCGTGCCGTGGATGCTCGACGGGATCTTCATCGGCGCGACGCGGACGCGAGATATGCGGAATATGATGCTGGTTTCGGCAGCGGTCTATTTCGCGGTGGCTCTGCCCTTGATGGGAGCCTTCGGTAATCGGGGGCTCTGGGCGGCTCTGCTTGTGAGTTTCGCGGTGCGGGGGCTGACGCTTGGCCTGCGTTATCCGGCGCTGGAGCGGTCGGCGGAAGGCTAGGGGCTCTGCCCCTCTGCCCTGCGGGCATTCACCCCGGACTATTTCGGGGCCAAAAGAAGCCTAGAGGATTGTCAGGACGTTTTCCGGCGGGCGGCTGAGGGCGGCCTTGGTGCCGTGGAAGACGACTGGGCGCTCTATCAGGATGGGGTGGGCGGCCATGGCGGCGATCGCGGTGGCCTCGTCGGCGGTGGCGAGAGCGAGGTTTTTGTAGGGGGCTTCGCCGCGATACAGCCCATCGCCCTCGATGAAACCACGATAGTTGAGGCCAGCCGCCTGCTGCAGCAACGCAGCCGCGAGCTTGACCTGCTGATTGCCCTTGATGTCCTCGGTGCCGACATTGAGCAAAGCGATTCGCGGCCGAGGGACGCCCAGCGTCTCGGCAGCCACGGCGCCCATAATGGCGAACTGATAGAGGTGCTCGGCACTGCAATCGACGTTGGCGCCCAGATCCAGCAGGTAGCAATGACCGCGTTCGGTAGGAATCGGGCTGACCATGGCCG
>JALRLK010000050.1 GCA_023254495.1 Marivivens sp. | reverse complement strand
CGACATGGGCTTCCGCGAAGACCTTGAAGAGCTGCTTGACGCGACGCCCGCCAACCGCCGTACCCTGCTGTTTTCGGCGACCCTGCCCAAGCCGATCGTTGCACTGGCGAAGCGCTACCAGCATGAGGCGCTGCGCATTTCGACCATGCCGAAATCGAAGAAGGCCCGATGGGCTATATGGTCGAAGACCGTTTCCTGCGCCGCGCTTTCCTTGAGGCGATGACAGCGGAAGAGCGGATCACCCAATACCCCTCGGAAACGGTGGTGGCGCAGTCGGTCGATGATGGCGCCGTGCGGGTCACCCTTGCTTCGGGAAAAGAGCTTGCCGCGCTCCTTCTGATCGGCTGCGACGGGCGCAAATCCGGCACCGCCGAGCGCGCAGGGATCGGCCGGACCGGCTGGGGCTATGGCCAAACCGCCATCGTCTGCGCCGTTGCCCATGAAAAGCCGCACCACGGCATCGCGCATCAATTCTTCATGCCGCATGGCCCCCTAGCGATCCTACCCTTGCCGAGCAACCGCAGCTCGATCGTCTGGAGCGAGACCGACGCCCGCGCCGCAGACTGTGCCAAGATGGATGACCAGACCTTCCTTCAGGCGCTGCGCCCCGCTTTTGGCTCGTTCCTCGGCGAGATCAGCCTTGAAGGCGCCCGGTTCACCTATCCGCTGAACCTCACCCTCGCCAACAGCTTCATCGCCCCCCGCCTTGCCCTCGTCGGTGACGCGGCCCACGGGATGCACCCGATTGCCGGCCAAGGCCTCAACGCTGGCCTGCGCGATGTGGCCGCATTGGCCGAAACCCTCTCGGAAGCCCGCCAACGCGGCGAGGATATCGGCAGCGAGCAGGTTCTCAAGCGCTATCAGCAGTGGCGCCGCTTCGATACGGCAACCCTCGCCATCGCGACGGATACGTTCAACAAGCTGTTTTCCAACGACAATCCGCTGCTTCGCGCGGCTCGCGATGTGGGCATGGGCGTGGTCAACGCCATCCCCGCCCTGCGCCGCGGCTTCGTCCGCGAGGCGGCCGGCCTGACGGGCGAGCTGCCGCGCCTGATGCGCTAAAGATCGAGCCGCCGCGCCTCGTCTACCAGCATGATCGGGATCCCGTTGCGCACCGGAAAGGCCATCTTGGCGGCATTGGAGAGGAGCTCCTGTTTCTCTGCGTCATAGCTCAGTGTCGTCTGGGTGACAGGGCAAACCAGCGCCTCGAGCATCTTGGGATCAAACTCGGTCTCACTCATTGCAGTCTTTCCTCTCCGCCGCCCGCGAGGGCATATTCAATCAGGGCCACCAGCGTTTCCCGCCGCGTTTCCAGCGTTGGCGCCTCAAGAAGCGCCTGTTTGTCCTCGGGCTCGAAGGGGCAGAGGATCGAGAGCGAGTTGATCAACAGCTCGTCCTCTGCGGATTGCATTGCCTCCCAGTCGGTCGACAAATCTCGGGCCTCGAAAAACCGCGACAGAAGCGAAATCAGCGCATCGCGATTACACGTCTCGTCGCTCTCCGCTGCCCCGAGATCGGCCTCGAACCCTTTCCAGCTTATATGGGCGCGGCGATAGGGCGTGAAACCCTCCGTCTCGCTCAAGAGCCGGAATCGCGAGACACCGCTCAGGGTAATCATATAGCGCCCGTCTTCAGTCTCGGCAAAGCTGGTCACCCGCCCGGCGCAGCCGATCTTGTGAAGTTCGTCACGCCCCTCGAAAGGCTGGATCATCCCGATCAGCCTGTTGTTTGTCTTAAGGACATCATCCAGCATTGCCAGATAGCGCGGCTCGAAGATTTGCAGCGGAAGACGCGACCGGGGCAGCAAGAGCGCCCCAGGCAACGGAAAAAGCGGGATCGTGTCTGGCAGATCAGCAGCCTTGATCATGACCGAGACCTATCACGCCGCCCGACCTCAGGCAAAGATCATTGACGAGAGCTTGCGCCGACCGTTCAGAGCCACGGGATCGGTGGCTTTCAGCGCATTGAAGATCTCGAACAGCTGCGCCTTGGCCGCGCCATCGTTCCATTCGCGATCACGCCGGAAGAGATCGAGAAGCTCGTTCACTGCCTCTTCGACCTTGCCCGACGCATGAAGCGCGGTGGCAAGATCAAAGCGGGCCTGATGATCGGCCGGATCGGCCTCGAGCTTGGCCCGCAGCGCATCCACCGGCCCGGCCTTTTCGGCCTTGCGCGCAAGCGCCAGAGCCGCGCGAGCCGCCTCGACCTCAGCACTGGTGGCAATCTCTGCCGGAGCACCATTGAGGATCGCCTCGGCCTGCTCAATGTCTTTCATCGCCAAATAGGCACGCACCAGCCCACCATGGGCCGCCGCATTGGCCGGATCTTCCTGAAGGATTGCCGCGAAAGTCTCGGCAGCATCGGCGGCCGCCCCTTCTTCAAGCATCTGCTCGGCGGCTTCGATTGCCGCGCTCAGATCCTCGTCCTCACTCGCCGCACCATTGCCCATACCAGCAATCTTGGCGACGAACTGATCGACCTGACTCGGCGGCAGCGCGCCCTGAAAGCCGTCCACCGGCTGCCCCTGCCAAAAGGCATAAACGGTCGGGATCGACTGCACGCGCAGCTGGCCCGCATAGGCCTGGTTCCGGTCGACATCGATCTTGACCATCTTGACCGCACCCTTGGCCTTGGTCACCGCCGCCTCGAGCGCGGGGCCAAGCGTCCGACAGGGGCCACACCATGTTGCCCAGAAATCTACGATGACAGGAACCGTCTTTGACGCCTCGATAACATCGTCCATGAAGGTCGCATCGCTTCCTTCGATAATCAGATCGCCCTTTGGTGCCGCGTTGGCGTCGAGCTCGAGCATCCCGCTCTCCTTTGCGAAAACTTTGCCCCTATATGTGGCCGCCCGACCCCGACTCCAAGAGGCAATTTCATTGCATTGTCGCGACACAGCGTCCAGTTTCAGCCCAAAACGCGGAGCCCGCCCAATGCCCACGATCCTGACCTACGGCGATAGCAACACCCACGGCACACCGCCCACCCCGAGTGCCGATCTCTATCTCCGCCTCGGCGCAGAGGACCGCTGGCCCTGCGTCATGCAGCGCGCGCTCGGGCCCGACTGGACCCTGATCGAAGAGGGCCTGCCTGGGCGGACCACCGTTTTCAACGATCCGGTCACCGGACCAACGATGAACGGCATCCTCGGCCTGCCCATGGCGCTCAGAAGCCACGGCCCCATCGACTGGTTGACCATCATGCTCGGCACCAACGATTGCCAGATCCACCACGGCGCCAGCGCCGAACAGATCACCGGCGGCCTCGCCGCGCTCCTCGCCTTCGCCCTCTCCCCTGAAATGCAGACCCGCCACGGCGGCTTCCGCATCCTCGTGATCGCCCCGCCACCCGTCGTCGAAACAGGCACATGGGCCGCCGAGTTCCACCGCGGCGCCGCCAAGTCCCAAGCCATGATCCCGCTCTACCGCGATCTCGCCGCCTCGCGCGGCCTCGCCTTCCTCGACGCTAGCCAACACATCGCCGTCAGCCCTGTCGACGGCGTCCACTTCGACGCCGCCGCCCACCACCGCCTCGGGCAAGAAGTAGCCAAACTCATCGCCGCCGAAGGTTAACCCCTTCTTTTGGCCTCAAATACTCTCAGGGGTGAATGCGCGGCCCAAGCCGCGCAGAGGGGGCTGAAAGCCCCCGCTCCTATAAATCGAACGAGGCAAAAACCGGCGCGTGATCGCTCGGCTGCTCCCATCCCCGCGCTTTGCGCAAAACGTAGCTGCCGTGCCCCGCGTTCGAGATATCGGGCGTCGCCCAAACATGATCGAGCCGCCGCCCCTTGTCGGCCGCGTTCCAATCCGCCGCACGATAGGACCACCAGCTATAGAGAAGCCCCTCGGGGATATCCTGCCTTGTGATATCGACCCAAGCCCCCGCCTCCTGCGTCTGCGCCAGATGCTCGACCTCGATCGGCGTGTGGCTGACGATCTTGAGAAGGTTCTTGTGATTCCAAACATCATCCTCGCGCGGCGCGATATTGAGATCGCCCACAAGGATCGCCTTCTTCGGCTTGTCCTTGCGGAAATGGTCCCGCATCTCGGTCAGATAGTCGAGCTTTTGGCCAAACTTGTCGTTCACCTCGCGGTCGGGCACATCGCCGCCAGCGGGCACATAGAAATTGTGGATAGTGACACCGCTCTCGAGCTGCCCCGCGATATGCCGCGCATGGCCGAGGCTCGCGAAATCTTCCGAAGCCACCTCGCGGATCGGCGCCTTCGACAGGATCGCCACCCCGTTATAGCCCTTCTGCCCGTTGGCAATCATGTGGCGGTAGCCCAGCTCGGCAAAGCCTTCGGTCGGAATTTTTTCAACCGGGCTCTTGCATTCCTGAAGGCACAGAACATCCGGCGCTTCCTGCGCCAGAAGCTTCAGAACCAGTGGCTCGCGCAGCCGGACCGAATTGATGTTCCATGTGCAGATCTTCATGACAGCCCCCTTGTTTCAGAAACATATCGCATCCGGTGCGGCGATGGGCCAGAGCCGGTCCAAAAATAAAAGCCCCGGCAGGGAGGTGCCGGGGCGAGAAACAGGGAGTTGAGGCACAATTCGTTGCCACACCCTCTGTCTGAAGGGAATCACCAGACGATCCTTGACCCAGATCAAGCGACCAAGCGATAGCCACCCGATTCAGTCACAAGGATCTCCGCGTTCGAAGGATCCGGCTCGATCTTCTGCCGCAGACGATAGATATGCGTCTCGAGCGTATGGGTCGTCACACCGGCATTATATCCCCAGACCTCATGCAGCAGCACATCGCGCGGCACCACACGCTCGGAGGCGCGATAGAGAAACTTGAGGATATTGGTTTCCTTTTCGGTCAACCGCACCTTCTTGTCGTTCTCGGTCACAAGCATCTTCTGCGCCGGTCTGAACGTATAGGGCCCAAGCTGGAACACCGCGTCTTCCGATTGCTCATGCGTGCGCAGCTGCGCACGAATACGGGCCAGAAGCACAGGAAATTTGAATGGCTTGGTCACATAGTCATTGGCGCCGGCGTCAAGGCCGAGGATCGTATCGGCATCGGTATCATGGCCGGTCAGCATCAGCACCGGGCACTTGACCCCCTGCTTGCGCATGAGCTTGCAGAGCTCGCGCCCGTCCGTATCCGGCAGGCCCACATCGAGGATCACCAGATCAAAGAGCTCGCCCTTGGCCCGCGCCATCGCCTCGGACCCGCTGGCCGCTTCGAAAACGTCAAAGTCCTCGGTCATGACCAACTGCTCACCCAGCGCCTCGCGCAGGATATCGTCGTCGTCGACCAGAAGAATCTTTCTCAGTTGTGCCATCTTGGCCTCCCTTGCCTGAAGACAATGAGATGAGGGCATATCACCCATCCGGCAAGATTTGCGACACGCGCCTCACGCCGAGTTGTCAAAACCGCACCGAATGTTTCAATCCGACACGGAAACCGCTATCTGGGCAGAAACGATTGGCGGATTTCATGGCCTTTGCACCGGACATCACAGAAAAGCTCGCGCGGGCGCGGTCCGATATCCGGATGGGCGTTCCGGTGGTGCTGGTTGCACCGTCCGGTGACGGGAGCCTCGTTCTGGCCGCCGAAACGATCGATGCCGCGCGGCTTGCCGAGCTGCGCGCCCTTTCTCCTTTGGCTGTAATTGCGATCACCGGCCACCGCGCCGAAACACTCAAGGCCCGAGCCTACGATGGCGATCTGGCAAGGATCAGCCTGCCGCCCGACGCGACACTTTCATGGGTGCGCGGCATTGCCGATCCTGCCGATGACCTGCGTTCGCCGATGAAAGGCCCCCTGCGGTCAGAGCGCGAAGGCAGCGCCGATCTGCACCGCGCCGGCATTGCGCTGGCCAAGGCCGCGCGGCTTTTGCCTGCGGTGCTGGCAGCACCGTTGAGCAACCCCGAAGCCTTTGCGACCGAGAACAACCTGACCCACCTGCCCGCGCAGGCCGCGCTCGACGAGGGGCTGACGCCGCTTCATCCGGTGATCTCGGCCCGTCTGCCGCTAGATGTGTCCGAGGCCGGTCGGCTCCATATCTTCCGCCCCGAGGACGGCGCGGAAGAGCACTATGCCGTCGAGATCGGCCAGCCGCGCCGCGATGTGCCGGTTCTGGCGCGGCTCCATTCCGCCTGTTTCACCGGCGATCTGCTAGGCAGCCTCAAATGCGATTGCGGCCCGCAATTGCGCGGCGCTCTGGCGCAGATGGGGGCCGAGGGGGCAGGAGTTCTCCTTTATCTCAATCAGGAAGGGCGCGGCATCGGCCTTGCCAACAAGATGCGTGCCTACAGCTTGCAGGATCAGGGGTTCGACACGGTCGAGGCCAATCACCGTCTTGGCTTTGAAGATGACGAACGCGATTTCCGCATCGGTGCCGAGATCCTGCGCCGCATGGGGTTTTCGCAGGTGCGCCTGATGACCAACAATCCCTCCAAGGTCGCGAGGATGGAGGATTGCGGGATCACAGTGACCGAGCGCGTGCCGCTCAAGGTCGGCCAGACGCGGCACAACGCCCATTACCTCGCCACAAAGGCGAAGAAATCGGGACATTTGCTCTAGGCGTAATCGCGCGCACCGAAGATCGCCGAGCCGACCCGCACATGGGTCGCGCCAAAGCTGATCGCCTTTTCGAAATCGCCGCTCATGCCCATCGACAGGCCCGCAAGGCCATTGCGGGCCGCCATCTTGGCGAGAAGAGCGAAATGCATCGAGGGTTCTTCCTTGACCGGCGGGATGCACATGAGGCCCTTGATCGGCAGGTCGAACGTGCGGCAGTTGGCAACAAAGCCATCCACATCCTCCGGCGCGATCCCCGCTTTCTGCGGCTCTTCGCCAGTGTTCACCTGAATGAAGAGGTCAGGGCAAGCGCCGCGTTCTTGCGCCAGCCGCGCCAGCGTTTCGGCGAGCTTGGGGCGATCCACCGAATGGATAGCCTGTGCCAGATCCATCGCCTGCCGCGCCTTGTTGGTCTGCAAAGGGCCGATGATATGCAACTCGATCCCGTCATAGCGCTCGCGGAACATCGGCCACTTGCCCACCGCCTCCTGAACCCGATTCTCGCCAAAAATGCGATGACCGGCCTTCAGAACTTCTTCAACACGGTTGTTGGGCTGGACCTTGGACACTGCAATCAGATTGACGGCTCCTTTCGGCCGGCCCGCCTCAGTCTCAGCTCTGGCGATGCGGGCTTTGATTTCTTCAAGACTCACAATTTTCCTCTCAACCCACGGAATTCGCTGCTTTTACTTGGGATAAAGCCGAATTGCGGCCAAGTCACCCAGGATTCGCGGCAGGGTGTGTGACCTTGTTGCATCAATTCTACCAGACTGTCCCGCGTGCTCGCCAAATCACTTGAGAATCCGCGGCGCTGGGCGCAAAAACTCTTTCAATGCTGGACTACTAGCATTTTTTGCAATGCAATCATGAGGGAATAAACATGAAAAGCATCCTTCTCGCTTCGGCTTCGGTCTTCGCCTTCGCTGGCGCCGCCGCTGCTGATGTTGCCTGGAGCGGATCCGCTGCAGCCGAATACAACCTGCCGGTCGGCAGCTCCAATGGCGCAACCACTACGACTGTGAAACTCGGTGCCGCGGCCTCTGTTGCTGGCGACTGGACCCTGAGCACGTCGATCGCCATGGCCGCCGGCGGCACTTGGTCGACCGGCGCTGTTTCGCTGACGGATGGCACCTCGACCCTTACCTTCGGCTCGAACCATGCCGATGGTGCGTTCACTGCTGTCAAGCAAGCCTACACCACCACCACCACTACCACCACTGATGACAACGTTGATGTCTCCGTCTCGACCGATCTCGGCGGGGTTGCGATTTCGCTTACCGGTGACACCTCTGCTTCTGCTGACGACTGGCAGCTTGGTGCTTCGATGTCGATGGGTGGCATTGACGTCTCTGCCGGCTTTGGCGTGATGGGTGCAGCCCAGGGTGATATCGCGATCAATGCGAGCACCACGATGGGCGCCGCAACCGTGGGCATGAACCTCCTGACCGAGAACGGCACGACCAAGACCGACGTTAGCGGGTCCTTCACCATGGACGCTCTCACTCTGTCGATCGCTACCGACAATTTGACGGGTTCCGGAGATTATGATGCTAGCGTTAAGTACGTGATGGGCGACCTCACTCTGAGCGGTAGCGTCAATGAAGACCAAGCTTGGAATGTCGGTACGTCGTACAAGGCTGGCGACGTTACGGCCTCTGGTACCTACTACTCCACTGGCTACTTCAAGGCCTCCGTTGGTTACACCATGGACGCTCTGAAGATCGCCGCTTCGACCCGGACCGACAACAATGCCATGAGCGTTAGCGGCAGCTATGATATGGGTAACGGTATGACGGTCTTCGCCGGCAGCCGCACTGTGACCGCAGCTGAAGCCTATGCCGGTCTCTCGGCCACTCTTGGCGCGGCTACTGTGTCCCTCTCTTACTCGAATAACGGCGCTGGCAAAGCCTCGTCGACGACTTACGAGAAGGAATACAAGGCTGGCACCACTCTCGGCGTCGCCTTCAAGTTCTAATAGCTTAGGACAGAACGATACGGCCCCTCTTTTGAGGGGCCGTTTTTTTGTGTCTACTCACATCTGACTGGGATGCGAAAAACTGCCAAGCTCGAGAGCCAGTGCTTAACCTCACTTCTCGCGGTGGGAGGCCGACAAGTACCCGCGCCTGTGATCCCCAACGCCGAGGTAATTTAGCTTGTCGTTTTAGTAAGACTTAGCCTCAAAGGGCCGCAGCGCCCCAAAGTATCCACCAATATCGGCTTCATAATTCTTCCAAGCTTCAGAGCTTCCCTTGTAAATGGGTTTCTTCACCTGCAAGCTTGAGGCCGTTCGGACAGCTCGGGTGTTGAGGTGAGGCTTCAGCATGTCTTCTTGCCATTCGAATCCCAAGTACCTCATCAGACTTTCT
>JALRLK010000034.1 GCA_023254495.1 Marivivens sp. | reverse complement strand
CCGCCGTCTGGCTGGATCTGCAAGTGATAGTCGGCCAAGAGGTAGGGAAGGTCAGCGTGCCCGCCGCCGCGCCGCCGATCCCGCCGGAAACTGGCGCATCGACCGCCATAAGCCCCGCCGTCTCGGCCTGAGCCGCTACCGAGAGGGCGCTTTCCACATCGACGGTCGAGCAATCGCAGAGCACTGAGCCGGGTTCCATCGCCGGGATGATCTCTTCGGCCACGGCCCGCAGGATCGCGCCGTTGGGAAGCATGCTGATGACCACCTCCGCCCCGCGCACCGCCTCGGCGGCATTCATCGCCATGATCAGGAAATCGGGATGGGCGGCCGTGTCATAGCCCACCACATCATGCTCCGCCTTGACGAGGTTGGCCGCCATCGGCGCGCCCATGTTGCCAAGTCCGATAAAACCTATCTTCATGGCTCGTCCCTTTCAAATGTGAGTGCGTCTGCCCCGAGGGGCAGGGTCATCTTTAGAATGTCACCCCCGGGCACAGTGCGCCAGTCATCGTGCCGCCATTTGGGATTGCGGTCCTTGTCGATGATCGCGGCGCGGATGCCTTCGATGAAATCGCCGTGCTCCATCGAGCGATAGGTGAAGCGGTATTCCTGATCCAGAGCATAGCGCATCTGAGGGCGGGTGCGGACGCGGCGGATGATCTCGATGGCCGAGGCCATAGCCAGCGGCGAGTTGCGGTCCATGAGCTTGAAGGCATGGGCAACGGCTTCGGGGAGCGGATCGGTCAGGCCACGGGTCATGTCGCCCAAGGTCTCGCCACCGAATACCGCGTCGATTTCCGCCTGAATGGCGGCGAGGCGTGCGGGGGCAGGGGCCTCAGCCGCGCGGTCGACCGCTTCCCAATCGCCGGTGGCCTCCAATTCGGCAATCAGCGCAGGCCATTTGGCCTCTGGCACGAAATAATCGGCAAATCCTGCGTGGATCGCATCCGCCGCGTCCATCCGGTCGCCCGTCACGCCGAGGTATTCGCCGAGCCGCCCCGGTGCGCGGGCAAGGATCAGCGAGCCGCCCACATCGGGGATCAGGCCGATGGTGCATTCCGGCATGGCGATCTTCGAGCTTTCGCCGACGATTCGGTGCGAGCCGTGGCAGCCCACGCCAACACCGCCCCCCATGGTAAAGCCTTGCATCAGGCTCACGACGGGCTTGGGAAACTCGAAGAGCCGCGCGTTCATCCGGTATTCGTCGCGCCAGAACCTGCGGCCATAGGCATAATCGCTCTTGGTGCCGGTCGCATACATCTCGGCGATATCGCCGCCTGAACAGAAAGCCCGCTCGCCCTCGGCGTCGATCACCACGAGCGCCACTTCGGGATCCTCGGCCCAGTCGCCCAAGGCCGCGTCGATCGCCATCATCATTTCATAGGTGAGGGCATTGAGCGCCTTGGAGCGCGTGAGCGTTATCCGGCCCGCGCGGCCGGTCTTGCGGATCGAGATATCGCTCATTTGCCAACCATCTGCCGCGCCACAATCATCCGCATGATCTCGTTCGTGCCTTCGAGGATTTGGTGCACCCGCAGATCGCGGACGATCTTTTCGATGCCATAGTCGGCCAGATAACCATAGCCGCCATGCAGCTGCAGGCACTGGTCGGCCACGCGGCTGCCCACCTCTGTGGCGTGTTTTTTGGCCATGGCGCAGAACTTGGTCGCATCCGGCGCGCCGGTGTCAAGCTTCCCCGCCGCTTGGCGCAGGAAGGTGCGCGCGGCCTGAAGCTCGACCTCCATATCTGCCAGCCGGAATTGCAGCGCTTGGAATTGGTCGAGGCTTTGCCCGAAAGCCTTGCGCTCGGCCATATAGGCGAGCGTGGCATCAAGCGCCGCCTGCGCGCCGCCGATCGAGCAGGCCGCGATGTTCAGGCGGCCCCCGTCGAGGCCCTTCATGGCATAAGTAAAGCCCTTGCCTTCCTCGCCCAGAAGATTGCCCGTGGGGATCGCCGCGCCATCAAGTTGGACCTGCCGCGTCGGTTGCGACCGCCAGCCCATCTTGTCCTCAAGACCGCCGAAACTCAGCCCCTCGGTCCCGTCCTCGATGATCAGCGCCGAGACACCCTTCGGCCCATCGCCGCCGGTTCGCGCCATGACGATATAGGCATCCGAATATCCACCGCCCGAGATGAAAGCCTTGGTGCCGGTGAGGGCATAGCCCGCGCCCGTCTTTTCGGCGCGGGTCTTGAGGGCGGCTGCGTCCGATCCCGATCCCGGTTCGGTAAGGCAATAGGAGAAGACGGTTTCCATCGTCAGGGCTGGGGGCAGATACTTGTCGCGCAACTCGTCCGAGGCGAAATCGTCGATCATCTTGGCGCACATATTGTGGATCGACAGAAACGCCGCGACCGAGGCGCAGGACATCGAGAGCGCCTCAAACACAAGGGTCGCATCGAGCCGCGATAAGCCAGAGCCGCCGTTTTCCTCCGACACATAAAGCCCGCCAAAACCCAAGGCCGCGATCTCGGGCCAGAGGCCCTTGGGGATCGACCCTTCCGCCTCCCACTGGCGGGCGAAAGGCGCGATATGCTCTTGCCCGAAGGCTTGGGCCATATCGAATATGGCCTGTTGTTCTTCTGTCAGAGCGAAGTCCATCAAAAGTCTCCGGCACGAAATGAACATTTGTTTAATTATTGACTGAGCGTGACGTCAACACAAGGTTGTCGATGCGCCGGAAGGCTATGTTTTCGCTATCAGCGACCGCCTGTCACAGGCGTAAAATGAATGGGGCGGCCGAAGCCGCCCCGTATTCCTTAGTCCATCGGCTTGAAGTTGAAGGCCGATCCTTCCTTGATCCCGCTCGGCCAGCGCGAGGTGACCGTTTTGGTGCGGGTGTAGAATTTGAAGGCGTCGGGGCCGTGCTGATTGAGATCGCCAAAGACCGATTTCTTCCAGCCGCCGAAGGTATGATAGGCCAGCGGCACGGGGATCGGCACGTTGATGCCGACCATGCCGATATTGATCCGGCTGGCGAAATCGCGGGCGGTGTCGCCATCGCGGGTGAAGATCGCGGTGCCGTTGCCATATTCGTGATCCATGGCAAGGCCGATGGCCTCTTCATAGGTCTTGGCGCGGACGGTCGAGAGAACGGGGCCGAAGATCTCTTTGCGGTAGATGTCCATGTCCTTGGTGACGTGGTCGAAGAGGTGGGGGCCGACGAAGAAGCCGTCTTCATAGCCCTGAAGGCTGAAGTTGCGGCCATCGACGACGAGCTTGGCGCCTTGCTGCACGCCGCTCTCGACGAGCTTGAGGATATTGGCCTTGGCGGCGGCGGTGACGACCGGGCCGTAATCCACATCGTTGCCGGCGGTGTAGGGGCCGACTTTCAGCTTTTCGATGCGGGGGACGAGCTTTTCGATCAGGCGGTCGGCGGTTTCATCACCCACCGGGACAGCGACCGAGATCGCCATGCAGCGCTCGCCAGCGGCGCCATAGCCCGCGCCAATCAGCGCGTCGGCGGCTTGGTCCATATCGGCATCCGGCATGATGATCATGTGGTTCTTGGCGCCGCCGAAACACTGGACGCGCTTGCCCATCGAACAGCCACGGCCATAGATGTATTCGGCAATCGGGGTCGAGCCGACAAAGCCGATCGACTGGATCACCGGATGGTCGATGATCGCATCCACCGCTTCCTTGTCGCCGTTGACGACCTGCAGGATGCCCTTGGGCAGACCGGCCTCTTCCATCAGCTCAGCCAGCATCAGCGGCACTGACGGGTCACGCTCGGACGGCTTGAGGATGAAGGCGTTGCCGCAGACGACCGCCGGGGCAAACATCCACATCGGGATCATGGCGGGGAAGTTGAACGGCGTGATACCGGCCGAAACGCCGAGCGGCTGCTTCATCGAATACATATCGATGCCGGGTCCGGCGCCGTCGGTATAATCGCCCTTCAGCATTTCGGGCGCGCCGATGCAATATTCGACGACCTCGAGGCCCCGCTGCACATCGCCCTTGGCGTCGGGAAAGGTCTTGCCATGCTCGCGGCTCAGCGCCTCGGCGAGCTTGTCCATGTCGCGGTTGAGAAGATCGACGAACTTCATCATCACGCGGGCGCGGCGCTGCGGGTTGGTGGCGGCCCAAGCGGGCTGGGCGGCAGCGGCGATTTCGACAGCGGCGGCCAGCTCGGCTGCCGACGCCAGCGGCACCTTGGCCTGCACTTCGCCGGTGGCGGGGTTGAAGACGTCGGCAAAACGGCCCGAGGTGCCTTTGACGTGCTTGCCGCCGATGTAATGTGTGAGCTCTTGCATGGGTCTCTCCCTGATCGCGCCACGCGGTATTAGGGGCCGCGGGCGGGTGTGAACGCGCCTCTTATAGTCTTGCAATTTTCGCCGTAAAAGCGTCAGTTCATCAAAATCGTTTTGCATTATTGCAATGGTGGCCATGACAAACTGGGACGATATGCGGGTCTTTCTCGCCGTGGCGCGGGCGGAAAGCCTTTCAGCCGCTGCACCGCTTCTGAAGATGGATCCGGCCACCGTGGGCCGCCGCATCGCGCGGCTCGAGGATGCATTGGGCGCGGCGCTCTTCGTCAAGACACCGCAGGGCTATGCCCTGACCGATCACGGCAACCGCATCCGCCAGCGGGCGGCTGAGGCGGAAGAGGCGCTGGGGCTGGCCTTTGACGAGGGGCGGGGGGTGGCGGCGGGCCTCACCGGCCAGATCCGCATCGGCGCACCGGACGGCTGCGCCAATTTTCTTTTGCCACAGGTCTGCGCCGCCATTCAGGCCGAGAACCCCGGGCTCGAGGTTCAGGTTCTCGCGCTGCCGCGGGTCGTCAACCTGTCCAAGCGCGAGGCCGATATGGCAATCACCGTGAGCCCGCCAGACGCGGGCCGCCTCACGGTGCAGAAGATCACCGACTATCATCTGCACCTCGCCTGCCACCGAAGCATCGCGCAAGAGATCGCCGGGCGGGACGACCTCAAGGGTCGTCCGGTCGTCGGCTATATCCCCGACATGATCTTCGACAAGGAGCTGGATTATCTCGGGCCTCTCGGGGCAGGGGGTGTGCAACTTGCCTCTAATTCGGTTGCGGTGCAGCTGCAGATGTTGCGCGCCGGCCAAGGTATTGGCATCGTGCATGATTTCGCGCTGCCCTTCGCGCCGGAGCTGGACCGTATCCTGCGCAACGAGATCGGCCTCACGCGCTCTTTCTATCTCGTCCGCCACGCCGCCGACCGCCGCTCGGACCGGCTCAACCGATTTGCCACGGCTTTGGTGCAGCGGTTGCGGTCGGAAGTGGCGCGGCTTGAACAGGCCGCTTGACAGTAAAGGCCAAGAGAGAGGACGCTGGGGGCAGGCTATACAGGGAGGTTGCCATGCTCGTTCAGCAAATCCTCGGCTCCAAGGCCAGCGGCGGAGTGCTTTCGGTGAAACCGACAGACAGCGTCTCTGATGCGATCAAGCTTCTATCGGAGAAACGGATCGGATCGGTCGTAGTTTCGGCCAATGGAGAGAGCCTTGACGGTATTCTGTCCGAGCGCGACGTGGTGCGCGAGCTAGGTCGTCGCGGAGCCGCCGTGCTGGCGGAGCCGGTGAGCGCCCTGATGACCGCAAAGATCGTCACGTGCAACGAGAGCGATAGCGCCGACCAGATCCTGCAGATGATGACCGACGGTCGCTTCCGCCACCTTCCGGTGATGCGGAATGGCAAGATGATCGGCCTGATTTCCATCGGTGATGTGGTCAAGGCACGGCTTTCCGAGCTGTCGATGGAGAAAAATGCCCTCGAAGGCATGATCATGGGGCACTGAGCCGGGTTGCATTTCGGGGCGCAATATAGTTGCGTGCCCGGAGCGACTAAGACCAGCGAGGCATCCATGCGTATCGGCCTTTATCCCGGCACTTTCGACCCGATCACGCTCGGCCATACCGACATCATCCAGCGCGCCATGGCGCTTGTGGATCGGCTGGTGATCGGCGTTGCCATCAATCGCGACAAGGGCCCCTTGTTCAGCCTTGAAGAGCGGGTGGCGATGGTTCAGGCCGAATGTGCGCCGATCGTGGCCAAGACCGGTGGCGAGATCGTCGTGCATCCTTTTGAGAATCTCTTGATCGACTGCGCCCGCGATGTTGGCGCGACAGTCATCGTGCGCGGCCTGCGCGCCGTGGCCGATTTCGAATACGAATTCCAGATGGTCGGCATGAACCGCGCCATGGATGACACGGTCGAGACCGTATTCCTCATGGCCGATGCCCGCCGTCAGGCGATTGCCTCGAAACTGGTCAAGGAAATCGCCCGGCTTGGCGGGGATGTGTCGAAATTCGTCACACCCGACGTGCGTCAGGCGCTTCACGAGAAATTCGGGCGTTCCTAAAGCAACCTGCCCATCGCCACCGCCGTATCGGCCATGCGGTTGGAAAAACCCCACTCGTTGTCATACCAGCTCAGGATGCGGAGCAGGTTGCCGGGCAGAACCTTGGTCTGATCTGCGGCAAAGGTCGATGACGCGCCGTTGTGGTTATAGTCCATCGACACCAGCGGCCGGGTCTCGTAGCCGAGAACGCCCTTCAGCGGGCCTTCCGATGCGGCTTTCATGAGCGCATTGACCTCATCGGCAGTAACGGCCTTTTCGGTGACGACGCACAGATCGACGCAAGAGACATTCGGGGTCGGCACGCGGATCGAAGAACCATCCAGCTTGCCGTCCAGCTCGGGCAGGACCAGACCAAGCGCCTTGGCGGCGCCTGTGGTCGTCGGGATCATGCTCATCGCCGCGGCGCGGGCACGGTAGAGATCCTTGTGCAGCGTATCCAGCGTTGGCTGGTCGCCGGTGTAGCTGTGGATCGTCGCCATAAAGCCGGTGGTGATGCCGAAAGCATCGTTGATGAGTTTGGCCACGGGCGCGAGGCAGTTGGTGGTGCAAGAGCCGTTGGAAACAACGAGATCAGCCGATGTCAGGGCATCGTGATTGACCCCAAAGACGATTGTCTTGTCCGCGCCCTTGGACGGGGCCGAAACGAGAACGCGCTTCGAACCGTTTTGCAGATGTAGTGCCGCCTTTTCGCGGTCGGTGAAGATCCCGGTGCATTCGAAAGCGATGTCCACATCACCCCAAGGCAGCTCGGCTGGGTTGCGAACTGCGGTGACATGGATCGGCCCGCGGCCCACATCAATCCAGTTATCGCCACACTTTACCTCGACCGGAAACCGGCCGTGCACCGAATCAAATTGCAGCAGGTGGGCGTTGGCCTCGACAGACCCAAGATCGTTGATGGCCACGACCTCGATATCGGTGCGGCCCGATTCAATGATTGCTCGCAAGACGTTGCGGCCAATCCGCCCAAACCCGTTGATGCCAACCTTGATACCCATGTGCCGTCTCTCGCAATGCAAAGCGCGTTAGCGCTAACGTTAAATGTTGGCGCTAACATCGCGATTTAGGGCCAAAGGTCAACAGGCGATTTTGGGATCCGGCGTCAGCGCCAGAATGACAGCCACTCGATCAGGTCGGTGAGTTTGCGAACAAGGAAGATGGACCAGCCCAGATCGAAAATAAGATCAACCCCGACAGCGGCGGCGATAAGAGCGGCAAGCCAGAGAGAGGTCGTGTTGGTCATGCGCAAGCTCTAGCTTGTCAGGATCGGGCGGGCAAAGAAAAAACCCCGGCCGGGGCCGGGGTTCGGGGAGAGTTTCTTGCAAGACGCCTTAGTTGATGAGGCGACCCATATGAGCGGCAACGTCGGCCATACGGGTCGAGAAGCCCCACTCGTTGTCGTACCAGGCCAGAACACGGACAGTCCGGCCACCGATGACCTTGGTCTGCTCGG
>JALRLK010000192.1 GCA_023254495.1 Marivivens sp. | reverse complement strand
TCGGCCACGGTCGAGGGTCGCGCCGAGATGGGCGAGAAGGTCATCATCAATATCAAGACCTTCGCCGATGGCCACCGCCCGCCCGATCTGGTCGTTCCGGGGATGCTCTGAAGAGCTGCGGCCCTGTGTCACGCAAACGTGGCTTCCGGGGAACAAAGCGGCGGCTTGTCTCGCGCCATGGGAGAGCGTGTTCTTGATCCTCTGAAGATCGCTATGTGGCTTGCGCTCGTTCTGGCGCTGGCACTGACGATCATGGCCCAGCATGGCCCCACGATGCTTCCCGCAGCACCAAGCCATAGCGCCGATCATTCTGGTCACGACCAGCCGATGCCGGATCATGCAAGCTGTGTTCTGGCCTGCAGGCTCGCCGCCGAAAGGGCGCCGCGGTTGTTGGCGTTGCAGTAGCAGAGGATCACGGTGTCGAGGTCGGCGATCTTGCCCTCGACATTCATCTCGAGCTTACCACGGCTGATGTTGAGCGAGCCGGGGATATGGCCCGCGGCGTGTTCGTCGGGATCGCGGATGTCGAGCGCAATGGCGACTTCGGCCATCAGGGCGGCCACATCGGCCGGAGCGGCCTCGGCCACACGGGCGCGGGCGGCATCGGCCATAGCTTGGAACTTGCTGGTGTAATTTATGGGGGACTCCTTTGTTTCGGAGCTCCCCTAACCTCGCGTGGAGGGGCTTTCAACCTGATATATTAGAAAAGTCGCATATAAGTTATAGAAGCCGAAAAGGCTTGGCCTTTCCCTAACGATACACCTGATCCTCGGTCGGGAAGGCCCGCGTCTTTACCTCTTCGGCATAGCGGCGGACCGACTCCTCGATCATCGGCCCAAGCTGGCCGTAGACCTTGACGAATTTCGGCGTCCAGGGGTTGAGGCCGAGCATATCCTCAAGGACGAGGATCTGCCCGTCGCATTCGGCCGAGGCGCCGATGCCGATGGTGGGAATGTCGATCTGGCGGGTGATCTTGGCGGCAAGCGGCTCGACCATGCCCTCAAGCACAACGGCAAAGGCGCCGGCATCGGTCACGGCGCGGGCGTCTTCCTCGTGCAGGTGCCAGCTGTCCTCGTCGCGGCCTTGGGTCTTGAAGCCGCCCATAACGTGGCTCGACTGCGGCGTGAGGCCAATATGCGCCATGACTGGAATGCCGCGCTCGACAAGAAAGCGGATGGTCTCGGCCATGCGCTTGCCGCCCTCGAGCTTGATCGCGCCGCAGCCGGTCTCCTTCATCACCTTGGCAGCATTGCGGAAGGCCATGTTGGGGCTCTCCTCATAGGTACCGAAGGGCATATCGACGACAATGAGCGCCTTCTTCGTGCCGCGCACCACCGCCTTGCCATGCATGATCATGAGGTCGAGCGGAACGCCCACGGTCGATTCCATCCCGTGCATGACCATACCAAGGCTATCGCCCACGAGGATGAAGTCGGCATATCGGTCGACGATCGCCGCGGTGTGCGCGTGATAGGAGGTGAGGGAAACGATCGGCTCGCCGCTTTTCCTTTTTGCAATCATCGGAACGGTATTCCGGCGGATTTGCTGGGGTTGGCTGCTCATTTTCTGATCTCCCTCTGATCTATCAGCAGAACGGGGTTGTCCTCCGGCCCGAAGGCCACGGACAGCATGATGGCGATGTCGGACTGTGGAATGCCCTCGATGGCGGCCAGAGTTTCAGCTTCGACGATATCGATGGCAACCAACCGCCCGCGCGGCTCACCGGAAATAACGGCGTGCATCGCCTTTTCGATCTCGGCAACGCTTGCTCCCGCCCTGACCGCTTTCTCGGCGGCGTCGAGCGCTCGGGACAGACAGACCGCCGCCGCTCGATCCTCGGGCGTCAGCCGCACATTGCGCGACGACATGGCAAGCCCATCGGCCTCGCGCACGGTCGCAACGCCGAAGATCCGGATCGGGATGTGAAGATCGCGCACCATGCGGCGGATCACCTGCAGCTGCTGGTAGTCCTTCTCGCCGAAATAGGCGGCGTCGGCCTGAATGATGTTGAAGAGCTTGCAAACGACCGTCGCCACACCCCGGAAATGCCCCGGCCGGACCAACCCATGCAGCATATTGGCCAGGCGCGTCGTCTCGACGATGGTATCATCGCCCTCGGGATAGACCTCGGAAACCTGCGGAATGAAGACCGCCGCGACCCCCGCCGCCTCGAGCATTGCCAGATCAGCCGCTTCGGTGCGGGGATAGCTTTCAAGATCGGCCGGATTGCCGAATTGGGTCGGGTTGACAAAGATCGTTGCAATCACTCGGTCGTGCGTGCCTTTGGCCTCAGCCACGAGCTGCATATGGCCTGCGTGCAGCGCGCCCATCGTCGTGACCAGCCCTACAGTTGCGCCATCGCGGCGATATTGGGCGACGGCGGTGCGGATATCGGTGACTGTCCGGCAGATCTGCATTGTGGCTCCTTCTGGTTGTCCTGTTGATATGCGCTCGCAGCGATATGAACAACTGCTCGCGCGCACGGGGCTATGCCTCCGTCTCCTTGCGGAGACTCCCCCGGAATATTTGCAGCCAAAAGAAGCGGCGATTTCTTTTGGACCGAAATACTCTCGGGGGTGAATGCGGCTTGCCGCAGAGGGGGCAGACAGCCCCCTTGCCCCGGCTTCCGCCCCACAAGTCGGTTTTGGTATGCGAGGCGTCGGCTGGCTCTCGCTTTGAACCCGAGTTTACGACAGATTGCGGGCAATTCATTTTACGGGAGTCGCGCGATGAAGACCCATGTCAAAGCTCTGGTCGTTGGCGGTGGCGCCATCGGCACTTCGATTGCCTATCACCTCGCCAAGGCGGGCTGGGAGGATGTGATGCTTCTGGAGCGGGACGAGCTGACCTCGGGCTCGACCTGGCACGCCGCGGGCCTTTTGCCGCTTTTCAACATGGGTTATGCGACGACCCATATCCACAAATACTCGGTCGATTACTACAAGACGCTTGAAGAAGAGACCGGGCTCAACGCGGGCTTCTATGTGGTGGGTAACCTGCGCATGGCGCAGTCGCAGGACCGGATGGACGAGTTCATGCTCTATTCCTCGGTGGCCGAGACCGCGGATGTCTATCACGAGTTCCTGACCCCTGCGCAGATTAAGGAGCGCTGGCCCTTGGTGCGCACCGAAGACCTGAAAGGCGCGCTTTTCCATCCGCAGGACGGCTATATCAACCCGGCCGATGTGACCATGGCGATGGCTAAGGGTGCGCGGCAGCGGGGTGTCATTATCGAGCGCAAGTGGCAGGTGGATGGCTATGTCTGGACCGGTTCCGAGTGGCGCGTGACCTGCACGAAGATGGTCGAGAAGGGGGGCAACCTCCTGCCCTCGGCCGAGCAGATCGTCATCACCGCCGAGCACGTTGTCACCGCCACGGGCAACCATGCCCAGCGCACGGCCAAGCTTCTGGGCCTTCGTATCCCGGCTATACCGGTTGAACACCAGTATATCGTCACCGAGCCGGATCCCGCGCTTGTGGCCTATCGCGAGGCGGGCAATCCGCAGCATCCGGTTCTGCGCGATGCGGATGCCAAGTGGTATGTCCGCGAAGAGCGCGGCGGGTGGATCCTTGGGCCCTATGAGCGCAACGCTCCGGCCCGTTTCGAATACGGCGTGCCCGACAGCTTCCGCGCCGACCTTTTCCCGCTCGATCTGGAGCGGATCGAAGAGGAATATATGTCGATGATCCACCGTATCCCCTCGTCGGAGACGGTCGGCCTCAAAGACGATTTCAACGGCCCGATCTGTTATACGCCCGACGGCAACCCGCTGGTTGGCCCCGCGCCGGGCCTGCGGAATATGTGGCTGGCCGAGGGCTTCTCCTTCGGGATCACCGCCGCGGGCGGCACGGGCTATTATCTTGCCCAGATGATGGTCGAGGGCGAGGCCGAGATCGATATGGCGAGCCTTGACCCCAAGCGATACGGCTCGTGGATGACGACCGAATACGGGGCGCGGAAGAACGAGGAGTGCTATGAGCACGTCTATATCCTCCACCATCCCGACGAAGAGCGCGAGGCCTGCCGGCCCTTGCGCACAGCACCCGTCTATGACCGCCAGAAGGCGCTGGGCGCGCAGTTTGGGCAGGTGAATGGCTGGGAGCGGCCCAACTACTATGGCCCGCTCGATGCGGCAGAAGATTTCGATCACCACACCCGCAGCTTCCGCCGTGGTGGCTGGTGGCAATATGCGGTCGAAGAGGCCAAAGCGATCCGCGAGGGCGTGGGCCTGATTGATGCGACGGCCTTCACCAAGCACGTCGTCAAAGGCCCAGGGGCGACCGCCCTCCTCGACTGGTTTACCTGCAACAAGCTGCCGAAGATCGGTCGGATCAACCTGACCTATGCGCTGACGGCTGCCGGGACGACGCGGACGGAATACACGATCGTGCGCCGCGGCGAGAACGACTATTACCTTGTCTCGGCTGGCGCCTGGACCGACTATGACGCCGATTTCCTGCGCAAGGCGGCCGAGGACAAGGCGGCGGAGTTTGGCTATATCGAGATCCAGAACGTCACGACCCAGTATGGCGTTTTCGCCATCGCCGGGCCGAAATCGCGCGATGTTCTGAAGGAGCTCATCAAGGATGCCGAGCCGGAGAGCGCCCTGTCGAACAAGCGCTTCCCGTGGCTGTCGGCGCAGCGGATCGAGTTGGGCATGTGCCCTGTGGATGCGATCCGCGTGGCCTATACGGGCGAATTGGGGTGGGAATTGCATCACCCGATCGAGATGCAGCGCTATCTCTGGGATCAGCTGATGGCCGCGGGTGCCAAGCACGGGCTGAAGCTCGTGGGCGCGCGGGCGCAGAACTGGCTGCGGCAGGAGAAGAGCTATCGCGCCTTCGGCACCGAGCTGGGCCGCGATGCGACGCCGCTTGAGGCCGATCTGCCGCGCTTTGTGGATCTGTCGAAGGACTTCCACGGCAAGGCGGCGATGGAGGCCACGGGCGTTCGCTTCAAATGTGTGACCGTGCTGATCGACGGGCCGGCGGATGCCGATCCTTGGGGCAAGGAAGCACTCATTGACCCGGCAACGGGGGCGAAGGTTGGGCGTCTGACCTCGGGCGGCTATTCGGTCGTGTTCGGCAAGCAGATCGGCATGGGCTATGTGCCGGTCGAGAAGGCCGAGGTGGGCACCAAGCTCAAGGTGCGGATGATGCGCGAGTTGTGGGATGCGGAGGTGGTGCAGGACAGCCCCTATGACCCGACGAACGCCAATATCCGCGTGGACGGCTGACGGAGAGGCCGGGGGCTTCGCGCCCCCGGACCGCCGCGGAGTATTTCAGGCCAAAAGAAGGTTAGGCGAAGCGGGCGGGCGAGAGGGCTGTGACCGTTTTGCCGTCGAGCTCGGGCTGGCGGCCTGCGACGAGGTCGGCCACGAGCTGGCTGGCGGCGGGGCTTGTCTGGAAGCCGTAGCCGCCTTGGCCGGCGGACCAGACGAAGCTCGGGTCGCGGGCATCGGGGCCGAGGACAAGCTGGCGGTCGGGCGCGAAGGTGCGCAGGCCCGCCCAGCTTGAGAGAAGCCGGGTGACTGGCGTTTGCATATGCTCTTCGTAGCGGGCGATGCCTTCGGCAAGCGTCATGTCGTCGGCAAAGGCATCGTGCGGTTCCATCGCGAACTCTTCGGCAGGCGAGACGATGAGGGCGCCGGCGTCGGGCTTGGCGTACCATGTCTCGCCAGCGCCGAAGATCATCGGCCAGCCCGAGACATCGGCGCCGCTGGGGGCGGGGATGCGGCCCATGGAGCGGCGATAGGGGGTGAAGCCGATTGTCGAGATGCCGGCCATTTCGGCGATCTTGTCGGCCCAGGAGCCGGCGGCATTGACGAGGATCTGGGCGGTAACGGTTTCGCCCGGGGTCAGCTCGACCTCCCAGTCGCTGCGGGTTTTGCGAATGGCGCGGACCTCGGCCTTGGTCGAGATCGTGCCGCCGTTGGCCTTCACCTCGCGGGCGAAGTTCTGCATCAGGAGGTCTGTGTCGATATCCCAGGCGTGGGCGCCGTAGGCGGCCATGGTGAAATTTGCGGGGTTGAGGTCGGGCCAGAGGGCGAGGGCGCGCTCCTTGTCGATCAGATCAAGCTCCATCGCCGCAACATCGGCGTCGAACTCGGCCTTGAGGTCGCTACCTGCGATCATCAGGAGGCCGCGGGGGGAGAGGACGCCGCCGTTTGCCTCGGCCAGATAGCGGTGGCTCGCGCGGTTGAGTGCGACGACGGCGGGCTTGCCGTAGCATTCCTCGAAGAGCGCGGCAGATCGGCCGGAGGTGTGGTAGCCGAGCGCCGTTTCGCGCTCGAGCAGGCGCACTTCGCCCAGATGCGAGAGGCGGGCGGCGGCCGAGAGGCCGGCGATGCCGCCGCCGATGACGAGGATATCGGTCATTGTTCTTCCAGACGGTCGGTGGCGAGGGGTGGGGTCGGGGTCAGCGCGGAGATGCGGGCATAGAGCTCGGGCGTGAGGTCAAAGCCGATGGCGGCGAGCGAGGGGGCGAGCTGATCTGCCGAGCGGGCCGAGATGATCGGGCGGGGGCGCGCGGGGTGGGCCGCGACCCAAGCGACGGCGAGGGTGGCGGGGGCGACGCCCTGTTTGCGGGCGAGGGCCGCGAAATCGGCGGCGGCCTTGTGCATCCAGTCTTGGCCGTAGCGCGAGGTATACATCGGGTCTTCGGTCAGGCGGCCGGTTTTGCCAGCCGCGTATTTGCCGGTGAGGAGGCCGCCGCCGAGGGGCGAATAGGGGCAGACGGCCATGCCCTGATCCATCGCCATGGGCAGGATTTCGACCTCGGCCTGCCGTTTGACGAGGTTGTACATGGGCTGGATCACGTCGATCCGCGTGCCGAGGCTTTGAGCTACGGCTTCAGCCTTCATCACCTGCCATGCGGCATAGTTTGATACGCCGATATGGCGGATCTGCCCCGCTTCCTGCATTTCGGTGAGGGTCGAGAAGGTTTCCTCAAGCTCGGTCTCGCCGTCCCAACGGTGGAGGTAGAGGAGATCGACCTCGTCCATCTGAAGCTGGCTGCGGCAGATGTCGAACTGGGTGCGGATATTCTCGCGCCCGCAGCCGCCGGCGTAGCCGACCTTTGTGGCCAGAAAGATCTTGTCGCGCTCGGGCCGGACAAAGCCGCCGAGGAGCATTTCCGCCTCGCCTTGGGTGTAGCGCACGGCGGTGTCGAAGTGGTTGAGGCCGGCCTCGCGGGCGGCGTCATACATGCGGCGGCTTTCCGCGGCATCGGCGCGGCCGCCGAATTGCATGGTGCCGAGGGGGAAGCCATCGGCGGGGGCGCCGGAGCGGGTGGTGAGCTGCGTCGTCATGGCGCGAAACTGCGGGAGCCGGGGGGTAAAGACAAGCCCCCCTGCTCCGCTATTCTCGGCACAGATCGCCGGTTAGGACTTGCGAACGGCTTTCAGCTTTTCGATGCCCATCGCGTTGAGGGCAGCCTTCTCGTAGAAGGTCTCGCTCTTGCCGCGCTTGACCTTGGCCATGAAGTATTTCTCGAAGGCTACCTTGGCGGTATGGACCCAGCGCCCGTGCGACGACCAGTTGACGTTGCGCGGCGGGATTTGCGGCTGGGCGACGAAGGCCACGCCCTTGGTGCCGAAATCGGCAAGGCAGAAGGCGTTCCATGTGCCTTCGTGGCCCGGCTCTTGGCCGCGCAGGATCTGGCCGATGTTTTTGGCGGTGGCGGTGACCATCGACTCGATCATGAAGCCGGTTTTCGGCACGCCGCAAGGCACGGGGGTTGGCCCGGTCGGAGGGATCGCGACGCAGACGCCGACGGCAAAGATATTCTTGAACTTCGGGTTCTGCTGGCGCTTGTCGACGATGGTAAAGCCGCGCGGGTTTGACAGGCCCTCGATGCCGGAGACGGCGGGGATGCCGCGGAAGGCGGGCAGCATCATCGAATAGCCGAACGGCAGTTCGACCTCGCCTTTGGGGTAGCCGTCGTCGTTGATCTGCTCGACCGTCATCTTGCCCTGCTCGACCTTCTTGACCCTGGTCGAAGTCATCCACTTGATGTGGTGCTCGCGCATCTCGCTTTCGAGAAGGCCTTTGGTATCGCCCACGCCATCAAGGCCGAGGTGGCCGATGTAGGGTTCGGCGGTGACGAAGGTCATCGGCACCTTGTCGCGGATCTTGCGCTTGCGCAGCTCGGTATCGAGTTGAAAGAGGAATTCATAGGCCGGGCCATAGCAGGAGGCGCCCTGAACCGCGCCGACGATGATCGGGGCGGGGTTCTCGCAGAATTCCTCAAAGGCCTTGTGCGCCTCTTCGGCGTGGTCGACGTGGCAGATCGACTGGGTAAACCCATCCGGGCCGAGGCCCTCGATCTCGTCGAAGGCCAGATCGGGGCCGGTAGCAATCACGAGGTAATCATAGCTCACATCGGTGCCGTCGATCAGGCGGATGCGGTTTTCATCGGGGGATACCTTCTCAGCGGCGACAGGTCTGAAATCAATGCCCTTGCGCTTGTAGGTGGGGGCGAGGTCGGTGGAAATCGACTTGCGGTCGCGCCAGCCCACGGCGACCCAAGGGTTCGAGGGCACGAAGTGATACTTCGGGTCTTTGGTGATGACGGTGATCTTGTCGCTCTTGCTGATCTCGTCGGTCAGCTCGTAGGCCATCATCGAGCCGCCGAGCCCAGCGCCGAGAACCACGATATGTGCCATGACTTCTCCTCCTCAAAAGCGGCGCAGGGCGCCAGCACGAAAACATTTCCTAAATTAAATGCGAATAATTGGTGGCCCGTCTTTGCGCTGGGTCAATATGAAAAGGCCCGCCGGAAACCGGCGGGCCCATGTGTCGCAATCCTGGCTGAAGATCAGCTCGGGATGTCGCCTTCGATGCCTTCGACATAGAAGTTAAGACCAGCAAGGGTGCCATCGTCAGCCACTTCGCCGTCGGCCAGCCATGCCGAGCCGTCCTGCTTGTTGAGCGGGCCGGTAAACGGATGGTAGGCGCCCGAAGCGATCGAGTCGCGCAGGGCTTCGGCGCTGGCTTTGACATCGGCCGGAACAGCGTCCGAAATCTCACCAATGCCAACCATGCCGCGACCGATGCCGTCCCAGGTGTCGACGCTGGTCCAGGTGCCGTCCATGACAGCCTTGGTGCGCTCGACATAGTAGGGCGCCCAGTTGTCGATGATCGACGAGACGCGCGGAATCGGGGCGTATTCGCCCATGTCCGAGGCCTGACCGAAGGTATAGACGTTGCCGGCGGCCTGAGCGGCAGCCTGAGGCGCGGTCGAGTCGGTATGCTGCAGGACAACGTCGCAGCCCTGCTCGATAAGCACCTTGGCGGCGTCGGCTTCCTTGGCCGGATCGAACCAAGTGAACGCCCAGACGATCTTGAACTCGACATCCGGGTTGACCTTGCGGGCGTGGATGAAAGCCGAGTTGATGCCGCGGATAACCTCGGGGATCGGGAACGAGCCGATATAGCCGATCTTGTTCGACTTGGTCAGGTTTCCGGCGATGTGCCCCTGAACGGCGCGGCCTTCATAGAAGCGGGCCGAATAGGTCGAGACGTTGTCGGCGCGCATATAGCCGGTGGCATGCTCGAATTTGACGTTCGGGAACTTGGCGGCGACGTTGAGCGTCGGTTCCATATAGCCGAAGGAGGTCGTGAAGATCAGGTCGGCGCCACCGAGGGCCATCTGGGTCATCACGCGCTCAAGCTCACGCTCTACCTGCGGGATTTGAATCAATTCGGCGTTGTGAATGACCTATTGGCCAACACGCTAAAGCAGCCTTATCCCGCTCGGTCGACAGTGGAAGTATCTCGATTGCCAAAGGATGCATTGATCGAGATCGACGCCATCGTCGCGGTTGATGCGGGGTAACCCGGTTTCTAAGGTGAAACTTCCAAGCGAGCATTCCGTCACCTCACTTAAAGGGGTAGGGCCCGCGCTAGCAACGAAATTGGAACGCCTTGGGATCTCTAGTGTGCACGACCTCCTGTTCCACTTACCCTTCCGATACGAAGATCACACCACACTCAGCCCGATTGGCTCGATCAGCAGCGAGGGCGATTACGTTATCGAGGGGCAGGTGCTCTCTTGCGATATTCAGTTTGGCCGAAGACGAAGCCTGGTCGTGCAGCTCCAAGACGACACCGGTCGATTATCGCTTCGTTTCTTTCACTTCAATCGCTCACAAGTTGATCAGTTCAATACCCATCCTTCTCTACGTTGTTATGGGCGCATTCGCCGGGGACCGAGAGGATTGGAAATGGTCCACCCTCAATACCAGCGCAGCCCCAAGGCCCCATTACCGGACAGCCTCACACCGGTTTACTCGGTTGTCGACGGCCTTAGCCAAATCAAATTAAGAGGCCTCATCAAGCAAGCGCTGATGCAACCAAATCTTGATCAGGCTTTTTCGCCCCTCATCGAAGACCCTAATAGCCTCAGCGTGATCGCAGCGCTTAGGCTTCTCCATCAACCCCACAAAAATGAGGACTTGAACGCGATCCAAGCCGGAACGCACCCAGCCCAGCGTTCACTGATTTTGGAGGAACTTAGCGCCTATCAACTCGGTATGATGCTCTGGCATCAAGAAACGCAATCCGAAACAAGCAGCCCTCTGCCTCTAACAGAGCACCTGTTCAATCGGTTCAAAGAACACTTACCGTTTTCTTTGACTGGGGCGCAAACGCGGGTCATCGAAGA
>JALRLK010000146.1 GCA_023254495.1 Marivivens sp. | reverse complement strand
GCATGCGGCGGCCGGATCAGTCCGTGCCGGCCGTCTCGACCGGCGGCGTGTCAGGGACATCCGCCTTGGGCGTCGAGGTGAAGGTGAACTCCTGCGTGCCGTCGTCGGCCATGGTCACGTCGACCAGGACGATCGAGCCCGGCAGGATCAACTCGCCAAGCCCCGAGCGCGGCCCCGATCCTAGCAAACGCATGTCATTGGCGATCTTGAAAAGCGAGGCCGCCACGGTTTTCAGCGCGCCCGAGAACATCACCATCGCGTCATGCGCCGCCAGTGCTTCGAACTTGTTCGGCGCAGTCACGAAAGGCAGGCCCGTAATGGCGGCAATCTCTGCCGCAACATTTTCGGCAAAGCCTTTGCGGGTGTTCAGCCCCGTGCCCACAGCTGTGCCACCCTGCGCCAACTCGTAGATATCGGGCAGGCACATCTCCACCCGCTTGATCCCTTGCGCCACCTGATGGGCATAGCCGCCAAACTCCTGCCCCAAGGTGAGTGGCGTCGCGTCCTGCGTATGGGTGCGGCCGATCTTGATGATATCCTTGAACTCCTCGGATTTCGTCTGAAGCGCCGCGTGCAGCTTCCGTAGCCCCGGCAGAAGCACATCCCGCGCCATCATGCCGATGGCCACATGCATCGCCGTCGGGAAAGTGTCGTTCGAGGATTGGCCCATGTTCACATGGTCATTCGGGTGCACAGGCTTTTTCGACCCCATCACCCCGTCCAGCATCTCGATCGCGCGGTTCGAAATCACCTCGTTGGCATTCATGTTGGATTGCGTGCCCGACCCCGTTTGCCAGACCACCAGCGGGAAGTTGTCGTCAAACTTGCCGACGATCACCTCGGTTGCGGCGGCGGAGATGGCGTCGGCAATCGTCGCGTCGAGATCGCCCTGCGCCTTGTTCACCTGCGCGCAGGCTTTCTTGATGACGCCGAGCGCGCGAATGATCGGCACCGGCTGGCGCTCCCAGCCGATCGGGAAGTTGATGATCGAACGCTGGGTCTGGGCGCCCCAATACTTGTCGGCGGGAACCTCGAGGGGGCCAAAGCTGTCGGTCTCGGTGCGGGTCTGGGTCATGGTCCGATCCTGTGGTATGCGATTGTATGCCGTTTAACGTCCTGCCGGACGTCGCGCAACGCTTCAAAAGGAGGCTCTCGGCTATTTGCGGAAGCTGTCGAGCCGGACGACCTCGGCCTCGCGCGGCTTCTCGGCCTCGTCCTCGGCCATCTCCTCCATCGGAGCTTCATCCACCTCGGCGGTTTCGTCTTCGTCCTCTTCCTCGTCGCTGGCCTCGTCCTGCGTCTCAAAGCGCAGGCCGAACTCGACGGATGGATCGACGAAGGTCTTTATCGCGTCGTAGGGGATATACATCGGCTCGGGGTTGTTGCCGAAGTTCAGCGTGATGGCAAAGCCTTCGTCGGTGACCTCGAGGTTGTCGAACCAGTGCTGGATGACGATGGTCATCTCGGTCGGATAGCGGTCGGCCAGCCAGTCGGCGAGCTCGACGTCGGGGTGCAGCGTGTCGAAGGTAATGAAGAAGTGGTGCTTGCCGGGCAGGCCGGTTTTGGCAACGCCTTCCAGAACCTCCTGAATGAGGCCGCGCATGGCCCTGTGCATCAGGTTTCCGTAATCGATCGAGCGGTTCAAAGCAGGCCTCCCAGTGGCTGCCCGCACAATAAGAGATTCGTCCCCGGATGAAAGGGGCGATTGGCTGTGTCAGCCAAGTCCAGCCCAGCCGCCAAGGGCAACGCCCAAGGCGGCGGAGAGGCCGAGCACCTTTCCAAGCCGCCAATGGCGTTTGAGGAGCAGGTAGCTTGCGAAACCCGCCATAAGAATCGCGAGCCTATCGGCGCTGGCGGGATCGGGCAGGGGCAGGTGGGCGGGGCCGAAGGTGGCTTCGCCCACGGAACGGAAGCCCACATGGAGCGCGAACCACAGCGAGAGGTTGAGGATCACCCCGACGACTGCGGCGGTGATGCCCGAGAGGGCTGCAGAGAGGCGCGGCTTGCCCGCGAGCCAGTCGATGTAGGGGGCGCCTGCGATAATCCACAAGAAACAGGGGACGAAGGTCACCCAGAGCGTCATGGCGCCTGCGAGAAGGGCCAGCGGGATGCCGCCTTGCGCGGCACCGGCCAGCATGGCAACAAACTGGGTGACGAGGATCAGGGGGCCGGGGGTTGTCTCGGCAAGGCCGAGCGCGTCGACCATCTGAAGCGGCGTGAGCCAACCGCGCCCCGTGACGACTTCCTGCGCCATATAGGCAAGGACGGCATAGGCGCCGCCGAAGGTCACAACGGCGAGTTTGGAGAAGAAGATGCCGATCTCGGTGAGGAAGGTCGCGCCAGCGACTTTGGCGGCGTGAAGGGGGGCGGCCCAGAGGGCGCCGGCGATGGCGGCGACACGGAGGGCGCGGCCCGGGGCAGGCGCGGGCAGGGATGGCGCTTCGGCTTGCGGCGCTGTGACAGCCCCGATCAGGCCTGCGACCAAAATCACCAGAGGGAAGGGCAGGTGAAAGACGGCCAACGCGACAAAGGCCGCTCCGGCAAGCGCATAGTGCAAGCGCCGCTTGAGGGCGCGTTTGGAAATGCGCAAGAGCGCCTCGAGGACGATGGCGATGACTGCTGCCTTCACGCCGACGAAGGCGGCGCGGACCAAGGGCTGATCCCCGAAAGAGAGATAGAGCAGCGCCAGCGCGGCAATCACGGCCGCCCCTGGCAGGACGAAGAGCAGCCCGGCGATGATCCCGCCCACGACCCCGCGCAGCTTCCAGCCCGCATAGGTGGCAAGCTGCATCGCCTCGGGTCCGGGGAGCATCATGCAGAAGGAGAGGGCGCGCAGGAATTCGGCCTCGTTCAGCCATTTCCGATCGTCCACCAATTCGCGGTGCATGAGCGCGATCTGCGCGGCGGGACCGCCGAAGGACAGAAGGCCGATACGGGCAAAGGCGCGGAAGAAATTGAAGAACGTCATGCCGCCATTGGACACAAGGGCTGCGGTCGATCAAGGGCGATGGTGGGAAAGTGCAGGTTTCTGTTGCCAGGTACCTGCGAACCCCGCCTTACGCTGCTAGGCGCAAGGGCTTAGATTTCGGCTTTTCGCACCGCATTAAGCGGCGAGAGCGACCGGAGCACGGTTGTCATTGGCAACTGTACGTTTTGCACCGATAACGGTGGTAGCTCACCGGAACAAAGCCATCCTCTTTACACGTACTCAAACCGGAGCATTGATCTCAAGAATTAACTCTGATGTAATTGGGGCTCAGCAGGCCTTCACCTC
>JALRLK010000141.1 GCA_023254495.1 Marivivens sp. | reverse complement strand
GGTGCAACTCGCGGTGCTCGTCGACCGCGGCCATCGCGAACTGCCGATCCGCCCCGACTACGTCGGAAAGAACCTGCCGACGCATATTGACGACGACGTGCGGGCGACCGCCGACGGCGTGACGGTTGAAGGCAAGCCGCGATGATGAAGCACCTGCGCAGCATCGACGAACTCGGCCACGACGGTCTCGTGCGCCTGCTCGACCTGACCCACCACATGGTCGAGGTCAACCGCCGACCGGTGCCCAAGGTGCCTGCGTTGCGGGGCCGCACCGTGGTGAGCCTGTTCTTTGAAGACTCCACGCGTACACGACTTTCGTTCGAGACCGCGGCCAAGCGTTTGTCGGCCGACACGATGACCTTCAGCGTGTCGACATCCAGCGTGAACAAAGGCGAGAGTCTGCGCGACACCGTAGAGACGATCAGCGACATGGGCATCGACGCTTTCGTCGTGCGGCACAAGTCGACGGGTATTCCTTGGCAAATCAGCGAATGGACCAATGCGAGCGTGGTGAACGCCGGCGACGGCTGGCATCAGCATCCGACGCAAGCGCTCGTCGACTGCTTCACGGTGCGCGAGGCGCTGGGCAAAGAACGATTCGACGGCCTCACGCTCACGATCGTCGGCGACATCATGCACAGCCGTGTGGCGCGCAGCAATATCGCGGCGTTCAACATGCTCGGTGCGCGCGTGGTGCTCGTGGCGCCGCCCACACTGCTGCCGCCCGATGTGTCGCACTGGCCGGTCGAGGTGTCGTATCGGCTCGACGACGTGCTCGAACGCACCGACATCCTTTACATGTTGCGCTTGCAGAGCGAACGCATGTCGCAAGGCCATGTGCCGAACCTGCGCGAGTATGCAGAAACCTACGGCCTCGACTCCGTGCGCGCTGCGAAACTGCCGCCGCACGCGGTGCTCATGCACCCCGGCCCGATGAACCGCGGCGTCGAGATCGACGGCACCATCGCCGACGACATCAACCGCTCGGTGATCCAGACGCAAGTCGAGATGGGTGTCGCCGTCCGCATGGCCGCGATGGACCTTCTGGCGCGCAACCTCAAGGAACGCCGCGCCGCGGCCAAAAACGAGCGGGGGGCATGGGCATGAGCGAGATCTTCTTCACCAACGCCCGCCTGATTGATCCGGTGACACTGACTGACGCGCCCGGCTGGCTGCGCGTTGCCAAGGGCAAGATCGTCGATAGCGGAGATGGCAAGGCGCCCGAAACCAAGGGCGAGGTTGTCGATTGCGGCGGGCTTTGCCTTGCGCCCGGGATCGTCGATATCGGCGTGAAGGTCTCCGAGCCGGGCGAGCGCCACAAGGAAAGCTTCCGCTCGGCGGGCAAAGCCGCGGCGGCAGGCGGCGTGACAACCATCGTCACCCGCCCCGACACGACCCCCGCCATCGATTCGCCCGAGATCCTCGAATTCGTCGCCCGCCGTGCCGCGACCGAGGCAATCGTCAATGTCCTGCCGATGGCCGCGCTGACCAAGGGCCGCGCGGGCCGCGAGATGACCGAGATCGGTTTCCTGCAGGATGCCGGTGCCGTCGCCTTCACCGATTGCGACCGCGTGGTGGCCGACACCAAGGTCTATGCCCGCGCCCTGACCTATGCCCGCTCGCTAGGCGCTCTCGTGATCGGCCATGTGCAAGAGCCGATCCTTTCCGAAGGCGCTGCTGCCACCAAGGGCAAGTTTGCCTCGCTGCGCGGCCTGCCCGACGTGAGCCCGATGGCAGAGCGCATGGGCCTTGATCGTGATATCTCGCTCCTCGAGATGACCGGCGCACGCTATCACGCCGACCAGATCACCACCGCCCGCGCCCTGCCCGCCCTTGAGCGCGCCAAGCGCAACGGGCTCGACATTACCGCCGGCGTGGGCGTGCATCACCTGACGCTGAACGAGTTTGACGTGGCCGACTACCGGACGTTCTTCAAGCTCAAGCCGCCGCTCCGCGCCGAAAGCGACCGGATCGCTGTGATCGAGGCGGTGGAAAGCGGCCTGATCGACATCATCTGCTCGATGCACACGCCGCAGGACGAAGAGAGCAAGCGCCTGCCCTTCGAAGAGGCGGCGAGCGGGGCTGTTGGCCTGCAGACACTCCTGCCCGCGGCCTTGCGCCTCTATCACGCCGAGCAGATCGACCTGCCCAAACTCTTCCGCGCCATGTCGCTCAACCCCGCCCGCAGGCTCGGCCTGCCCTCGGGCCGCCTGATGGCAGATTGTCCGGCCGACCTCGTGCTCTTCGATCCCGATGCGCCGTTTGTCCTGAACCGCGACGATCTTTTGTCGAAATCCAAGAATACCCCCTTTGACGGCGCCCGAATGCAGGGCAAAGTCATCGGCACCTGGGTGGGTGGCAAACGGGTATTCGGAGGAGCCTGATGGACCTTTCAAGCGGCAGCGCCGGCGTTTTGGCCCTTTGGGCCGCGATTGGCTATGGACTCGGCTCGATCCCTTTCGGCCTGATCCTCGTCAAGACGATGAACCTGGGCGATCTGCGCAAGATCGGCTCGGGCAATATCGGCGCGACCAACGTCCTGCGGACGGGCAACAAACTCGCCGCTGTGCTGACCCTTCTACTCGATGGCGGCAAAGGCGCGGTGGCTGTGCTGATCGCCCAAGCCTATGCCAATGAAAGCGCGGCCCAACTCGCGGCCCTCGCGGCATTCCTCGGCCATTGCTATCCGGTCTGGCTCGGCTTCAAGGGCGGCAAAGGCGTGGCGACCTTCCTCGGCCTCCTTCTCGCGCTGCATTGGCCTCTGGGCCTTGCCGCCTGTGCCATCTGGCTCTTGATGGCGGTGGTGATGCGCTATTCCTCGCTCTCGGCGCTGACCGCCGCGGGCCTTTCACCGGTGCTCGCCGCGATTTTGGGTCACGGCGAGATGGTCTGGCTGATGGTCGTTCTGGCCGTCCTGATCTACTGGCGCCATCGCGCAAATATCGCCCGGCTCCGCGACGGGACCGAAACGAAGATCGGCCAAAAGGGCTAGCGCCTAGTAGCTATAATCGGTGTAGATCCGCGTCAGATCGCCGTCCCACGCCCCGTTGTAATGGTCGATCATCTCGTCGGCGGGCGTTTTGCCAGTCTCGACGCTTTCCTTCAGCGCATTGAGGAAATGGGTCTCGTCGGGGACCATGCCCCCCGCACCAGGTCGGGCACGCGCCTTGAGGCCGGCATCGGCAATCGCAACGGCTTCACGCGCGAGATCGTGCATCGAGATCTTGCCGACCTTGCCCTGCAAGCCATCGACCGAGGCCGCCACGCGCAGCCCCTCGCGGGTCTCGGCGTCCCAGCCCTTGACCATATCCCAAGCCGCATCGAGCGAGGATTGCTCGTAGGTCAGGCCGACCCAAAAGGCCGGAAGGGCGCAGAGCCGCCGCCACGGACCGCCATCGGCGCCGCGCATCTCGATGAATTTCTTGACCCGCGCTTCAGGGAAAACGGTCGTCAGGTGGTCCGCCCAGTCCGACAGGGTCGGCCTTTCGCCGGGCAGAGCGGGCAGCTCGCCCTTGAGGAAATCACGGAAGGATTGTCCGAGGGCGTTGATGTATTTCCCGTCGCGGTAGACGAAATACATCGGCACATCGAGAACCCACTCGGCATAGCGTTCAAACCCCATGCCTTCTTCGAAAGCCCAAGGCAGCATCCCTGTGCGAGAATTATCGAGGCCGCGCCAGATTCGGCTGCGCCAGCTTTTGTGGCCGTTGAGCTTGCCCTCAAGGAAGGGCGTAATACTTATGGTGCCAGGCGTATTAAGGCCATACTTGAGAGGCAAGGTATAGCCATTAGCCGCAGACGTACCACAAGGCTGATGACAGAGGTTAATTTAGTATGTAAAACAAAACGTAAATTCAGGGCTACTACCGATTCCAATCATAAACTGCCTGTAGCTCCTAATTTGTTAGCCAGGCAGTTTAAGGTTGATGCTCCTAACTGTTGTTGGGTTGGGGATATTACCTATGTTCCTACTGAGGAAGGATGGTTATATCTGGCGGCGGTAAT
>JALRLK010000006.1 GCA_023254495.1 Marivivens sp. | reverse complement strand
CGCCTTTTTCAGCGCTGCGTGTAAGCCTATAGATCAGACGGTCAAACCCGTAACTAGCCAATTTTGCAGTCAAAAGTGACCATAGATCTTCAGCTGGTTCAGCGGATACGATTTGTGCGAGAAAATCGACCGTATCCGCAGACTCTGCATCAAGCATCCAAGCACCCATGTTCATGCCTACCCAGCGGGTAGTTGATATTACATAATACTAATTATGCGCTATAAAGCTATCAACATAGGTCCAGTTTTCCCAACGTCGATCCAAACACAAGCGAATTCAACACGCTAGCGCTTGGGGTTTGAAAAACCACTATCCTTGAACAACTTCGTAGCGCTGCTCTCCAAGCCCTTCTATTGCAAGGACCATTTGATCTCCGGCCTTCAGGTAGACTTCAGGTTTCTGCCCCATCCCCACCCCGGGGGGTGTCCCTGTGGAAATCACATCGCCCGGCTGGAGGCTCATAAACTGGGACAAATACGAGACAACCGCGGCAACGCTAAAGTGCATGGTTTTTGTAGAGCCATCCTGGAACCGCTTGCCGTTGACATAGAGGGTCATCTTCAAATCCTGTGGATCGGCAATTTCATCTCGGGTCACAAGCCAAGGGCCGATCGGCCCAAAGGTGTCGGCAGATTTTCCCTTGACCCATTGCCCCGACCGCCGCAGCTGGAAATCTCGCTCGCTCAGGTCGTTTGCGATGCAATAGCCGGCAATATGCGACATCGCCTCTTCGACCGAAACATATTTCGCTTCCTTGCCGATGACGACAGCAAGCTCGAGCTCCCAATCCGTCTTGCTTGACCCGCGCGGAATCTCGATCGGATCGTTGGCGCCGCATATCGCAGAGGTCGCTTTGAGAAAGACGATCGGTTCTTCGGGAATAGCCATGTTGGCTTCGGCAGCGTGATCGTCATAGTTCAGGCCGATACAAATGAATTTCCCGACCTGCCCCACACAGGCGCCAATTCGCGGGCTTCCCTTAACCAAGGGCAGGCGCGTGGGATCGATCTCGCGCAAGCGCTGTAAAGATGTATCAGACAGCGCCGAGCCGGCGATATCATCGATCTCCGACGACAGATCCCGCAGCGCACCATCGGCATCAAGCATCCCCGGCTTTTCATTGCCTTTGGGCCCGAAGCGGAGAAGTTTCATGGTGCGTCCTTCCAGTTCTGCGTTAAGATCGGGTAAAAGATTACAGGTCCGAGAAGCGGCGACAAGGGCGCCGTCTCGGCAATGTCACAATTTTATCGAAGGCTTGGGCTCCAATGATGGCCTAGCAGCTGTATTGATCAAGTGCTGGCAGAACGTGTCGAAACCGGCTGAAAAAAATGCCGCTTTTGAGGGCGACATTTCCAATTTCCGGCCTAATCTATGCGCTATCAGGGGGCGATCTTTCCATTGGTCCAAGTTCTGCTGCGTTTCTCATAAGAGGCGCAAATGTTGTTTGTAGCGTGTTAGAAGCAAACAGAAGAATTCGGGGGGCCGAAGCAGTAGTGTCAAATTGGAACAGCAAAGCAAGAGCGACTCTTGACCGCGATGCCATTTATTTTGTGGGCAGAAAGAATGTCATTGAAGGTCTAGACGACACCGATCCTAAAATTGATGGTTTTGTCTTTGTCGATTTTGAAAGCCTCGCCGATTGCTTTGCAGCTCGGCCCCGGCCGACGGCCATCTTGTCGGTCCTGATCGGCAACGGTTTCGACGCGGTCAACATTGCCAGCGAATTGCATCGCTCTGGATACCAAGGCCAGTACCGCGCACTCGCCAGTGCGATCCCTGCGCCAAATTTGATCAAGCGCGAAGTCGCGCAGGTGGCACCCGGCCTCGATTTCGAGATTATCGAGGTCGCAGACCTCTTCGGCTAAATTCAGGCGCGGCCCGCGGCATCGGCCGCGCGGAGCATTTCCGAGACAAGCATGCCCTCCTCCTCGACCCCAACCGACACCCTGAAAAACCCTTCGGTAATCCCGAGCTTGGCGCGCCCCTCGGCTGTCAGCCCACGGTGCGACGATGACGGCGGATGCGACAGGGTCGTACCCACATCGCCCAAGGTCGGCGCGAAGGCGATCTCGGGGGCGGCGTTGGTAAAGGCATTCGCAGCCGCCCTGCCCCCTTTGAGGATGAACGACATCATATTGCCGCCACGCCCGCCCAAAAGGCCCATTGCGCGGTTGTGGTCGGGGTGATCGGGGCGCGTGGGATAGAGAACCCGTTCGACCGCCGGATGCCCCGTCAGCGCTTCAGCCAAGGCGGCCGCGTTGCGCTCGGCCTTGTCGAGGCGCAGATCGAAGGTGTGCAGGCCGCGCTCGGCGAGCCAGCAATCGAAGGGGCTCGGCGTCAGGCCCCATGTCACGTTGGCGTCGTTGATCGCCGCCATGAGGGCCGGATCGCAGGCTACCGCATAGCCGAGGGTCGCATCGGAATGGCCGGCCATCAGCTTGGTTACGGAATGGATGACGATATCGGCGCCGTGTTCAAACGGGCGATAAAGGCGCGGCGTGGTGAAAGTGTTGTCCACCACCAAAAGCGCGCCGGTTTCCTTGGCGAGGCGGGCGATGCCCTCCATGTCGGCCACGCGGATCGTCGGGTTCGAGATCACCTCGACCAAGATCATCCGCGTATTGGGCCGTATCGCTGCCTTCATCGAGGCCACGTCCGTGGGATCGGCAAGGCTCGTCTCGATACCGAGGCGCGGCAGGTCTTGGGTCATCAGGCGTAGGGTCCGGCCATAGGCCTGATCGCCGCAAAGGACGTGATCGCCCGCCTTAAGAGCGCCAAGAAGCACCGCCGAGATCGCGCTCATCCCCGAGCCGGTGATGATCCCGCCCTGCGTCCCCTCGAGATAGTCGATCTTCGAAGCCAGCACGGATGCATTCGGATGCCCCTCGCGGGCATAGCTGAAGCCGGTCTTTTCGGTATAGATCACGTCGAGCGCATCGGGGTCGTCCGAGGTATAGACCACCGAGGGCTGAAGCGGCGTGACGAGGGGTTGCGAAGCGCTTTCAGGCCAACCCGTGCGGCGCACGAGGCTTTTCGGTGTTTTCATCTCAGATCTCTTTGAGGCCCGCGCGGAAGCGGCGGGCGTTACGCTGATAGCCGCGGGCCGAGGCACGCAGCGATTCAATGCGGGCGTCGTCAAGTTCGCGCACGACCTTGCCCGGAACACCCATCACCAGCGATCCGTCGGGGATCAACTTGCCTTCGGGGATGAGCGCCCCTGCCCCGATCAGGCAGTTGTTGCCGATCACCGCGCCGTTGAGAATCGTGGCGCCCATGCCGACGAGCGTGTTGTCGCCAATGGTGCAGCCGTGGATCATCGCTTTGTGGCCGATGGTGCAGCCCGCGCCGATGGTGACGGGATAGCCCATGTCGGTATGGATCACACAGTTTTCCTGAATATTCGTGCCCTCGCCCACCACGATCGACTCGTTATCGCCGCGGAGCGTCGAGCAGAACCAAACGGAGCCTCCCGCCTTGAGGATGATCTTGCCGATAATATTGGCGTCATGGGCCACCCACGCCTCGGGATCGATATTCGGCGCGTGGCCTTCGAAGGAAAAGATCATCATTTGCACCCATATTCCTTGTTGAGACCGCGGACGAAATCATTGAGCCAGGGCTGGCGCGTCCGGCGCTGGCGTTCGGCGGTGAGGATGGCGCGGAGCTTCTCCTCGAAGGCATCGGGATCGTCGTTGACCAGAACGTAATCGTATTCCGCCCAATGGCTGATCTCGGCGAGGCTTTTCGACATCCGCCCCGCGATCACCTCGTCGCTATCTTGCCCGCGCGAGCGCAGGCGGCGTTCAAGCTCGGCCATCGAGGGCGGCAGGATGAAGATCGAGACCACATCCTCGCCCATCGCCTGTTTGATCTGCTGCCCGCCCTGCCAATCAATATCGAACAAGGTATCGACGCCGCTTTCCATATTGGCGACGACCGGCCCCTTGGGGCTGCCATAGAAATTGCCGAAAACCTCGGCGTGTTCGAGCATCTCGCCAGTGGCGACCATCTGCTCGAAGGCCTCGCGCGAGCGGAAATAGTATTCGCGGCCGTCCTCTTCGCCCGGGCGTGGCGCGCGGGTTGTGGCGGAGACGGAAAAGCGGATCGAGGGATCCCATTCCCGCAGGCATTTCGTCATCGTCGATTTCCCCGCACCCGACGGGGAAGAAAGAATGATGAGAAGGCCGCGACGCTGCATGGTTTACTCCACGTTCTGGATCTGCTCGCGCATCTGGTCGATCACCGCCTTGAGGTCAAGCCCGATGGCAGTGAGCGGTGCGGCCTGCGATTTGGAACAGAGCGTGTTGGCCTCGCGGTTAAACTCCTGCGCGAGGAAATCGAGCTTCCGGCCCGCGGGCTTGGGATCGTCAAGGAGCGCCTTTGCCGCGCCGATGTGGACCTTGAGGCGGTTGATCTCTTCGGTCACGTCCTGCTTGACGGCGATGATCGCGAGTTCTTGCGCGATGCGGGCCGGTTCGGCCTCGATCGCCTCATCAAGCACGCGGCGAAGCGCGACGGCCATGTTGGCGCGGGTTTCCTCGAGGCGGGCTTCGGCGGCGCTGGCGGCGGCGTCGGTCAGGGCGGCGATCTGGTCGAGGTGTTCGAGGAGAACCGAGCGGAGCGCCGTGCCCTCGCTACGGCGCATGGCGGCGAAATCGTCAAGGAGCGGGTCGAGATCGGAGATGAGCGCTGCGACAAGTGCTTCGGTATCGTCGTCCGTGCGGCCCTGAACCACCACGCCTTTCTGTTGAAGCACATCGGCCGAGGTGGCTTGTGCCAGCGTCACACCCTTCTCGAAGGCGCGTTCCTGAATCTGGTCGAGTGCCGCCAGCACCCGATCCAGCTGATCGGCGTCAAGGATCAGAGCGCCCGCGATGTCATCCCGCTGAAGCCGCAGGGTCAGGTTGATATTCCCGCGCGAAAACCGCGTGGTCAGGGCGGCGCGCACCGCCTGTTCGAGCCCGTCGAGCCCGTCGGTGATCCTGAGGCGCAGATCCAGCCCCCGCGCATTCACGCCGCGCATCTCCCAAGCCCAGTTTGCGCTATTCATGGCGCCCGTGCGGCTGGCAAACGCGGTCATCGACTGGATCATGGCTTTTCCTTTTCGTTTGCCGCAGCTAACGGCAATCGCCCCCTAAGGGCAAGCGCAGGTGGGGCTTCGGCAGACATTAACCAAGTATTAACATAGCGCGTGTGTCGGCAAGCGAGATGCCTAAAATTCAAATGGTATTTTCGGAGAAACGTCATGTCCCAGTTTCCATCTAACCGCATTCTTTCTGCCCACCGGCCTCAGGCCATCACCGCGCTTGAACGCTACTGGCGGCAGATTCGCGGTGCCCGCATATTGCCGGTTCGCAGCGAGGTTGATCCCTCACAGATCGATACCGCCCTCCCCCACGCGTTTATTGCAGAGCGCCTTGCGCCCGGCGTGACGCGGATGCGTGCTTGCGGGCAGCGTCTCAATGATATGATCCATGCCGACGGGCGCGGTATGCCGCTTTCGACATTCTTTACACTCGGCGCCCGATCCGAGCTCGTTGCCGAGGTCGAACTTGCGTTCAATGGGCCGGCGCTGGTCGAGATCCACCTCGCCGCCGAGCTGGACGCAGACCGCGAGATCGGCAGGCTTCTGCTCTTGCCCCTCGAAGGCGCTAACGGTGCCGTTGACAGGCTGATGGGCGCAATCGTGATGCATACCCCTGCCCGACGGCTGGCTATCCGCCGGGACGGATATATCCGCCGCGAGATCCTCGCTACGGTTGCACGGCCGGCCCTGTCTTTGGACGATATGAAAGAAAAAGGGCCGCAGCGCCTACGCCCGGCCCTTCGTCTTGTCGTGTCTAACGACTGATCAGCTGGCTTCGGCGGCCGCGGCGAGTTTGCTGCGGCGCGCCGATAGCTCTTCGGCCACAAGGAAGGCCAGCTCAAGCGACTGCGAGGCGTTCAGACGCGGATCACAGGCGGTGTGATACCGGTCCGAGAGATCCTCGTCCGTCACAGCGCGAACGCCGCCGGTGCATTCGGTCACATCCTGACCGGTCATCTCGAAGTGGACGCCGCCCGGGATCGTGCCCTCGGCATTATGGACTCCGAAGAACTCGCGCACCTCGCGCAGGACCGAGTCAAAGGGTCGGGTCTTATAGCCCGAGGACGACTTGATCGTGTTGCCGTGCATCGGGTCGCAGGTCCAGACCACGTTAAGGCCCTCTTCCTGCACGGCACGGATCAGCCGCGGCAAGTGCTCGCCAACGTTTCCAGCGCCGAAGCGGGCGATCAGCGTCAGACGACCGGCCTCGTTCTTGGGGTTGAGCTTGTTGATCAGCGCCTTGAGATGGCCGGTGGTCATCGTCGGGCCGCACTTGAGGCCGACGGGGTTCATGACGCCGCGGGCAAACTCGACATGGGCACCATCCGGCTGGCGGGTGCGATCGCCGATCCAGATCATGTGGCCGGAACCGGCGAGCCATTTGCCCGAGGTCGAGTCGACCCGGCAGAGTGCCTCTTCATATTCGAGAAGCAGCGCCTCATGGCTGGTGTAGTATTCGACCGTCGCAAGTTCATGGTTGGTCTCGCCAGTGAGGCCGGCGGCGGTCATGAAATCGAGAGCGTTGGAAATCTGGTCGGAGATTGCGCGGTATTTCTCGGCTTCCGGCGCACCGGTAAAGCCGAGGGTCCAGGCGTGGACGCGGTGGATATCGGCGAAACCGCCGGTCGAGAAGGCACGCAGAAGATTCAGCGTGGCTGCCGACTGGGTATAGGCCTGCAGCATCCGCGCCGGATCGGGCACGCGGGCCTCGGCGTTGAAATCAAACCCGTTGATGATGTCGCCGCGGTAGGACGGCAGCTCGACACCGTTTACAACCTCGGTGGGCGCACTGCGCGGTTTGGCAAACTGGCCGGCCATCCGGCCAACCTTGACCACCGGAACCTTGGCGCCGAAGGTCAGGACCATCGCCATCTGCAGCATCACTTTGAAGGTGTCGCGGATTTGGTCTGCGCTGAACTGGGCAAAGCTCTCGGCGCAGTCGCCGCCTTGCAGAAGGAAGGCCTCGCCACGGCTGACCTTGGCGAGATGCGATTTCAGGCGGCGGGACTCACCGGCAAAGACCAACGGCGGATAAGAGGCCAGTTTCGATTCAACCGCGCGCAGGGCGTCTGCATCCTGATATTCGGGCATCTGGATCCGGGGCAGTTTGCGCCAATCCGATTTGTGCCATTCGGTCATCTTCAGCTCCTTGGTCCGCCCGCGCAATTTTTGCGAAGGGTTTGCGGTAACAACGCGGCCTTATAACGCCTGCCCTACCCGCTTCCAATGGCAAAAACGTTTTCTTACTGCGCACAAGCGGCCGTAATGCGACAAGTATTGCCGCATTTGATTTCCCTTGAACCTGCCATGAAAACCTGATGATGATCGATCGTTCTCAGGGGGTGGGCCTCGGATATGGATATCCAGCCGCAGATCGTGGAAGTAGACACCAAGGGCAAGCCCAAGCGCTTTGTCTTTGTTCTTTTAGACAATTTCACGATGCTGTGCTTTGCCTGCGCACTCGAGAGCCTGCGGATCGCAAATCGCATGGCCAACAAGAAGCTCTACGACTGGGCAATCGCCGGTGAGGGCGGAGAAATTGCCCGCTGCTCCAACGGCACAGAGTTCAAGCTCAATATGGATCTGGGCGAATTGGCACGCGAGGACGTGGTCATGGTCTGCGGCGGAATCGACGTGCAAGCCGCGACCACGAAAAAGATGGTCAGCTGGCTGCGCCGCGAGGCCCGCAAGGGTGTAACCATGGGGGGGCTTTGCACCGCGGGTTATACGCTGGCCAAGGCGGGTCTACTCGATGGCAAAAAGGCCACGATCCACTGGGAAAATCAGGACAGCTTTGCCGAGGAATTTGAAGACGTTAAGCTGACAAAATCGGTATTTGTCGTCGACGGCAACCGGATCACCACCGCCGGCGGCACGGCCTCGATCGACCTGATGCTCAAGATTATCGCCGATGATCACGGCGAAGAGCTCGCCAATGCGGTGGCCGACCAGCTGATCTATTCCTCGATCCGCACCGATCAGGACACCCAGCGCCTGTCGATCCCGACCCGGATCGGCGTCCGGCACCCCAAGCTCAGCCGCGTCATCCAGATGATGGAGCAAAACATCGAAGAGCCGATCAGCCCGGCGACCCTTGCCCATGACGTGGGCATGTCGACCAGGCAGCTCGAACGCCTGTTCCGCCGCTACCTCAGCCGAAGCCCCAAGCGATACTACATGGAGCTTCGTCTGCAGAAGGCCCGCAACCTTCTGATGCAGACCGACATGAGCGTGATCAACGTGGCGCTGGCTTGCGGCTTCGCCTCGCCCTCGCATTTCTCGAAATGCTATCGCGCGCATTACGACACGACCCCCTACCGGGAACGCGGCACGCACGCCTCGCGGCTTTCGATCTGATCGATCTGGGTCTGGCGCCAAAGGTAGGTTTGTTCCGAAAAAGCGCGGAAAACAGGCCTTTTTGCTGCGGGTTTCGTCTTTCCTTTTCCGTCCGGCCTGCGTAGTTTGTCCGTCAGGATAACAATATCCGCTATCCGATAGGGAGTAATTCAATGAAAAAACTGCTGCTGGCCTCTGCGGCCACTGCTCTTCTTGCCGGCGCTGCTTCGGCGGAAGAAATCAAGATCGGTATCATTCTGGGCTTCACCGGCCCGCTCGAGTCGATCACGCCGGCCATGGGCGCCGGTGCTGAACTCGCGATCGCCGAAGTCAACGCTGCCGGCACCCTTCTGGGTGGCGCGACCGTGACCGGCATCCGCGGCGATGACGGCTGTATCGACGCTGGCCTCGCCACCGCGACCGCCGAGCGCCTGATCACCGGCGACGGCGTCAACGCCATCGTTGGCGGCGACTGCTCGGGCGTCACCGGCGCCATGCTGCAGAACGTTGCCATGCCCAACGGCATCGTGATGATCTCGCCGTCGGCCACCTCGCCGGGCCTGTCGCACAACAACAACGAAGATAACGGCCTGTTCTTCCGCACCGCTCCGTCGGATGCGCGTCAGGGCGTCGTCATCACCGACATCCTGAACGACCGCGGCATTAAGTCGGTCGCTCTGACCTACACGAACAACGACTACGGTAAGGGTCTTGCCGATGCGTTCCAGGCCGCGTTTGAAGCGTCGGGCGGCACCGTGACCATCTCGGCAGCCCACGAAGACGGCAAAGCCGACTATTCGGCTGAAGTCGCGGCTCTGGCCTCGGCTGGTGGTGAAATCCTCGTCGTGGCCGGCTATGTCGACCAGGGCGGCAAGGGCGTCATCCAGGCTTCGCTCGACTCGGGCGCCTTCGACACCTTCTACCTGCCGGACGGCATGTATGGTGACAGCCTCCTCGCCGCGATCGGCGATGACCTGAACGGCTCGTTCGGCGCTCTGCCGGGCACCGACAGCGATGGCGCCACCGTGTACCAGGGCCTCGCTTCGGCGGCTGGCTTCGACGGCACCTCGGCTTTCTCGGCCGAGAGCTATGACGCTGCTGCTCTGATCATGCTCGCCATGCAGGCTGCCGGCTCGTCGGCTTCGGCTGACTTCGCCGCCCACGTCATGGACGTTGCCAATGCTCCGGGTGAGCCGATCCTTCCGGGCGAGCTGGCCAAGGCCATCGAGATCCTCGCCGCTGGTGGTGACATCGACTACATCGGTGCGACCGCTGTCGAGCTTATCGGACCGGGCGAAAGCGCTGGCAACTACCGCGAATACGACGTGAACGGTGGTGCCTTCGTTACGGCGAAGTACCGCTAATCGCACGACATACCGCAACGAGCGGCGCGGGGTCATTCCCGCGCCGTTTCAACACCACCATGCCACATCAAGGGGCATGACTGCCGGGGGGCCACCCATGATTGTTGTCGAAGACCTCCACAAGCATTTCGGGGGCTTTCACGCCGTTGACGGCGCGTCCCTCAAGATCGCGCCGGGATCGATTACCGGTCTGATTGGCCCCAACGGTGCAGGCAAGACCACCCTTTTCAACGTGATCGCAGGCGTCCACAAGCCGACCTCCGGCCGCGTTGTGATGGATGGCGAGGATATCACCGGCCTGCCGCCGCACGAGCTTTTCCACAAAGGCCTGTTGCGGACGTTCCAGATCGCGCATGAGTTTCATTCCATGTCCGTGCTCGAGAACCTGATGATGGTTCCCGCCGGTCAGTCGGGCGAGAAGCTCTGGAACACATGGTTCGGCCGCAAGCGCATCGCCGACGAAGAGCGGGCGCTGGCCGCAAAGGCCGACGAGGTCTTGGATTTTCTCACCATCGACCACCTACGCGATGAGAAAGCGGGCAACCTCTCGGGCGGCCAGAAGAAGCTTCTCGAGCTGGGCCGCACGATGATGGTCGACGCCAAGATCGTCTTTCTAGACGAGGTGGGCGCGGGCGTGAACCGCACGCTCCTCAATACCATTGGCGATGCCATCGTGCGCCTTAACAAAGAGCGCAACTATACGTTCGTCGTGATCGAACACGACATGGATTTCATCGGCCGCATTTGCGATCCGGTCATCTGCATGGCCGAGGGCAAGGTTCTGGCCGAAGGCAGCCTCGACGAGATCAAGGCCAACGAACACGTGATTGAGGCCTACCTCGGCACCGGCCTCAAGCATAAGGACAAGGTAGGCGCATGAGCGAACCCTTCCTCATTGGCGATATGATGACGGGCGGCTATGGCCGTGGCCCCGACATCCTGCATGAATGCACCATTTCGGTGAACCCCGGCGAGATCGCCGTGATCGTCGGCCCCAACGGCGCCGGTAAATCAACGGCGATGAAGGCGATCTTCGGGATGCTCAACTTCCGCTCCGGCACGGTCCGGCTCGCGGGCGAGGATATCACCGCGCTTTCCCCGCAGGACCGCGTGATCAAGGGCATGGGCTTCGTCCCGCAGGTGCGCAACATTTTCCCTTCGATGACGGTCGAGGAAAACCTCGAGATGGGGGCCTTCATCCGCAAGGACGATATCCGCGAGACGATGGAGCAGGTCTATCACCTCTTCCCGATCCTCAAGGACAAGCGCCGTCAGGCGGCGGGCGAATTGTCGGGCGGCCAGCGCCAGCAGGTCGCCGTGGGTCGGGCGCTAATGACCAAGCCCAAGGTTTTGATGCTTGATGAACCGACCGCTGGCGTCTCGCCCATCGTCATGGACGAGCTGTTCGACCGGATCATCGAGGTGAGCCGCACCGGCATCCCGATCCTGATGGTTGAGCAAAACGCACGCCAAGCGCTCGAGATCGCCGATCGCGGCTATGTCCTGGTTCAGGGGCGTAATGCCCATACCGGCACCGGCAAAGAGCTTCTGAACGATGCCGAAGTTCGCCGCAGCTTCCTGGGAGGATGAGACCATGGACTTTCTGAACGGACTCGTCGTCCTCGCCAACTTCGTCCTGATCCCTGCGACCTCCTATGGGGCGCAGCTCGCGCTTGGCGCTCTGGGCGTGACGCTGATCTATGGTATCCTGCGCTTCTCGAACTTCGCCCATGGCGACACGATGGCCTTTGGCACGACGATCACCATCCTTCTGACCTGGTCGTTCCAGTCGATGGGGATCAGCTTTGGCCCCCTGCCGACCGCCCTTCTCGCCCTGCCCTTCGGGATTCTGGCGACCGGCCTCTTGCTGGTTGGAACGGATCGCGCCGTCTATCGCTTCTACCGCCGCAAGAAGGCGGCACCAGTGATCCTTGTGATCGTCTCGGTGGGCGTGATGTTCATCATGAACGGCATCGTCCGCTTCATCATCGGCGTGGGCGACCAGAATTTCGCCGATGGTGAGCGGTTCATCATCAGCGCCCGTGATTTCAAGGAAATGACCGGTCTGGCTGAGGGCTTTGCGCTCCGCACCACCCAAGTCTTGACCATCGTCGTCGCGGTAATAGTCGTTGCGGTGCTCTTCTGGTTCCTCAACAAGACCCGCACCGGTAAATCCATGCGCGCCTTTTCCGACAACGAGGATCTGGCGCTTCTGTCGGGCATCAACCCTGAGCGCGTGGTGATGGTCACATGGTTCATCGTTGCGGGCCTCGCCACTGTGGCGGGCGTGCTCTATGGCCTCGACAAGAGCTTCAAGCCCTTCACCTATTTCCAGCTTCTCCTGCCGATCTTTGCCTCGGCGGTGGTGGGCGGCCTCGGCAATCCCTTGGGCGCAATTGCCGGAGGCTTCGTCGTCGCTTTCTCGGAAGTGACCGTGACCTACGCCTGGAAGAAGGTCTTGACCTACTGGCTGCCCGACAGCCTCGCACCTGACGGGCTCGTGCAGCTGATGTCGACCGACTACAAGTTTGCGGTCAGCTTCGCGATCCTGATCATCGTTCTTCTCTTCAAGCCCACGGGCCTCTTCAAAGGACAGTCGGTATGAGCCAGTCGATGCGCACCCCGCTTCTTTTCGCTTTCGTCGCTGTCCTCTTCATCCTCGAAGGCACGACGAGCGCCTGGATCTTCTCGGGCAGCTGGAACACAGCCCTCGGCATCCTCAACATGGCGCTGATCTCGGCGATCATGGCCTTGGGGGTCAATCTCCAGTGGGGCTATGCCGGCCTCTTCAATGTGGGCATCATGGGCTTTGTTGCGCTTGGCGGTCTTGCTACAGTGCTCGTCTCACTGCCCCCCACCCCCGGCGCCTGGACCGCAGGCGGCGCGCCGCGCATCCTTCTAGCGCTTGTGCTAGGGGCCGCGACCGTCATTGCCTCCGTTCTGGTCCAAAGCCGCCTGCCCAAAGGCCGGGCACGTGAGCTTTCAACCCTCGCGATCCTCGTCGGCGGCTTCTTCCTCTACCGCTGGGTCTTTGACGGCGGCGTCGGCGTAGTCGAGGCGATCAAGCCCGCGAATTTCGGCAATATCGGCGGGATCAATCCCGGCGGCGTCGACGGGTTCCGCGACTGGGGCATCATCACCCTGCTCGCTTGGCCCTTGGGCGGCGTGCTGGCCGCCGGCGCGGCATGGGTGATCGGCAAGACGGCTCTCGGCCTACGTTCCGACTACCTCGCCATCGCCACCCTTGGTATCGCCGAGATCATCATCTCGGTCCTGAAGAACGAAGACTGGCTGGCCCGTGGCGTGAAGAACGTGATCGGCTTGCCCCGCCCCGTCCCCTATGAGGTCGACCTGCAAAACAGCGCGAGCTTCGTCGAGCGCGCTGCGAGCTTCGGTCTCGACGCGACCACAGGCTCGACGATCTACGTCAAACTCGCCTATATGGTCCTCTTTACCCTCGTGCTTCTGGCGCTCCTCTGGCTCGCCGAACGCGCGCTCAAAAGCCCTTGGGGCCGTATGATGCGCGCGATCCGCGACAACGAGATCGCCGCCGAAGCGATGGGCAAGGATGTGACGGCCCGGCACCTACAGATCTTCATCCTCGGCTCGGCCATCTGCGGCATCGCCGGCGCGATGATGACAACACTCGACAGCCAGCTCACCCCCGGCGCCTATCAGCCCTTGCGCTTCACCTTCCTCATTTGGGTCATGGTGATCATCGGCGGCTCCGGCAACAACTTCGGCTCGATCCTCGGGGCCTTCCTGATCTGGTGGCTCTGGGTGCAGGTCGAACCGCTGGGCCTCTGGCTAACGCAGATCCTCACCTCAGGCCTTGCCGACGACAACTGGTTCCGCGTCGCCATGCAGGACTCGGCCGCGCATATGCGCCTCTTTACCATGGGCCTCGCGCTCCTTCTCGTGCTGCGCTTTAGCCCAAGGGGTCTGATTCCTGAAAAGTAAAAGCGAGGGGCTGCCTGCCCCTCGCGCTCCCCGGGCGTATTTACCGCCAAAAGAAAAGGGCCGCATCTATCGCAGCCCCTTTGTTTCTTTTGGCCTGAAATACTCCGGGAGAGCCGCCAAAGGCGGCGGGGGCAGAGCCCCCTCTTTCTAGCTGTCGAGCTTGCGCAGACGCTTGAAGAGGCTCGAGGTATCCCAGCGGCCGCCGCCCATTTTTTGTACTTCCTTGTAGAACTGGTCGACCAGTGCAGTCACCGGCAGGCTCGCGCCCGTTTCATTAGCGGTTGCAAGGCAGATGCCGAGATCTTTCCGCATCCAGTCGACGGCAAAGCCATGTTCGAAATGGTCGTCCAGCATAGTTTTGTAGCGGTTCACCATCTGCCAGCTTCCGGCCGCGCCGCCGCCGATGACCTCGATGACCTCGCGTCCGTCAAGCCCTGCTTTTTCAGCAAAGTGCAGCCCCTCGGACAAGCCTTGCACGAGGCCACCGATACAGATCTGGTTGACCATCTTGGTCAACTGGCCCGCGCCGCTTTCCCCGAGGCGCTTGCAGAGCTTGGCGTAGGAATTCATCACCGGCTCAGAGGCATCATAGGAGGCTTGATCGCCACCACACATGATGACAAGCTGGCCGTTCTCGGCGCCAGCCTGCCCGCCCGACACCGGCGCGTCGACAAAACTGACGCCGACCTCTTTTGCAGCGGCATAGAGCTCACGTGTCACAGCAGCCGAGACCGTGGTGTGATCAACGAAAAGTGCGCCAGCTTTCATCCCAGCAAAGGCGCCGGTCTCGCCAAGGCAAACAGCGCGCAGGTCGTCGTCATTCCCGACGCAGGCCATGACCATATCAGCGCCCGCAGCCGCTTCGGCTGGTGTGGCCGCCCAATTGCCGCCATGCTGAGCCGCCCATTTCTCGGCCTTGGCCGCGGTGCGGTTGTAGACCGTGACCTCATGTCCCTTGGCGGCAAGATGCCCCGCCATCGGATAGCCCATGACCCCAAGTCCCAGGAATGCCAGCTTTGCCATTGTTCTCCCCTCGCGCTTTGCCGTGAAACCAGATACCGATACCTAACCCCCGCAAAGGGGGCGTCAACAAAACATTTGGGTTCGAGACAAGATGGCGCAACTCTTCCGCTGGCTCCTTCGCATGGCAACTGGTGTGGTCGTCCTATTGGTCGGAGCCCTTGGCCTCGTCTATTATTTCGCCTCCCGGTCGCTGCCCGACTACTCCGGCACATACGAGGTTGCCGGCATTTCTGCGCCGGTCGAGATCGTCCGCGACAACGCCGATGTTCCGCATATCTTTGGCCAAAGCGATGAGGATGTGTTCTTTGCCCTGGGCTATGCTCACGCGCAGGACCGTCTTTGGCAAATGACCATGCTACGACGGACTGTTCAGGGGCGGCTTTCCGAGCTTTTCGGGAGCCGCACAGTCAAGATCGACAGCCTCCTGCGCCGTTTCGATCTCTACAATCTGGCGGTCTCGTCGGTCGATGCGCAGGATGCGCGTACGCTAGAGATGCTCAAGGCCTATAGCGCTGGCGTCAATGCCTGGATCGACGAAGTGAACTCGGGTGCCCGCGGTCGGGGAGCACCCGAGATGTGGATCTTCAGCCAAGCCATAGCGCCTTGGCAACCGGCCGATTCAATCGCGATCCTCAAAGTCATGGCGCTCCAGTTGTCCGGGCACCTAGAGGAAGAGGTGCTCCGAGCGCGGACATCGCTTCTCCTTTCGCCGGAGCGCGTGGCCGATATCCTGCCTGACGCGCCCGGAGCCGGAACCGCAGCCCTGCCGCGCTATGCCGAACTTGTAAAGGATGTTCCCTTCTATCTGGCCGACAGCCGTATGCCGTTTGACCCGCTCTCCCCGGTCAAGCCATTGCCCCTGGCCGGAGCCTCCAACGCCTGGGCTGCAGGCGTTAGCCGTTCGGCGACCGGCTCAACCCTGTTGGCCAACGATCCCCACCTTGGCCTGACGGCCCCGTCCATTTGGTATCTCGCCCGGCTCGAGCTCTCGACAGGCGGGGTCATCGGCGGGACGATCCCCGGCCTTCCCCTGATACTGACCGGCCGCAGCGCAGATCTCGGTTGGGGCCTGACCTCGAGCTATCTGGACGATCAGGATGTCTATATCGAAGAGGTCAACCCCCAGAACCCCGACGAATACCGCACACCCGAAGGCTGGGCGCCGTTCCGTTCCCGTGACAGCATCATCACCGTCGCCGGAGCGCCCGCGGTCACCATCAAGCTACAGTGGACCGACAACGGCCCTGTGCTTCCCCCAGACCAATATGATCTCGGAACAATCCGCCCTGCGGGCCATGTGACTTCGGTCGCCTGGACCGCCCTTTCAGACCGCGACACCTCGCTCAGCGCCGGAATGGGCATCATGCGCGCCCATAATGTCGATCAGGCGATTTCGGCGGCCAAGGATTTCGTCTCTCCGTCGCAAAACCTCATGCTGGCCGACCGCAATCGGATCGCGATGAAAACCATTGGCGCCTTCCCGCGTCGCAACCTTGGGCATCAAAGCCAGGGGCGGCTGCCCACCTATGGGTATCTCGCCCAGAACCGATGGATCGGTACCCTGCCCTACGCCACCAACCCAGAATTCCTCGACCCCGAAGGCGGCCTTCTCGGCAACACCAACAACAAGGTGATCGACCGCCCCTTCCCCGATCACATGTCCTACGAATGGGGTGATACCCAGCGGATCAACCGGTGGCGGCTCCTCATGCAATCCCGCGAGGTCCACACCCGCGAGAGCTTTATCGAGGCCCAACTCGATACAGTGAGCTTCACGGCCCGTTCGCTCCTTCCGCTCATTGGCGCCGATCTATGGTTCACGGGCGAAGCAGCGTCCGCCGGAACCCTTGAGGCCGAGAGACAAACGGCTCTGCAGCTTCTGGCCAACTGGAATGGCGAGATGAACGAACATCTGCCGGAACCCTTGATCTATTCCGCGTGGCTCCGCGCCTTGCAGAAGCGTTTGATCAACGACGAACTTGGCCCGCTGGCCGATGAATTCAGCCATGTTGAGCCTCTCTTAATCGAGCGCGTCTATCGCAACACCGAGAACGCATCGGTATGGTGCGATGTGGTCCAGTCGGAGCGGATCGAGACCTGCTCCGAAATCTCCAAAGCCGCCCTCGATGACGCCGTCATCTGGCTCAAGGATACCTATGGACAGGATCTTCAATCGCTGCGCTGGGGCGCCGCGCATGAGGCCACCCACGATCACCCGACCTTGGGTGAAGTCCCGGTCCTCAAATGGTTCGTCAACATCCGCCAATCGACCAGCGGCGGCGACAATACCCTCCTGCGCGGGCGCACATCGGGTCAGGATCCCAACCCGTTCCAAAGCGGTATAAATCTCTCCTCCAGCGATAGTTTGGACAGCCACCCCAAGGGTATCCATTACTTTTCCACCCATCCCCGGAATACGCATTTTGAGACCTTGCATGTCCTCAAGCGAATTCCGCTATCAGTGCTGGTAATGCGCGCGCATCTGGCTACATGGGTCAAGCAAATGCGCTGACCTCTGGGCTTGGTACATATTTGAATTACAGTCAGAATCAAGCAATG
>JALRLK010000016.1 GCA_023254495.1 Marivivens sp. | reverse complement strand
GCGCGACACACGCGGGTTCATCTCGATGACGACCATCCGGCCGTCCTTGGGGTTGATCGCCCACTGGACGTTGGAACCGCCGGTCTCGACCCCGATCTCGCGCAGCACGGCAATCGAGTGATTGCGCATGATCTGGTATTCCTTGTCGGTCAGCGTCAGCGCGGGGGCCACGGTGATGGAATCGCCGGTGTGGACGCCCATCGGGTCCACGTTCTCGATGGAGCAGATGATGATGCAGTTGTCCGCCGTGTCGCGGACGACCTCCATCTCGTATTCTTTCCAACCGAGAAGGCTCTCGTCGACGAGGATCTGGCCCACCGGCGAGGCGTCCATGCCCGAGCGGCAGTAATATTCGTATTCGGTGCGGTTGTAGGCCACGCCGCCGCCGGTGCCGCCGAGGGTAAAGGCGGGGCGGATGATCGCCGGAAGGCCGATCTCTTCAAGCGCGTCCATCGCCAGCGCAAGGCCCGCCTTGAGGTCTTTGCGGCTCTTGGCATCCTTCGGCGCGGTCACGATGGTCGCCTTGGGGTTCTCGATGCCGAGGCGGTCCATTGCCTCGCGGAACAGCTTGCGGTCTTCGGCCATCTCGATGGCCTCGCGCTTGGCGCCGATCATCTCGACGTTGAATTTCTCGAGAACGCCCATATCGGCCAGCGCGAGCGAGGTATTGAGGCCGGTCTGCCCGCCCATCGTCGGCAAAAGCGCGTCGGGGCGCTCTTTCTCGATAATCTTGGCGACAACCTCGGGCGTGATCGGCTCGATATAGGTCGCGTCCGCCAGCTCGGGGTCCGTCATGATCGTCGCTGGGTTCGAGTTGACGAGGATAACGCGGTAGCCCTCTTCGCGCAGCGCCTTGCAGGCCTGAGCGCCCGAGTAATCGAACTCGCAGGCTTGGCCGATAACAATGGGCCCCGCTCCGATGATCATGATCGACTTGATGTCGGTTCTCTTCGGCATGGCAGGTCCCCCAAGGATTCGGCGTGTGGCAGCAGGGCGCACGGCAGGCCGCGCCCAAATTGTCCTGCGTTATAGGGATCGAATCTTTCGGCGCAAGGCCCGAATGCAGGACAAAAGGCGGAAATTGACCCCTTAGACGCGGTGCCGCACCCCCAGGTCGAAAACCCCGAGCATCCTGGCGAAAATCGTCGTGAAAATCGTTTTTCAATTGGCCCGGATCGACAACTTCGGCAATTTGGATCCAAATGTTGTGTCAGACGGAACCTACGGATCGATTCAGTAGGCGAATGCGAGCACCGCCGCCCAAGACAGCATCGAGAGAATTGCCGCGACCGCTCTGAGCGACACGCCGGGCAAGAGCCAAATCACGATCCAGCTACTCGGTAGCGACAACCCAGCGACGACCGGGACGTTGATAATCAGCGCTCGTCTGGGCGCAAACACAGAGAATAAGGCGCGCTGCAGGACAGTACCCAGTGCATAATGTGTCCAACCCAAAGGTCCGCAGACCGCCAGCAGGCTGCAAATCGCGAGGAGCCTAACAACAAGGGTTGTGCCCCTTCTACAGCGACTATTTCTATAGAGGATTCCTGCGCTCCCCAGAAAGAGGAGGTCGTAGGTGGCAATCGAATACCAAGCGACGCTAGGGAGGCGCGAAAAGGATTTTTCCGGCCCAAGTTCTGCCGAGCATAACTGAGGGGTCGCCTCTGCGTGTCAGGTTAGCGTATTTCGCGTGCATCTCTCGTGCCTGCAGCGATAGAGAATGGCAAGAGCTGACTCATGATGCGAATCCATTTCGACCACGCCCCGGAAGGCAAAGCCGCGCTGTTTGATCGGCCGCGGGCGGTGATCTCGGCTGAGACCTCAGCCGAGGTCCCTGCAGCACTGTCGGCGCTTGATGCGGCGCGCGCCGAGGGGTTCTGGATTGCGGGCTACGCCAGCTATGAGCTTGGCTATGCGCTCGAGCTGCGCCTTGCGCCCTTGATGCCAAATGGGCGTCGTCTGCCGCTTCTGCAATTTGGCGTCTATGACGCGCCGGTTGCCGCCGAGGCGCTGGCGGTCGGGAGCGCCGAACTTGGCGGCCTCACCCCCCGCCGCTCGCGCGAGGATCACCTCGCGGCGGTCCGGCGGACGCGCGATTATATCGCCGCGGGCGACATCTATCAGGCCAACCTGACCTTTCCGCTCGATCTTGCAGCTCAGGGAACACCGGAGGCTCTTTATGCCGCGCTGGCCGCCGCCCAGCCGGTTGGACACGGGGTGCTGATTGAGCAAGAGGGCCTTCCGTCGATCCTGAGCCGCAGCCCCGAGTTGTTTTTTGCCACCGATGCCGCCGGCCGGATCGTCACCCGCCCGATGAAAGGCACCATGCCCCGCGGTGCGACCCCGCAGGAGGACGAGGCCAACCGTCTCTTCTTGGCGCAGGATGAGAAGAACCGCGCCGAAAACCTGATGATCGTCGATCTTCTGCGCAACGACCTCTCGCGGGTGGCCGAGGTCGGCTCGGTCAAGGTGCCACGGCTCTACGAGGTCGAAAGCTACGCAACCGTCCACCAGATGGTCTCCGACATCGAAGGGCGGCTCCGCCCCGGTATTGGCCTTGCCGAGATCTTCGCCGCACTCTTCCCCTGCGGCTCGATCACCGGCGCACCCAAGGTGCGGGCGATGGAGATCATCCGCGAGCTCGAGATTGCCCCGCGTGAGATTTATTGCGGCACCATCGGCTGGGCCGCGCCGGACGGGCGGGCGAGCTTTAACGTGGCGATCCGCACGCTCCTTCTGGAAGAAGACGGAACGGCGCGGCTTGACGTGGGCGGCGGCATCGTCTGGGATTCAACGCCCGAGGCCGAATACGAGGAGGCGCTGTGGAAGACCCGCTTCGCCAGGATCTGAGCGCTCCGCCGCAGATCATCGAAACCATTGGATGGCGCCCCGACGAGGGGCTGCGCTGGCGCGACGACCATCTGGCGCGTATGGCGGGGACGGCGGCGCGGCTTGGCTATGCGTTCGACCGGGAGCAGGCGCTGACGATCCTTGGCGGGATCGAAGGCGAAGGCCCGTTGCGCTGCCGCCTGACGCTCGATGCGGAGGGAAGGTTCGATCTGACCACCGCCCCGCTCGCGCCGAATCCGCCCCGCTGGCGCGTGGTCTGGGCTGAAGCGCGGCTCGACCCTGCCGACCCGTGGATCGCCGTCAAAACCACCCGCCGCGCCGCCTATGATACGGCCCGCGCTGCGCTCGGGCCGGGAGAGGACGAGGCTTTGTTCCTCAACACGGGCGGCGAGGTAGCTGAGGGCACGATCACCAATGTTTTCGTCGAAGCCGCCGATGGACGCCGCCTGACGCCCCCCCTCTCCGCCGGCTGCTTGCCGGGAATCTTGCGCGGGCGGCTTCTGGCTGAAGGCTGGCAGGAAGGGCGCCTGACGCCCGCCGACCTCGCCTCTGCCCGCAAAATCTGGGTCGGAAACGCGCTTCGTGGCCTGATCGAGGCCGATCTCGCGCCCTTCGCTTGACATCCGCCCTGCGGTTCTTTCTATCACCGCAAAGCCCAAGACCCCGAAAATCGACCCAAGGATCGCCAAGATGCACGCCTATCGCTCCCATACCTGCGCCGCGCTCACCAAGAGCCATGTCGGCCAGAATGTCCGCCTGTCGGGATGGGTCCACCGCGTGCGCGATCACGGCGGCATCCTCTTCATCGACCTGCGCGACCATTACGGCGTGACACAGGTTCTCTGCGATCCCGACAGCCCGGTGTTCAAAGAGGTCGAGAAGGTCCGCTCGGAATGGTGCATCCGCATCGACGGCGAGGTGAAGGCCCGCGACGCCGATCTGGTGAACCCCAAGCTGCCGACCGGCGAGATCGAGGTTTTCGTGCGCGATATCGAGATCCTCGGCGCGGCCTCCGAGCTGCCGCTCATGGTGTTCGGCGATCAGGAATACCCCGAGGAAACCCGCCTGCGCTATCGCTACCTCGACCTGCGCCGCGAGACCATGCAGGAGAACATGAAGCTGCGCTCCGACGTGGTCGCCTCGATCCGCCGCCGGATGTGGGACAAGGGCTTCCGCGAATACCAGACGCCGATCATCACCGCCTCTTCGCCCGAAGGCGCGCGCGACTTCCTCGTGCCCTCGCGCCTGCATCCGGGCAAGTTCTATGCCCTGCCTCAGGCCCCGCAGCAGTTCAAACAGCTGATCATGGTCTCGGGCTTCGACAAGTATTTCCAGATCGCCCCCTGCTTCCGCGACGAAGACCCCCGCGCCGACCGCAGCCCGACCGATTTCTATCAGCTCGACATGGAGATGAGCTTTGTCACCCAGCAGGACGTGTTCGACACCGTCTCGCCGGTGATCGCGGGCATTTTTGAAGAGTTTGGCAGCGGCAAATCCGTCGATGCGCCCGCCGAATGGCCGCAGATTTCTTATCGGGATGCCGCGCTATGGTATGGCACCGACAAGCCCGACCTGCGGAACCCGATCAAGATGCAGGTGGTCTCCGAGCATTTCGCGGGCTCGGGCTTTGCGATCTTCGCCAAGCTTCTCGAGCAAGAGGGCACCGAGATCCGCGCCATTCCCGCCCCCACCGGCGGCAGCCGCAAGTTCTGCGACCGGATGACTGTCGCGCACCCCCAGCCGCCGCCGCTGCTCGCCGCCGCCGTGACCGCCGCATCCGCAGAGCGGCACGCCGCATGGGCGGACGGGCTGATCACGGTGGCATCCGACTCGGCTTCGCTCCGCGAGATCGTGACGCGCTACCGGGATGCCGGCGGCCGCGGACCCGTCTGCGGCCAGCTGCACCTGGTGTGGTCGCCTGACGAGGCGGATGCGCTGGCGACCGCCCGCGATCACTGGCAGAGCAACCTCGTGCCGGCGCCGGAGGCGT
>JALRLK010000168.1 GCA_023254495.1 Marivivens sp. | reverse complement strand
GGTGTGATCCTCTCGCCGCAGGCGGGCGGCAAGGTCAGACTGACGCGTGAAGCGGCTGCCGTGACAGGGCTTGAGACGGAAATCGATCCCGAAACGGCATCCGAGGCAGGCTATCTCTGGGATGGACGTTGGCGGATTCTGCCGACCACGCGCCAGTCGCCTGTGGCCAAGGGGCTAAGAATTCGGGCGCTGGGCGACGGTGTCTTGAGCTGCCCTGACTGGCGCGCTTCGGGCCTCCCTCGGGCTTCTCTGGCCGCAAGCCCCGCGATCTGGCGCGACAATCGGCTGGAATCCGCCCCAATGGCCGGATTTTCGAACGGTTGGAGTGCAATATTTGCTCAAGATTTCTTGTCATTTCTGGTAACGCATTGAACCTGCCCCTTTCATCTCTATTTTAAGGGCACGGCGTAGCATCGGCTGCGCCAGAGGAATAAGAGGAGCTCCCGTTGGGTAACGCGCGCAATATCGTTTTCTGGGTCGTGTTGTTTTTGCTGGTTCTGGCGTTGTTCAACGTCTTCAGCGGCAGCTCGGGCACGATGCAAAGCCAAAGCCGGAGCTATTCGGATTTCGTCGCGGCTGTTGAAAACGGCGCGGTCTCGTCTGTAACGCTCGACGGCGAGCGTGCCCTGTTCCGCGGGGCGGATGGCAAGGATTATGTCGCGATCATCCCGGTTGATGCGGAAGTGACGACGCTTCTCATCGACAAGAACATCCCCGTAAAGGCCGAGGCGCAGGAGCAATCGGGCCTTCAGACCTTCCTGATCGGCCTTCTGCCTTTCCTCCTCCTGATCGGCGTCTGGATCTATTTCATGAACCGGATGCAGGGTGGTGGCCGTGGCGGCGCGATGGGCTTTGGCAAGAGCCGTGCCAAGCTCTTGACCGAAAAGCATGGCCGCGTGACCTTTGACGACGTGGCGGGTATCGACGAGGCCAAGAATGAGCTTGAGGAAATCGTAGAGTTCCTTCGCAACCCGCAGAAATTCTCGCGTCTTGGCGGCAAGATCCCCAAAGGTGCGCTGCTTGTCGGCCCTCCGGGCACCGGTAAGACCCTTCTCGCCCGCGCGATTGCTGGCGAGGCTGGCGTGCCGTTCTTCACCATTTCGGGTTCCGATTTCGTCGAGATGTTCGTCGGCGTCGGCGCAAGCCGCGTGCGCGATATGTTCGAGCAGGCCAAGAAGAATGCGCCCTGTATCGTCTTTATCGACGAGATCGACGCCGTGGGCCGGAGCCGTGGCGTAGGCTATGGCGGCGGCAACGACGAGCGCGAACAGACGCTGAACCAGCTTCTCGTCGAGATGGACGGTTTCGAGGCCAACGAAGGCATCATTATCGTTGCCGCCACCAACCGCCCCGACGTGCTCGACCCCGCGCTTCTGCGCCCGGGCCGTTTCGACCGTCAGGTGCAGGTGCCGAACCCCGATATTAAGGGCCGCGAGAAGATCCTCGGCGTGCACGCCCGCAAGATCCCGCTTGGCCCCGACGTCGATCTGCGGATCATCGCCCGTGGCACGCCCGGTTTCTCGGGTGCTGACCTTGCGAACCTTGTCAACGAGGCCGCTCTCATGGCCGCCCGTGTCGACCGGCGTTTTGTGACCATGGTCGATTTCGAAAACGCCAAGGACAAGGTGATGATGGGCGCCGAGCGCCGCTCGATGGTCATGACCGAGGACGAGAAGAAGCTGACCGCCTATCACGAGGCGGGCCACGCGATCGTCGGCCTCAACGTTCCGCAGCACGATCCGATCCACAAGGCGACGATCATTCCGCGTGGCCGTGCGCTGGGCCTTGTTATGAGCCTTCCCGAGCGTGATCAGCTTTCGGTGAGCTATACCAAGTATAAGTCCAAGATCGCCATGGCGATGGGCGGCAAGGTGGCCGAAGAGCTGAAATTCGGTAAAGAGAACGTCACCTCGGGCGCGACCTCGGATATTCAACAGGTCTCGAAAATCGCCCGCGCGATGGTCACCCAGTTCGGCTTTGCGGAAGAGCTGGGCCATGTGGACTATGCCAATGAGCAGCAATCCTATCTCGGCAGCTATGGTGGCGGCACCAACCATAGCCAGGAGACCCAGAAGCTCATCGACCAGAAGGTGAAAGAGATCATCGACGAGGGCTATGCCACCGCCAAGCGCATCCTGACCGAAAAGCGCAAGGAGTGGGAGAATCTGGCCGAGGGCCTCTTGGAATACGAGACCCTGACCGGCGCCGAAATCCAGCGCGTGATGAACGGCGAACTGCCGCGATCCGATGATGGCTCGGATGCCACGCCGCCGAGTGACGGCACTTCGGTGACGGCAGTGCCCAAGGCGAGCAAACGCAAGCCCAAGGCGCCCGATAGCGGTCTGAAACCCGAACCGACCGCATGAGTTCCGAGAGATCGAACGACTGGAACCCCGAAACCTATGCAAGGTTTCGGGGTTTGCGTTTGCGCCCTGCGCTTGATCTCCTGATGCAGATCGGTACGCCTTGCGCTGGGCAGGTAGTTGATCTTGGCTGCGGCGATGGCGCGGTTGCAGCGGCGCTGCGATCACGGTTCCCAAAACGCGAGATTGTCGGGGTCGACAGTTCGGCTACCATGCTTGCCAAGGCGCGCGGGTATGACCGTGTGATAAAGGCCGATATCGCCAGCTGGTCGCCCGAAACGCCTCCCGCCGTGATCTATTCCAACGCTGCGCTGCACTGGCTGCCTGACCACGAAAGCCTGATGCCGCGTCTCGCGGGCCTCTTGCCCGAGAACGGCGTTCTGGCGGTGCAGATGCCGCGCCAGCAGATGGCGCAAAGCCATGCGGCGCTGCGCGAGGTTTCTGCGGCGCTTTTTCCCGACCGGTTCGACTATTCGGACTGGCAACCGCAAGTGGCCGCTCCCGAAGTCTATGCCAGAATGCTCGCGCCCTTCGGAACGGTTTCCGTCTGGCAGAGTGAATACCTGCAACGTCTGCCTGCCGCGCATGGTGCCCATCCGGTGCGCCTTTTCACCGAGTCGACCGCGATGCGGCCGATCACCGAGAAACTCGACCCTGCCGAGGCTGCCCGTTTCATCGCGGTCTATGAAGACGCTCTTGCTTCGGATTTTCCTGCCGAGGCGGATGGATCAGTCTTGTTCCCTTTCCGCCGTTTGTTCTTTGTTCTGACCCGATAGGAGCGCTTATGGCTGGTTTCGTCGCCTCTCACTACATCGCAACGATCACCTTTCTAGGCTTTGTCCCGCGCCGCGAAGGGGCCGAAATCGAAGCCGAGGCCGTAGCCGAGATGCCTTTGACGCTCGGGGGCTTTGACAGAGAGTTTCACGCGGGCGTGACACGCCCCTCGTGCTCGCGCGTTGCCAATATCCATCCCAAGGGGACCGAGATTCGCAACAGCCGCCAGTTGAGCATCCTAAGCGAAGAAGAGATGGCGGAAATCGCCAAGGAGATGGGCCTGCCGCGCCTCGATCCGCTTTGGCTTGGGGCTTCGCTCGTTCTCAAGGGCATTCCCGATTTCTCGCACGTCCCGCCTGCCTCGCGGCTTTTGTCGGCTTCCGGCGTGACCATCGTTGTCGATGTCGAAAACGGCCCGTGTAACTATCCCGCCAAGACCATCGACACCGTTCAGCCGGGCTTTGGGAAGGCCTTTAAGCCGGCGGCAAAGGGAAGGCGTGGGGTGACGGCTTCGGTCGAGCGCGGCGGTGCCTTGCGAGTCGGGGATGAACTCAAGCTCTTTGTGCCCGATCAGCGTTCCTGGTTGGGCTGAGACTTCATAGAAGTTTCCTATCCGCGACATCACCTCTGCAGGTCGCCGATTCCGGCGTCGATAATGTCGGAAATGCAATTTTGTCGCAGGTCCGTGCGCGGTATTCCGATTTCGACGCAATGCCCCCGCATTGCCCCAACGTGGAAGGTCAACATGAGCTACAAGTCCGATATCGAAATCGCCCGCGAAGCCAAAAAACGCCCCATTCAGGAAATCGGTGCCAAGCTGGGCATCGGCTCGGACGATCTTCTTCCCTATGGCCACGACAAGGCCAAAGTCAGCCAGTCGTTCATCGACTCGGTGCAGGATCGCCCCAACGGCAAGCTGATCCTCGTGACCGCCATCAACCCGACCCCGGCGGGCGAGGGCAAGACCACGACGACTGTGGGTCTTGGCGATGGCCTCAACCGCATCGGCAAGAAAGCGGCGATCTGTATCCGCGAAGCCTCGCTCGGGCCGAACTTTGGCATGAAGGGTGGCGCGGCCGGTGGCGGCTATGCCCAGATCGTGCCGATGGAGGAGATGAACCTCCACTTCACCGGTGACTTCCACGCCATCACCTCGGCCCACAACCTTCTGGCCGCGATGATCGACAACCACATCTACTGGGGCAACGAGCTTGGCATAGACGACCGCCGCGTTGTCTGGCGCCGTGTGGTCGACATGAACGACCGCGCCCTGCGCGATATCGTGACCTCGCTTGGCGGTGTCTCGAACGGCTCGCCGCGTCAGACCGGCTTTGACATCACCGTGGCCTCCGAGGTCATGGCGATCCTCTGCCTCGCCAAGAACCTTGCCGACCTGCAAAAGCGCCTTGGCGATATGATCGTGGCCTACCGCCGCGACAAGTCGCCGGTCTATTGCCGCGACATCAAGGCCGACGGCGCGATGACCGTCCTCCTCAAGGACGCGATGCAGCCCAACCTCGTGCAGACGCTCGAGAACAACCCGGCCTTCGTCCACGGCGGCCCCTTCGCCAACATCGCCCACGGCTGCAACTCGGTGACAGCCACCACGACCGCGCTCAAGATCGCGGATTATGTGGTGACCGAAGCCGGTTTCGGTGCCGACCTCGGCGCCGAGAAGTTCATGAACATCAAGTGCCGCAAGGCGGGCCTTGCCCCCGACGCGGTGGTGATCGTCGCCACCGTGCGTGCCATGAAGATGAACGGCGGCGTCGCCAAGGCCGATCTTGGTGCGGAGAACGTGGACGCCGTGAAGAAGGGCTGCCCCAACCTCGGCCGTCACATCGCCAACGTAAAGAGCTTTGGCGTGCCGGTCGTTGTCGGCATCAACCACTTCGTCTCGGATACTGACGCCGAGGTGCAGGCAGTGAAGGACTACGTCAATGCGCAGGGCGCCGAGGCGATCCTCTGCAAGCACTGGGCCAAGGGTTCGGAAGGGATCGAGGAACTGGCACATAAGGTCGTTCAGCTGGCCGAGAGTGGGTCGGCCAATTTCGCCCCCCTCTATCCCGACGAGATGCCGCTCTTCCAGAAGGTCGAGACTATCGCCAAGCGCATCTATCACGCCGATGAAGTCATCGCAGACAAATCGGTCCGCGAGCAGCTCAAGGCTTGGGAAGCGGCTGGCTATGGAAACCTGCCTGTCTGCATGGCCAAAACGCAGTACAGCTTCTCGACCGACCCCAACCTGCGCGGCGCGCCGACCGGTCACTCTGTGCCTATCCGCGAAGTGCGCCTCTCGGCGGGCGCGGGCTTCGTCGTGGTGATCTGCGGCGAAATCATGACCATGCCGGGCTTGCCCAAGGTGCCGAGCGCGGAAACGATCCGTCTCAACGAAGGTGGGCAGATCGAGGGCCTGTTCTAAACTATCAAGCCCAGGCGGATAATCGCCGCCGGGGCTTGCGCTTGGGGTTTGGCTTTGTTCAAAGGAGAGCTACTCCCACAAAGCGACGAGACCGATGCCTGAAGATCCGAGCCAGTTGAAGACCATGATCGACCTCAGGGCCGAGATAGACGCAACTGACAGATCGCTGGTGAAGCTATTGGCCCATCGTGCCGCGCTTATTGATCGTGCGATCGAGCTCAAACCGGGCGAAGGGATGCCCGCACGGATCGAGGCGCGGGTTGAAGAGGTGGTTGGCAAGGTTCGTGCCAATGCCCTCGGCGAAGGTCTTGACCCGGAGTTGGTCGAAGCCCTTTGGCGCCGTCTCATCGACTGGTCGATTGCGAGTGAGGAAAAGGTGCTGGGCACCGAAACGTAGGAGAAATTGGAATGACCGCAAAACTGATTGACGGCAAAGCCTTCGCGGCTACTGTCCGAGCCAAGGTTGCCGCCCATGTGGCGCAGATAAAGGAAGAGAACGGGATCACCCCGGGTCTTGCGGTTGTTCTTGTCGGGGAAGATCCGGCCAGTCAGGTCTATGTGCGATCGAAAGGCAAGCAGACCGTCGAAGTGGGCATGAATTCCTACGAGTACAAACTTGCGGCCGACACGTCGGAGGCTGACCTGCTGGCGCTGATAGACCGGCTCAACAAAGATCCCGAGGTTCACGGCATTCTGGTGCAGCTTCCTCTGCCCAAGCATCTCGATTCCGATCTGGTGATCAATTCGATCAATCCGGCCAAGGATGTGGACGGCTTCCATATCTCGAACGTGGGCCTTCTGGGCACCGGCCAGAAATCCATGGTGCCTTGCACGCCGCTTGGCTGCCTGATGATGCTGCGCGACTATCACGGCAGCCTGTCGGGCATGAATGCCGTGGTGATCGGCCGCTCCAACATCGTCGGCAAGCCGATGGCCAACTTGCTTTTGGGCGACAGCTGCACTGTCACCATCGCCCATAGCCGTACCAAGGATCTGCCCTCGGTCGTTCGTCAGGCGGATATCGTCGTGACGGCGGTCGGGCGCCCCGAAATGGCTACCGGCGACTGGATCAAGCCCGGTGCCACGGTGATCGACGTGGGCATCAACCGGATCGAGCGCGACGGTAAGACCGTTCTGGTAGGGGATTGCGAATTCGACAGCTGCGAGGCAGTCGCCGGGGCCATCACACCGGTTCCGGGCGGCGTGGGGCCGATGACCATCGCCTGCCTTCTCGCCAATACGCTGACGGCCTGCTGCCGTGCACACGGCCTGCGGGAGCCCGAGGGGTTGACCGCCTAGAACAGCCGTAGTTCGCAAGAAATTGATGGCGTACCTACCGAAGAACGACTTTCTTGTAGCCAAACCATTGATTACATTGTCGGTATGTCGAGCACAATTTCAGTTGGCAGGGCGTTCTATCTAGGCAGCAGACCCATCAAGTTTGGGTCTGTCGCAACTGCGGTCCTGCTTGGGTATGTTGGTCCTTTTGGATCGACCGATGCCTTTGGCCAGATCCTCTCAACGGTCTTCTGGGCTTTGGTGATTGTCGCCTCCATTGGATCTGTCGGCGCCCTAAGGCATCTGGTGACATCGCGGACGACCGGTTGGAGCGACCTGCAGCGTGAACTTCTTTTGCTCTGCATTTTTATCGTGGTCTTTACGCCGGAGCTGCATCTTCTGCTTTGGCTTTTCGATCCCAGCCGCGGCCTTGACGTTGGCGAGATTCTCGAGCTTGGCGCACAGGTAGGGGCCATCTCGCTGTGGATCGCGGCGATGCGGTATGTGCTTCTGGTGTGGAGGAAAGAGGCTGATCCCGAGGTGGGGCAGTCTTCGCAACCACGCCTTTTCCAAAGGCTCGAGGGCATTGGCGATGCCGAAGTTCTCCGGCTTTCGGCGGAGGATCACTATACAGTGGTAGTCCTGTCAAACGGGTCGACCCAGCGGATCCTTTTGCGCCTCTCCGATGGTATCGCCGAGATGGACGGGGTGGAGGGGTATGTCACCCACCGGTCCCACTGGGTCGCGGCATCGGCGGTCGCGGGAACGCGGCGCGAAAAGGGGCGGGTGTTTCTCAGCCTGACCAATGGAGACGAGGTGCCGGTGAGCCGGGGCTATCAATCCGCGCTCAAGAGCGCCGGTCTCCTCAGCTGAGTGGTCAGACTGGCGTCGGAATGGCTCTGGTGCCGGTCAGGACGGCAATGGCCGGCCTCTTGAGGAGCTCGGCAAAGATAGGGTCGGTTGAGGAAAGGCCGCCCGTATAGGTTCCATAGGCAGGCAGGATCAGGCGGCTGCGGTCGTAGAGAAATGCTGCGCGGGCCGTGCCGCCGAGCCGGTGCTTGGGGTGGTAATGGCCCGAGACCTCGCCGATTGCTCCTGCGACAGCGATATGCCGGAAAATCAGGCCTGCGAGGTGAAGCTCGGCCAGATGGCTGCCGCCAAGCTCGACCGGGCCGGGATCGTGATTGCCCTCGATCCAGATCCAGCGCCGCCCCGCCTGAAGCCGCGCGAGCCAGAGCCGCTCGGCCTCGCCCAGCGAATCTTGCGAGGCAAGGTCGTCGAAGCTGTCGCCAAGGCAGATCACCTGGCGGGCATCGGTGGCAAGGATATCGGCCTCGAGCCGCGCCAGTGTTTCGCGGGCCTCGTAGGGGGGGAGAAGTCCGCCGCCGCGCCGGGCGATACGGTCGGACTTGCCGAGGTGCAGATCAGAGACGCAAAGCGCCGCCTCGCCGGGGATATGCAACGCGCCGCTGGGAAGGGCGCGCAGGGCCGTGTCGCAAAGGGTGAAGGCATGGACGGTCATGGGCCTGTCCTGCCGTGGAATGCCCGCCCGCGCAAGGCTCAGAGATCCCCAAGGCCGGCCTCGGCCATTAGGGTGGCGGCTTCTTGCGCCACGAGCCTCTCGCGCCCTTCGCCGACAATCGGCACCTTACCCACCTCGAGAAGCATCGGCGCGGCCAAGGGCGAGACCCGTTCGAGGCGCACATGGTCAATCCGCCTTTCAGTGCGGGCGAGGAATTCCTCGATCCGCCCGAAATCGACGAGGCCGCGCATAGCCTCGGCTTCGGTGATCCGCATCAAAAGGTGATCGGGGTCGTATTTGCGGAGCATGTCGTGGAGGATATCGGACGAAAAGGTTGCCTGCCGCCCCGATTTGCGGGTCTGCGGCAGATTGCGCTCGATGAGGCCTGCGATGGTTGCGGCACCCCGGAAGGTCCGCTTCATCACGGCATTGCCTTTGAGCCAGTCGTCGAGGCCTTCGCGCAGGCCCTTGTCGTGCAAAAGAGGCGCGGGCTCTTGGACCTCATTCAAGCCCCAGATCAGCGTCGCATAATCGGTGGCGACAAAGCCCAAGGGATTGAGCCCCGCCGTCTCCATCCGGCGGGTGAGGAGCAGGCCGAGTGTCTGCTGGGCGTTGCGGCCCGCGAAGCCGTAGAAACAGGTGTGGGCGAGGCCGTCATGCGGGAAACTTTCGACCAGCACGCGGTCGTGCGAGGGCAGGTGAGAGACCTCGCGTTGGAGGGCCAGCCACGCGGCGGTGTGATCAGGCAGGGCGGGCCATGTCTCTTGGCCGAACATCCTGAGGATGCGGCTTGAGAGCTGGGTCGAAGTCGAAAACTTGGTGCCTTGGAAAACAGCCACGCGCGGCTTCTTGGCGGCGGATCGGCTGACCTCGACCGTCATCTCCTTCAAGCCCTCATAGCGCACGATCTGCCCGCCGATCAGGAAGGTATCGCCCGTCGACAGGGTCGCGGCGAAGGATTCCTCGACCTCGCCCAAGGGCTTGCCCGCGCCGCGGAGGCGGACCTTCAAGGTGTCGGTATCCTGAATGGTGCCGATGTTCATGCGGATGCGCTGGGCGGCGCGGGGGTCGCGTAGCTGCCAGAGGCCATCAGGGCGCTTGATGAGCCTTTGCCAGCGGTCATAGGCCCGAAGCGCATAGCCGCCGGTCGCGCAGAACTCGAGGCAGTCGTCAAAGGCGGCGCGCGAGAGGCCCGCGTAGGCGCCAACGCTGCGGACCTCTTGGAAAAGCTCCCCCTCATCAAACGGCCCCGCGCAGGCGCGGATCAGGATGTGCTGGCACAAGACATCGAGCGGTCCGGCCCCGCGCGGGTCGCCGTCAAGGTCATGCGCCTTGGCCGCCTCCAGCGCCGCCACGCATTCGACCAGCTCGAAGCGGTTGGCAGGCACGAGGAGCGCCTTGGACGGCGCGTTGTAGCGGTGGTTGGCGCGGCCGATGCGCTGGATCAGACGTTTGACGTTCTTCGGGGCGCCGACCTGAATCACAAGGTCCACATCGCCCCAGTCGATTCCGAGATCGAGGCTGCCGGTGCAGACCACGGCGCGAAGCTGCCCCTCGGTCATCGCCTTTTCCACCGCGTCGCGCTGTTCGCGCGAGAGGCTGCCGTGGTGGATGCCGATGGGCAGATCGTCGGTGTTGGCGAGCCAGAGGTGGTGGAAGAAGATCTCGGCCTGTGCGCGGGTGTTGTGAAAGATGAGCGTCGTGCGGTGGCGCTTCACTTCCGCGAGGATTTCCTCGATGGCATAGCGCCCGCCGCCGCCCGACCACGGCGGCGGTGCCTCGGTGCGGAGCATGGCGATATCGGGATCGGGGCCGGGATCGGCCTGAAGAACGGGGCAGGGCGCCCCGCCACGGGCCATGAGGGCGGCAAGGGCGGGCGGGTCTTCGACGGTGGCGGAAAGCCCCACGCGCCGCAGGCCCGGCGCCATGGCCTCAAGCCGCGACAGCCCCAGCATCAACTGATCGCCCCGTTTGCTTTCGGCAAGGGCGTGAATCTCGTCGATAATCACGCGGCTCAGGCCCGCAAACATCCGAGGCGCATCCTCGTAGGAGGTGAGAAGCGCGAGCGACTCAGGCGTTGTCAGAAGAATATGCGGTGGATCGACCCTCTGGCGTTTCTTGCGTGTGGCGCTGGTGTCGCCAGTCCGGTCCTCGACGCGGATCGGCAAACCCATCTCGCTGATCGGCACGAGGAGGTTGCGGCGGATGTCCGAGGCGAGCGCCTTGAGGGGCGAGATATAGAGCGTGTGCAGCCCCTCGCGCGGTTCAGTGGCCAGCTCGGCCAATGTCGGCAGGAACCCCGCCAGCGTCTTGCCGCCGCCTGTGGGCGCGATGAGCATGAGCGCGGGCTCACCCGCACGGTCGAGCATTTCCCGCTGGTGCGGATGCACCTGCCAGCCGCGGGCGGCGAACCAGTCTGAGAAGGCGGAGGGCAGGGTTGTCATACCCCCAAGCTGACGCATGGGGCGGCGGAATCAAGCCCCGAGACTGGACAGGCGGCGGCAAGCCGATAGAAGAGGGGGCATGAGCCGCAAGACTGACATCCCCGCCTTGGCCGAGGCGCTGAAATCCGGCGACCGGCGTGCGCTTGCGCGGGCGATCACGCTTGTCGAAAGCGGGCGTGCCGACCACCGCGCCGAGGCGCTCGCGCTGATCGAGGCGCTGGGCAATGGGCGCGAGGCGCTCAGGATCGGGCTTTCGGGCACGCCGGGGGTCGGCAAATCGACTTTTATCGAATCTTTCGGCCTTATGCTCACGGGCCTCGGCCTTCGGGTCGCGGTTCTGGCGGTCGATCCCTCGTCGGCCCGTTCCGGCGGCTCGATCCTCGGCGATAAGACCCGCATGGAGCGCCTCAGCCGCGATCCCATGGCCTTTATCCGCCCCTCGCCCTCGCAATCGCACCTTGGCGGCGTGGCGCGGCGCACCCGCGAGGCGATCAGCCTGTGCGAGGCGGCGGGCTATGACGTGATCCTGATCGAGACCGTTGGGGTCGGCCAATCCGAGACGATGGTCGCCGAAATGTGCGATCTTTTCGTTCTGCTCATCGCGCCTGCGGGGGGCGACGAGTTGCAGGGCGTCAAACGCGGGATCATGGAGATCGCCGACCTGATCCTCGTCAACAAGGCCGATGGCGAGTTGAAAGCGCAGGCGAGCCGCACCTGCGCCGATTATGGCGGCGCGCTGCGGCTCTTGCGGAAAAGGCCGCAAGAGCCCGAGGGCTTTCCCAAGGCCATGACCGTTTCGGCGGTCGAGACCACGGGCCTCGAGCAGGCATGGGCCGAGATGCTGGCGCTGTCGGGCTGGCGCAAGGCGCAGGGCCACGAGGCGGCGCGGCGCAAGGCGCAGGCGCTTTATTGGTTCCATGAGGAAGTCCGTCTGCAACTCATGGCGCGTCTGGCCGCCGACAAGGGGCTTTCCGCCGATCTTGCCCGCGCTGAAGAGGCCGTATCGCTTGGGGAACAGTCGCCGGCTTCCGCAGCGGCGCGTGTTTTGGCGCGTTTTGGAAAGTCCGAGCTGTGAGCGAGTGCGGCGAGAGGGTGTTAGATGGCAAACGCCTGCTCCTCACCCACTTCAACGGCGGAAATAGACGCGCCATTCTGACCTTCGACTTTCTCCGCAAAGATCGCGAGGGGTTCGGCGAAATCAGTCTGTCAAACAGTTTGCGGCGGTGGGGGTGGGATCAGATCTCGCTGCGGAGCGCCCGCAATGACTGGTTTATCAACGGCGAAACAGAGGCGATTGAAGATGCGCTGGCCACGGCCTGCGCAAGATTTGAAACGGTCGCCGCGATCGGATTTTCGATGGGCGGCTATGGCGCCCTGCGCTTTGCCAAAAGCGCCGGAGCCAGCCGCCTGATCGACATCTCGCCACAGGTCTCGATCCACCCCCGATTGGTTCCATGGGACAAGCGGTATCACAGGAATGCGGCCGAGTTCGAACCACGGCTGGGCGCACTTGGTTCGCGCGCCGCAAGCCACATTGAGGGGATGATCGTTTTCGATCCCTTTGTGCCCTTTGATCGCTGCCATGCGCGTCGGATCTCTGATCTTCATCCCCGTCTCCGCCCCGTCGTTCTGCCGTTTGGAGGCCATCCGGCTTCCGGCGTCCTAAGGGCGGCAGGCCGCGCCGGGCTCTTGATGGAGATGCTCGCTCGCGACGGTGGCCCCGGGTTGCATGATCTGCGGAACACCTATCGGACGATCCGTCGAGGCGAACCTACCTATCTCATTTCGCTTGCCCGGCACGCTTTGCACCGTCATACGCGGGTGGCGGACTGGGCTCTGAGCCGCCTTGAGGAAATGGACACAGATGGCGGATCGAACCCGCTTGACGCCGGACAGGAATCCTCTTAGGACGCCCAGACTGAATTCGCGGCCCTGCGATCCATGCAGGGCCCTTGCCGTTTGACAGGGCCCCCCGATCTGGGGCTGGGCCCAAAAGACAAGGATACGAGATATGTCGCGCCGCTGCGATCTGACCGGAAAAGGGCCGATGTCTGGCAACAACGTCAGCCACGCCAACAACAAGACCCGCCGCCGCTTCCTGCCGAACCTGCAGGACGTGTCGATGCAGTCCGACATCCTGGGCCGCTCTTTTAAATTCCGCGTGTCCTCGGCTGCGCTGCGCACTGTCGACCACCGTGGTGGCCTTGATGCGTTCATGGCCAAGGCCAAGGACGAAGAGCTTTCGGCCGAGGCGCTGAAGGTCAAGAAAGAGATCCTCAAGGCTCAGGCTGCCGCTTGATCCTGAGTTGAGCACATCGTTTTAAGCCCGGCCTCCGGCCGGGCTTTTGCGTTTGGGGGCGGCGTTATGGCGCTTTCCTGTCCTTTGGCGACATGGTAGGCGCCGAACGAGATGACCCGACTACGTTCCGCCCTTTCGGTTCTGTTCGCGGCCCTGCTGATCCTCACGTTCCAGCAGATGGCGGCGGCGCGCGGCATGGCGCAAGCCGTGGACGAGGCGGTGCTTTGCCTCGGTGGCGTACAGGTTGCCGTGCCCATCGATGCCTCGGGCAAGCCGGTCGAGCCAAGCCATTTTTGCCCGGACTGCATCACCCATTTTGTGATCGATTCGGGCTGCAACGATTTCGGAGTGGTTGCCGGCGGCTTGGTCTCAAACGTCTATCAGGCGGATGCGGCGTTCGTTGTCTTGGCCTCGGGGCCGCAAACCCTGCGTGCAAGGGGGCCTCCATTCTTCGTCTGACCTTCGCACCTAGACCCAGACAAAAGGATCGAAAATGACCCTCAAATCCCTCTTTGCGGCCATTGCCGCTTCCCTACTCTTTGCCATGCCCGTTTCGGCCGGCGAGATGATGATCCACCACACCTACGCCATCTCGAATTCGCCGATGGCGGGGGCCGCTTTCATGGTCGTCCACAATATGACAGGTGAGGAAGATCGTCTGATCGATGTCCGTTCAGACGCCGCCCAGCGCGTCGAGCTTCACACCCATATTGCCGGCGAAGACGGCGTCATGAAGATGGTCCATGTCGAGGAAGGCTTTGCCATCCCGGCTGAAGGTGAGGTTATGCTCGAGCGCGGCGGCAAACACGTCATGTTCATGGGCCTCAACAGCGCATGGAAAGATGGCGACTTAATCGCCCTTACGCTCGTTTTCGAAAAGGCGGGTGAAATCACGATCGAGATCATCGTGGGCGACGCGCCGACGGATGGCATGATGGATCATGGCTCGATGGACCATTCGTCCATGGACCATTCCATGATGGGTGGAGACAGTTCGGCCGCTCCCGGCAATTGATTGATCAGAGCGGCGGCTTCAGCTTTTGGGGCCGCCGCACTATGCCATGCACATCGCCTCTGCCATCGAGACAAAGTTGCGATAGCGTTCCCAGAATGCCTCGCTGGCCGAAGAGTCCGACATTCTCGTCGATTGTGCCTTTTCGGGATCGGCAAAGAATTCGGCAGCGCGCGCTTGATCCGACCCGCCGAGCGTTTGGTTCGCGGCCGCCTGCACACAAGAACAAAGCGCCCCACTTGCGCCCGAACGACCTGCCGAGATGCAGGCGCTGCCTATGGGGCCGCTGGCCGAGCCGCTGATGCGTCCGCCCGAGCTTCCACAAGAGCCTAGGGCCATCAAAACGGCCACTGCCATTATCCAACGCATCTGAAACCTGCTCTTTTCTGCGCGGCCCATGCGGAGTTCTTCCTGTCGCGGGCCCTATTTGCCTCGCGCCGATTATGCCCAGTGGAAGGCCTTCATGCAAACCAAAGCTCATCAGGCGCCAAGAGGGCGGGATATGGCAGCGGACCTTTGGTAAACAATGTTTCCCTTTTCAGAAAGAGGCGCTTAGCATTTGCAGGCATTATTACAGGGGACAGGCAGCTGACCTCCTACCGTTTTGGAAAATTCGATTTTTTGCCGGACGAGCGCCGGTTGAAAAAGGCGGGCAAGGAAATACCCCTTGGTGCGCGGGCGTTCGATCTTTTGATCTTTCTCGTCGAGAATCGGCACCGCGTCATGACCAAGGCCGAAATGCTCGATGCGGTTTGGCCAGACATTGCGGTTGAGGAAAGCAATCTGACGGTTCAGGTCTCGGCGCTGCGAAAGTCACTTGGGGCCGATGCTATGGCGACGATCCCGGGGCGGGGCTATCAGTTTGTGCTGGCGGAGAGCGCGGCTGAGGCAAAGGGACCGGATTCCAAATCGAAGCCGGGGTCAAGCATCCTCGTCCTGCCCTTTGCCAATACGTCGAACGACCCGGATCAGGAGTATTTCTCCGACGGGATCTCAGAAGATATCATCACCGATCTGTGCAAGGTGCGCGCCCTTTCGGTTATCGCCCGCAACACCGCCTTCACCTTCAAGGGGCGGTCGATGTGGCCGAGATCGCGGGGAGGCTGGGGGTTTCCCATGTCGTTGAGGGCAGCGTTCGCAAGGCCGGCAACAGGTTGCGGATCAATGCCCAGCTGGTCGACGGCGCAACCGGACACCCCGTGTGGGCCGAACGCTTCGACCGCAACCTGACCGACATCTTCGCTCTGCAGGACGAGATCGCACAGGCCATCGTCGCGGCGCTTAAGGTGCGGCTCATACCGGATGAACGCGCGGCGATCCTTGCACGACCCACCGACAACCCGGAAGCCTATGAGATCTATCTGCAGGCAAGACACCATCATGACAGGTTGAGCCAGCAAGACTATCAGATCGCCGCCCGACTGGCCAAACAGGCCATTGAAATCGATCCCAAATATGAACGCGCCTGGTCCTTGTTGGCTGTGTCGCAGGCATGGTTGTCTACCCTGGAAGGGGGGGACGACAGCGGGTTGGCAGCGGCCGAACGGGCGCTTGAGCTCAATCCAGAGTCAGCCGAGGCTTTGGCCGCCAAATCCCGGATCCTTGCTGGCCAGGGCAATTGGGATGACGCACTGGCGCTCACCGAAAGATCATTGCAGCTTGATCCCCAGTCCTATGACGTTTGCTTCTATGCCGGGAGCAACTATTTTTTGGCCGGACGCTACGAGGAAGCGATCGAGCTGTTGGAGCGCGCGGCGGCACTCTCTCCTGATGCTTTGCCGCCCTTGTCCCCTCTGGGGATGGCCTACACGGCGACCGGTCAAGAGAGCAAAGCAATTGAAACTTCGAAACGGTCGCTCGAGCGCGCAGATCGCGCCCTGGAGCGCAACGATTCCGATGTTTACCCGTTGATGCACAAGGTTCTCGGCCTCGCTGTGCTGGGTGAGGCCGAGCGGGCCAAGCAATTGATCTCTCGCATTCGGGCGATTGATCCAAACGATCATACGCTGAACTACAACATCGGCTGCGCCATGGTCCGGCTCGGTGAAATGGATGTCGCGCTGGATTGTTTTGCCCCAACCACAACGATGGGCGAGCCAATTTCTACCCTGATTTGAATGCGCAAGGACACTGATCTTGATGCGCTGCGCAGCGCCCCCCGTTTTCAAGAGCTGATGGCCAATCTCGAGGCGCGCGCGGCGGCTGCCAAGTCGGAATAGGCAAAAAGTAGCGATCCTTTTTCGACGCTTTGCAAGTTTTCGGAACCTTTTGGCGAGGTTTTGGAACGTCTAAGTACCCTACGGATCCTTCCTGCCAAAGTGGCCTCATCATCGAGCCACACCGGCAGAAATCAGAAAGGACACCCGCCATGACTTACATACCGACCCAGCACCTGAGCCTGAACCTCAAGCCTCTTCGGAAAATCGGCCTGCGCAAACTGTCCGGCCTCTTCCAATGGCCTTTCCGTTCGCGGACCTCCTGCGAGATCGACAGCGGACAGGTCAGCGATCACCTCATGCGCGACCTCGGTGCAGACCGTAGCTTTGAGCGTCAGCATCCCTCGACGATGGGGCGAATGTTCTAAGGGCGAAGGTTCGGGGGCGCGGCGGCTAAAATCAACGCCGCCTACACAACGGGGTTTGCAGCCGAGGGCAACCCAACGATCCGCAATACATCAATTTATGGGAGAACCAGTGGCAGCCCGTAGGGGAGTCGAACCCCTCTTTTCAGGTTGAAAACCTGACGTCCTAACCGATAGACGAACGGGCCACGCTGTGGTGAGGGGGCTTTTAGGGAAAGCGCTTGCCGAGGGCAAGGGGGATTCTGCGGAAAAAATCGCCCGCGGTGAATAATTTTTCAGGGTGTCCGATCAAAGGCTTCGGCGATGTCTTCGAGCCGCAGTTGGACACTCTTGCGGCCCTGCCAGACGTTTACCTCGAGCCGCCCCGCAAGGTGATAGCGTTTGCCGGAACGACACATCAGGGCGGGGCCGATGGGCGTGTCCATCGCACCGAAGGCGATGCCATCCAGTTTGGCGCCAAGACCGTCGCCTGCAGTGAACTTTACATGGCCGTTGCCGACTTCCTTGGCGAAGAGAATCTGCACATCGGGGATCGCGAAGCGCGGGGCAGGGGCGCTGGCGCCGAAGGGGCCGGCTTTGTCGATCTGTTCCACCAGTTCAACGCTGGCGGCACCGGGCATCAAGAGGCCATCAAGACCCAAATCGCGCGGTCCTCCCGCGCCTGCGCCCTGACGTGCGAGCAGATCAGCAAGCCGCGCCATCGCGGCGTCGAGCTTGTCGCGGGCAACAGTCAGGCCTGCGGCCATCTTGTGGCCGCCCCCTTTGAGCAGAAGTCCCTCGGCGGCAAGCCTTTGGATCGAAGCGCTCGCTCAGCAGGCGCGCGCGGTAGTACATGTGGACCTGGCCCACGC
>JALRLK010000152.1 GCA_023254495.1 Marivivens sp. | reverse complement strand
CCGAGCGTCATCAACGACGTCAAGCTCTACGCCGAGTGGTCCAACCTGCTGGTGACCGGACGCTTTCCGATCGGCGACGACATGTGGCAGTACCCGCCGGGGGCGGGCGTCGTCTTCGCCCTCGCTGCCGTCATCGGATCAAATCCCGTCGCCGCGCTCGTGGGCATCGTGCTCGCATGTGACCTGGCCGTGCTCGTCATCCTGCTGGTCGCCGGGCATCGCCGAGACGTCGGCCGCGGCGCTGCGTGGGCATGGGTCGCCAGTGCGCTCATCATCGGGCCGGTCTTCATCGCGCGCTTCGACGTCGTTCCCACGCTCGCAGCCGTGGGAGCGCTCGTGCTCGTCGCACGGCCCGTGTGGAGCGGGGCGTCCGCGGCGGCCGGCGCCCTGCTGAAGGTCTGGCCCGGACTCATGCTCATCGCGCTGCCCCGCCGACACCTGCCCGCCGGACTCCTCGGTTTCGTCCTCGCCGGTGCGGCCATTCTCATCAGCATCGGACTCTGGGCATCCGGAGGCATCTCGTTCCTCGGCGAACAGGGCGCGCGCGGACTGCAGGTCGAGTCGGTCGGGGCCTGGCCCTTCATGACGGCGCAGGTGTTCGGTGCCCACGTGCCCACCGAGTTCCGCTTCGGATCCATGGAGGTCGACATCGCGGCGACGATCCCCATCGGGCTGGCCATCACGCTCACCGGCTTCGTCATCCTGGGCCTGATGGGAGTGGCTCGACTGCTCGGACGCCTCGAGGACCTGTCCCCCGCCGATGTCGCGCTCGCCGCCCTGCTGGTGTCGGTCGTGACCAGCCGAGTGCTGTCGCCCCAGTACGCCGTATGGATCGCCGGCGTCGCCGCGGTGACCTTCCTTGACCCGCGCAGCCGCATGCGTACGGTGGTGTGGCTGCTCGTGCCGTCGGTGCTGGCCGCGCAGGTGCTCTACCCGCTGGCCTACGGCAGCTTCCTCATCGGCGCGTGGTGGGCGGTCGCCCTGCAGTCGGTGCGGATCATTCTGCTGCTCGTGGCGACAGTGTGGGCGCTCGCGGTGGTCACGCAGGCGGTGCGGAGACCGCCGCAATCCGTTGCAGTGGCGTCGGGTGCGTGAAGAGCAGCGCGTAGCGCCATGACGGCGGCTCGAGGGTCGAGCGGTTGGTGACCGCGAGCAGGGCGATGAGGTCGGCGTAAGCGGCGGGATCGCCGGTGATGGCGAGGGCATCGTGGTCGGCGCGGGCCTCCCGCGCCTGCGCCCTGACGTGTGAGCAGATCAGCAAGCCGCGCCATCGCGGCGTCGAGCTTGTCGCGGGCAACAGTCAGCCCTGCGGCCATCTTGTGGCCGCCCCCCTTGAGCAGAAGTCCCTCGGCGGCAAGCCTTTGGATCGAAGCGCCTAGATCGACCCCCGAAACCGAGCGGCCCGAGCCCTTGCCCTCGTCGCCATCAAAACCGATGACAATGGCTGGGCGATTGGTCGCCTCTTTCAGGCGCGAGGCGACGATGCCGACCACGCCGGGGTGCCAGCCCTCGCCCGCCGCCCAGACAAGCGGCCCCTCAAGCCCGCGCAGTTCGGCTAGGGCAAGAGCTGCGTCTCGGACCTGATTTTCAAGCTCACGCCGCTCGTCGTTGAGCCTGTCGAGCCGGGCCGCGATGGCGCCGGCCTCATGCGGGTCGGTGGCGGTTAGCAGGCGCAGGCCAAGGTCGGCTTTGCCGATGCGCCCGCCGGCATTGACCCGCGGCCCGAGAAGAAAGCCCAAGTGATAGGCGGCCGGAGCCGAATCCATCCGCGCGACGTCTGAAAGCGCCCTCAGCCCAAGCCTCTCACGCCGTGCCATCACTGCGAGCCCCTGCCGGACAAAGGCGCGGTTCACACCGGTCAGGGGGGCAACGTCGGCCACCGTCCCGAGTGCAACGAGATCAAGAAGGCCCATGAGATCCGGGCCTGCCTTGCCTGCGGCGCGAAGCTGGCGGTTGGCCTCGACGAGGGCCAGAAAAACAACGCCCGCCGCGCAAAGGTGGCCCAGATCGCCGCTTTCGTCCTGCCGGTTGGGGTTGACCACGGCGTGGGCGGGCGGAAGGGTCTCGCCGCCAAGGTGGTGATCGAGCACAACAACATCCGCGCCTTTGGCGGCTGCAATGGGGCCATGCGAGAGCGTTCCGCAGTCAACGCAGACGATCAGGCTGTGATCCTTGGCCAGTGCCGCCATGGCCGGTTCGTTGGGGCCATAGCCTTCGTCGATCCTGTCGGGGACATAAAGCGTCGCCTCGCGGCCCATGTCGCGGAGCCAAAGATGCAGAAGCGCCCCCGAGGTGGCGCCATCGACATCATAGTCCGCGAAAATGGCAATACGCTCGCCTGCCGCCACGGCCTTCAGGATGCGTTCGGCGGCCTTGCCCATGTCGCGCAGCGTCTGCGGATCCGGCAAGAGATCGCGCAGGGTCGGGTTGAGAAAACTTTCCGCCTCGTCCGGCGCAATGCCGCGATGGGCCAGCACCCGAGCTACCGGCAGCGGCAGGCGCGTCGATTGGACAAGCGCCTCGGCTGCGCGGTCTTCGGCAGCGGTTGGGCCGCGCCACGGGCGGCCCGTGATCGAACTTGAGACGCCGAGATAGGCCTGCGCGGGGGTGTCGTTATCCGTCATGGGGCGATCCTAGGGCCGCAGCCGGGGATTCGCCACAGGCGCGGGATTACTTGCCCACGGGGTGGCGATAGTTCATCCGCCGGACCGAGCCGGTTTTCGACCGCATCAGGATCGTCTCGGCGGTCAGCCAGCCGGGCTCGCGCTTGATGCCGGGCAGGAGGCTCCCGTCGGTCACGCCCGTCGCCGCAAAGATCACATCGGCTGTCACCATGTCGTCGCGGGTATAGATGCGGTCGAGGTCGGTGATCCCCGCCTTGTGGGCGCGGGCGCGTTCGTATTCGTTGCGGAAGAGGAGCTTGCCGAGGATCTGTCCGCCCATGCATTTCAGCGCGGCCGCGGCGAGAACGCCCTCGGGCGCGCCACCCGATCCCATATACATATCAATGCCGGTCTTATCGGGTTCGGCACAATGCATGACACCGGCCACATCGCCATCAGTGATCAGGCGGATCGCGGCGCCGGTCGAGCGGATCTCGGCGATCATTTCCTCGTGACGCGGGCGTTCGAGCACACAGACGGTGATATCCTCTTTGGCACAGCCCTTTGCTTTGGCCAGCGCTTCGACGCGCTCGGCGGGCGACATCTCGAGCGTCACGGTGCCGGGGGCAAAGCCGGGGCCGATGGCGAGCTTTTCCATATAGGTATCCGGCGCGTGCAGCATCGAGCCACGCGGGCCCATAGCGATCACCGCAAGCGCGTTGGGCATATCCTTGGCGGTCAGGGTCGTGCCTTCGAGAGGATCAAGCGCGATGTCGACGGCGGGGCCTTTGCCGGTGCCGACCTCTTCACCGATATAGAGCATCGGCGCCTCGTCGCGCTCGCCCTCGCCGATGACGACAACGCCTGCGATATCGAGAAGGTTGAGCTGCTTGCGCATGGCATCCACGGCGGCCTGATCGGCGGCCTTTTCGTCGCCGCGGCCGATGAGGCGGGCCGAGGCGAGTGCGGCAGCCTCGGAGACCCGCGCAAGGCCGAGAGACAGCATCCGGTCGTTGAAATCAATCTTCTCGGGCATCGGACGGCTCCTATCTGGGGTTTGGGAAGCGCCTACCCTTTCTCAGGGGCAGGGGGCAAGTCTGTGATCGCTAACGTGAAGGTCAGACGGTTTCGATGCGGATTGCGACGGGTGCGCCTTCGACAACGCCGGTGGTCGCCATGCCAGAGAGGGCCTCGTCAAGCGAGGAGCGGGTCGTCTTGTGGGTGACGATCAGCACGGGCGCGGTCGTGTCCTGATGGCCATATTGGCGCATCCGGTCGATCGAGATGCCGGCCTCGCCCAGAACACGGGCGACCTTGGCCAGCGCACCGGGTTTGTCCTGAAGCTGAAGCCGCAGGTAGTAGGGGGCGGGCACGGCCGCACGGGCGGCGCGGGCCTTGCGGAGGGTCGTGGCGGGCTGGCCGAAAGTTGAAACACGGGTACCACGGGCAATGTCCATCACGTCGCCCATCACGGCGCTCGCGGTCGGGCCCTCGCCCGCGCCTGCGCCGCGCAGGACGATCTGGCCCACGCTGTCGCCTTCGAGGACGACCATATTGGTGCCGCCCTGAAGCTGGCCCAAGGGCGAGGTATCGGGGACAAGGCAGGGCGACATCCGCTGCTCAAGCCCGCGGCCTGTCATCTGCGCCACGCCGAGGAGCTTGATCTTATAGCCCATGTCGGCGGCCTGATGGATATCTTCGATGGTGATCGAGCCGATGCCCTCGAGCTCGACCGAGGGGAAATCGACCTGTGTTCCAAAGGCGATGGCGGCCAGAAGCGAGAGCTTGTGGCCCGCGTCGATCCCGCCCACGTCGAGGTTGGGATCGGCTTCGAGATAGCCAAGCCCGTCGGCCTCGTTGAAGGCCTCTTCATAGGTGAGCCCTGCGTTTTCCATCCGCGTCAGGATGTAGTTGCAGGTACCGTTCATAACGCCCATGACGCGGCCGATCTCGTTGGCGGCAAGGCCTTCGGTCAGCGCCTTGATCACCGGAATGCCACCCGCCACGGCAGCCTCGAACCGGATCACATGGCCCGCGGCCTCGGCGGCAAGCGCAAGCGCTTGGCCGTGATGCGCCAGAAGCGCCTTGTTGGCAGTGACAACGTCCTTGCCTGCGGCGATGGCGGCTTCGGTCGCGTCCTTGGCGGCACCTTCGGAGCCGCCCATCAGCTCGACGAACACATCCACATCCTCGCGGCGGGCCAAAGCCACCGGATCGTCCTCCCAAGCGTAGTCACTTAGCGGAACGCCACGGTCCTTGCCCTTGGAGCGGGCCGATACGGCGGTGATCACGATCGGGCGTCCGGTGCGCTGGGCCAAAAGCTCCGCATGGTTGCGGATGATCTTGACCACACCGATGCCGACCGTTCCGAGACCAGCGATACCAAGGCGAAGAGGCTGAGACATAGTGAGTCCGTCTTTTTTCTGTGCTCTGAGGCTGTTATCCTGTTGGTCGCTCTACTGCAACGCGCTGTTGTCGAAGCGATAGGCCCGCAACGTCTTGGCGCGGGCTTCCAGTGCTGCGAGGCGCGAGGCCATACCGTCGCTGAGGTCGGGCGCGTCGATCCGTGTCTCGGTTGGTCCGGCCCAAAGCGCTGCAAGTTCCGACTGGTTTAGAAGGCGCGGATAATCGCCCGAAAACGCCTCGCTCAGCCGGTTCGGCAGGGCCGGAAGGCAAGCGGCGAGGGCCAAGCAGGTGAAGATCATCAAGAGGCGCATAGGGGCGGGGCATTGGCTAGGGTTGCGCGACCATACAGGCGAGGCTTTGGCGGGGGCAAGCGGCACCAAGGCTTTTCGGCGGGGCTTTTCAAATGAACAGATGTTCAGTTAGATGGCCTCATGGCGCGCAAACAAGGCTCTCATTCTGATATTACCGGCCCCAAGGTCCGCGAAGCGGCGCTCAGGCTTATCGCGCGGTGTGGCTGGGCCGCGGTTTCGATGCGGCAACTGGCGGCCGAGGTGGGGGTGCAGGCGGGGGCGCTTTATAACTACACCCCCGACAAGCAGACGCTTCTCTTCGATCTGATGCGGGATCATCTGGTCGATGTGATCGAGAGCTTTGACAAGGCCGATCCCAAGACCGACGCGCAAAGCCGCCTTCGGGCCTTTGTCAGCTTTCACATCCGCTATCATCTTCCGCGGGCGGATGCGGTGTTCGTGGCCTATATGGAGCTCCGCAACCTCGAGCCCGAGAACTTTGCCGCCATCGAAAAGCTGCGCCGCGCCTATGAGGACCGGCTCGAGGCGATCCTACGGCAGGGCGAGGCGGAGGGCGCGTTCGCGATGAAAGACGCGCGGGTGGCGACCCGCGCGATCATCGGGATGCTGACCGGCTTTTTCACATGGTATCGGCAGGAGGGCCGCCTGCCTCTGGAAGAGGTCGAGGCGATCTACTGGGATCTCGTCTGCAACGCGGTCGCCCGCTAGTCAGTGCGCGGGCTTGATGAACGTGCCGTTGCGCAGATCGCGGATCGCCTGCTGGATCTCGTCCTTGGTGTTCATCACGATCGGCCCGTGCCAAGCGACGGGCTCTTCCAGCGGCGCGCCGGAGATCAGGAGGAACCGGATCCCCTCGGGGCCCGCCTGAACCTTGATCTCGTCGCCGGTGCCGAAACGGATCAAAGACCGGTTGCCGGACATATCGCGAATGTTGACCTCTTCGCCCATAACCTCTTTCTCGAGAAGAACGCCCTGCGGCTTGGAGGCATCAACGAATTGCCCCGCGCCCGAAAACACATAGGCAAAGGCGCGGCGGTAGGTGTCGATCTTGATCGTTTTGGTCACGCCGGGCGGGATCGAGATATCGAGATATTGCGGATCTGCGGCGATGCCGTCGACCGGCCCGCGCTTGCCCCAGAACTCGCCGACGATCACCTTCACCTTGGTGCCGTCATCGTCGATGATCACCGGGATATCGGCGGATTTCACGTCCTGATAGCGCGGGGCGGTCATCTTCAGGCTCGAGGGCAGGTTGGCCCAAAGCTGGAACCCGTGCATCTGGCCGACGATATTTCCTTTTGGCATTTCCTGATGGAGGATACCCGATCCGGCGGTCATCCACTGCACATCACCCGCGCCCAGCGTGCCCTCGTTGCCAAGGCTGTCGCCATGATCGACCGTTCCGGCCAAGACATAGGTGATCGTCTCGATGCCGCGATGCGGATGCCAGGGGAAGCCGCGCATATAATCGTCGGGCCTGTCGCCGCGGAAATCGTCGAAGAGAAGGAAGGGATCGAGCTCGGTCGGATCCTGAAATCCGAAGGCGCGATGCAGGCGGACGCCGGCGCCCTCCATCGTCGGAACGGCGCGGCGGGCTTCGAGGGTGGGGCGTAGGGACATGGGGTTCTCCTTTGGCAAGAAGATAGGCGTAGCCTTGCCCTGCGGCAATGCGCGGCGCTGTGTGAGGGCGCAGGTGGATTGTGCGCCCCTGCGGGACTAGATAGGGAGACGCAAAGGAGAAAGCCTATGCTTCACCAGCCCGACGAGAACGGCGTCTACGCCCGGATCTATGCCGCCCCGATGCGTCGGCTCTTTGCCTATGTCATGCTGCTCGGTCTCGGCGCCCTTCTTTTGTGGCTCGTTTTCACAGCGCCGCCCACGGCAGGCTGGGCTTTGGTCATGGTTCTGATCGCTCTGGGCGCCCTCTATCTGGCCGAACGGATGCGCCGCGCCACGGCGACCGTTTTGGAGCTGACAGCAGACGAGCTTCGGGATTCAACCGGGCGGGTTCTGGCCCGGGTTGAAGATATCGAAAAGATCGATAGAGGCGTTTTCGCCTTCAAACCCTCTAACGGGTTTGTGCTCAAAACCAAGTTATCAGCGCCTGCTGCCTGGGCGCCGGGGCTATGGTGGCGGATTGGTCGGCGGGTCGGCGTCGGCGGCGTCGTGCCTTCGGCGCCCGCGAAATATATGGCCGAAGTGATCGGCGCTTGGATCGAGACACGCGGCTAGTTTTGCCGCTGATCCGGGGCGATCGGGCACAACTGTGCGGTGATTCCAATTCATTTTTGCCTCGGGCGCCCCGCGTACCGTCCGACGCCGAAAATCGCGCAATCTCCTGAAATCAGCTCGATTGTTTGCCTGATTGCGCGCAAATACCCCTTTGGTTACTCATCTGCCAAACTCCCGTCACATTAACCCTCCATTTCCCGAATTAAGTGTTGACCGAATTCCGGAAGGGAAAGGTATGTCGCCCCGTTTGAAGGCACTCTTGAAAAGGTTTCGTCGCGATGAGCGTGGTTCTGCCACGATCGAGGCCGTCCTTTGGCTACCTATGTTCGTGATCTTTTTCGTGATGATCGCAGATCTCTCGTTGGTCTTCTTCCGACAGACCGAGGTTTTGCGCGTCGTTCAAGACGGAAACCGGGCGCTTTCGGTTGGCCGTTTCGGGGGAGCAGCCGAAGTCGAACAGTTCGTCAAGGATACCATCGCGCCCATGACCACAAGGGCCCAGGTAACAACGACGGTTAACAGCGGCGTCATCAACACGAAGGCTCTTGTGCCGGTCGAGGATCTTGTGGCCGTAGGGATGTTCAATTTCCTGAATGGCTACAATATCGCGGTCCAGTCCAACCACTATGTGGAGTGGTAGGATGCGGCGGCTGATCAAATCTGTTCGAAACTGGATTGACGACGAGCGGGTCGGAATCGCGATCTTCGGCCTCTATATTTACATGTCGATTTTGATCATGGCTGGTCTTGCGATTGATATGTCTCATCTGGTCAACAACAAAACAAAGTTGCAGATCGCTGCTGACACGGCCGCCCATGCGGCTCTTTACAATCGTGACACAAAATCGGCCGATGACTCCAAGGCCGCGGCCCTCGCTGTCGCGAATGCGGCCATGCCCAGCGGCCGTTACGGCGATGTGCTGAAGTTGACCGATATCCACTTTGGCACCTACGATTCTGCCACCCGGAGCTTCACGATCGACGAAAGCTCCCGCAAAGCGGTCTTGGTTACGACCAACCAGCTTGCCGAGCGTGCCAATCCGGCATCAAGTTTTCTGCTTCAGTTCATCGGCTTTGCGCGTTGGGATGTGTCTGTCGACTCGGTCTTTGTGACCTATCGTCCGACCTGTCTGCGCGAAGGGTTTGTGGCGGATAGTATCGTCGATATCCAGTCGAACAACGAGTTCTGGAGCGGCTTCTGCATCCATTCGAACGACCATGTGGAGCTCAATAGCAACAACACTTTCGAAGCCGGAACCATTGTTTCAATGCCCGATGAAGAGGACCTGGTTCTTCCGAAATCGGGTTTTACGACCAACGATGGTCTTCAGAAAGCGTTGCGCGAAGGCTCTTTCGAGATGCGGCTTGTGCACAAGTTGCCGAACATCATTTCCAAGCTTGCCGCGGCCGATGAGAAATTTATTCCGACAGGCATCAATCGCACAGACATCCGCCGCTTGAATGAAAACAAGATCGCGGCAGGCAGGCTCGAACCCGGCTATATCTATATTGCCAGCTGCTCAGGCGGCACTCTGACCATTGATGCGACGACGGTGAAGAACATTGTCCTGCTGACCAATTGCGCGGTGACCTTTGCGAAGGGAACCATTCTGGAAGACGCAATCTTTGCGACGACCAACACCGGGGATCAATCCTTCTATGCCCCTTCTGATTTGCAGGTTGGCAAAGACGACAACTATTCTGACGGTGGCGGTTCTCGGCTGATAAGCCTTGGCGGAATGAAATTTGCGGCCAATCTCGCGGTGTTCGGAAGCCAGCTTGTAGCAACCAAGAACATTGAATTCGCGGCGCGGGCCGAAGGCATCGAAGGCGCCTCGATGATCGCGGGCGGCTTGACTTCCGGCACCTCGAATATGTCGATGGGCTTCGGCGGCAAGAGTGTTGAAGGCTATGAAGCCGAATACTTACGCCTCGCGCTCTAGTGCGGGGCGCCCCATCGCGGGCAAAGTCGCAGAGAGCAACTTTTTGTCGAAAAGCGGCATCTATTGGCGCTTTTGACGCGCTAGGGTTTGATCCAAGGTGGCAAAGCTCTGCCACGGGAGGATTTGCTCTATGCGCTATTCAGGGTTCAAGGTCTTTACAGAGGGCCTGACGGGCAACAAGGGCTGGAAGCCGGTCTGGCGCGATCCAAAGCCGAAATCCGAATATGATATTGTCCTGATCGGCGGCGGCGGGCATGGTCTTTCGACGGCCTATTACCTTGCCAAGAACCACGGTCTGACCAATATTGCCGTTCTGGAGAAGGGCTATATCGGTGGTGGCAACGTGGGGCGGAACACGACCATCGTGCGCGCCAACTATTCCCTGCCGGGAAATTCCGAGTTCTACAGCCATTCGCTGAAGCTCTGGGAAAACCTTGAATCCGAGCTGAACTACAACGTCATGCATTCGCAGCGCGGGCTCATCAACCTCTTCCATTCCGACGGTCAGCGCGATGCCTTTGCCCGCCGTGGCAATGCGATGATCAACCAAGGCGACGATGCGATCCTTCTGGACCGCGAGGGCGTGCGCCAGCATCTGCCCTATCTTGATTTCGACAATATCCGCTTTCCGGTCTATGGCGGCCTCCTGCACCCGCGCGGCGGCACGGCGCGGCATGATGCGGTGGCTTGGGGCTATGCGCGCGGGGCGGATAAGCGCGGTGTCGATCTGATCCAGAACTGTGAAGTGACGGGCATCGACATCGAAGGCGGGCAGGTGCGCGGGGTGCGCACCTCGCGCGGGGTGATCCGGGCCAAGAAGGTCGCCATGGTGGCGGCGGGCCGGTCGGGGCAGGTCGCGGCGATGGCCGGGATGCGCCTGCCGATCGAGAGCCACATCTTGCAGGCTTTTGTGACCGAGGGGCTGAAGCCGGTGATCCACCATGTGGTCAGCTTTGGCATGGGGCACTTCTATATCAGCCAGTCGGACAAGGGCGGCCTCGTTTTCGGCGGCGATCTGGATTTCTATTCCTCCTACGCCCAGCGCGGCAATCTGCCGATGAAAGAGCACGTGATGGAAGCGGCGATGACCTTGATGCCGATGATCGGCAAGGCGCGGGTGCTGCGATCCTGGGGCGGGATCATGGATATGTCGCCTGATGGCTCGCCCATCATCGACAAGACCCATATCGACGGGCTCTTCGTCAATTGCGGCTGGAACTACGGGGGCTTTAAGGCGGTGCCGGCCTCGGGCTGGGCCTATGCCCATCTCATTGCTACCGGCGAGCCACATGAGACCGCCAAGCGCTATCGGCTGGACAGGTTCCGCACAGGGCGCGGGATCATGGACGAAGAGGGCACCGGCTCTCAACACAACCTGCACTGAGGGGCTGGAAATGTCGGATTTGTGTATTTTTGGCCAAAAGAAGCTGGGGGCGGGGCGATGAGATTGATCTGTCCGCATTGCGGCGAGCGGGATCGGCGCGAGTTTACCTATCAGGGGGCGGCAGAGATTCTGGACCGACCCTCGCGTGAGGTCGGGAATGATGATTGGGCGGATTATCTGCACCTGCGCGAGAACCCCGCCGGAGAGACCAAGGATATGTGGTATCACGACCCCTGTGGCGCCTGGATCGTAGTGCACCGCGACACCGTCACCCATGCCGTGCATAGCGGCGAGCTTGCCTCGGAGGTCCGCAAATGAGGATCGCGGGCAAGGGGCTGATTGATGCGTCGAAGAGGGTTTCGTTTTCGTTCGATGGGCGGCGGATCGAGGGCGCGGAAGGCGATACGGTTGCCTCGGCGCTTCTGGCCAATGATGTCCGGCTGGTGGCGCGGTCGTTCAAGTATCACCGGCCGCGGGGCGTTCTGACGGCGGGGAGCGAGGAGCCGAATGCGCTGGTGACGACGGGCTCAGGCGCGGGGGCGGAGCCGAACGTGCGGGCGACGATGGTCGAGATCCACGAAGGCCTTGAGGTGAAAAGCCAGAACCGCTGGCCGAGCCTTGGGTTTGATGTGCTGTCGGTCAATGATCTTGCGGCGCCTTTCTTCGGGGCGGGGTTCTATTACAAGACCTTCATGTGGCCGGGTGCGCTTTGGGAGAAGCTCTATGAGCCGCTCATTCGCCGCGCGGCGGGGCTTGGGGCGCTTTCGGGCAAGAACAACGCGGATCGCTATGAGCGAGCCTATGCCTTCTGCGATCTTCTGGTGATCGGCGCGGGGCCAGCGGGCCTTATGGCGGCGCTGACGGCGGCGCGGGCGGGGGCGGATGTAATCCTGGCCGATGAGGACAGCCGGATGGGCGGGCGCCTTCTGGCGGAAAGCGAAGAGATCGACGGCAAGCAGGGGCATGTCTGGGTGGCTGAGGTTTTGGCCGAGCTGTCGGGCATGGAGAATGTGCGCCTGATGCCGCGGACGACTGTGACAGGCGCCTACGATCAGGGCACCTATGGGGCGCTCGAGAGGGTGGGTCTCCACAAGGCGGCGGGCGGGCATCTGCCGCGCGAGTGTTTCTGGCGGATCGTGGCGCGGCGGTCGATCCTTGCGGCGGGCGCGTTGGAGCGGCCGATTGCTTTCCCCGACAACGACCGGCCGGGGATCATGAACGCGGGCGCCGTGCGGGCCTATCTCAATCGCTGGGGCGTGGCCGCGGGAAAGCGCGTGGCGGTTTATGGCAACAACGACGGCGCGCATAAGACGGCGCGGGATCTGATGGCGGCGGGGGTCGAGGTCGTGGCGGTGATCGACAGCCGCATCGATGCGAGCGTGGCCCTCGATGCGCCGGTCATCACCGGTGGGCGCGTGATCGGGACAAAGGGGCGGCTGGGCCTTGAAGAGATCACTGTCGCCTCGGCAAGCGGTGAGCGGCAGATCAAGGCGGATTGCCTTGCCATGTCGGGTGGCTGGAACCCGACGGTGCATCTTGCCTGCCACATGAACGGGCAGCCGGTTTGGGACGAGGCGATCCAGAGCTTTACTCCGAAGCCGGGGATGATCCCGGGGATGGAGGCGGCTGGCGCGGCGAATGGGGTCTTTTCGACCGCAGGTTGCCTTGCCGATGGCGCTCGTGCGGGTGAGGCGGCGGCGGCCGACCTTGGCAAGAAGGCCGCAAAGACCAAGATGCCGAAGGCGAGCGACGGGGCCTATGCGCTCGAGCCCCTCTGGGTCGTCGAGGGCAAGGGCCGCCAGTGGCTCGACTTCCAGAATGATGTGACGGTCAAGGACGTGCGCCTTGCCGCCAAGGAGAACTACCGCTCAGTCGAGCATATGAAGCGCTATACCACCCAAGGCATGGCGCCGGATCAGGGCAAGAACTCGAACGTCGGGGCGCTGGCTGTTTTGGCTGATGCCACGGGCCGGGGCATTCCCGAGACCGGGACGACGACCTATCGCCCGCCCTTCGTTCCTGTGTCGATCGCGGCGATGGGGGCGGGGGCGCAGGGCAAGGGCTTTGCCCCGCAGCGGTTTACCACCTCGCACGCGGCCAGCGTCGAGCGCGGGGCGCCGATGATCGAGGCGGGGATGTGGTATCGCCCGTCATATTTCGCGCGCCCCGGCGAGAGCACATGGCGGCAGGCCTGCGACCGCGAGGTGACGATGGTGCGCGAGGCGGTGGGCATCTGCGATGTCTCGACCCTTGGCAAGATCGACGTGCAGGGGCCGGATGCGGCGGCTTTCCTCGATTTTGTCTACACCAACACCATATCGACGCTGCCTGTCGGCAAGGTCCGCTATGGCCTCATGCTGCGCGAGGATGGCCACGTTATGGATGATGGCACCTGTGCACGCTTTGGCGAGGGGCATTTTGTCATCACCACGACGACCGCCGCCGCCGCGCTGGTCATGCGGCATCTGGAGTTCGTGGCTCAGGGTTTGCGGCCTGATCTCGATGTTCAGCTCGTGTCGGTCACCGAGCAATGGGCGCAGTTTGGTGTGGTCGGGCCGAAGAGCCGCGATCTGTTGAACGACCTGCTCGATGCGCCGATCAGCGACGAGACGCTGCCCTATATGGGGCATCAGGCGGCGCAGGTGATGGGCGTTAGGGGGCGGCTTTTCCGCATCTCTTTCTCGGGCGAGCACGCCTATGAACTGGCCGTTCCGGCCCGCTATGGCGAGGCGCTTTATCGCGTCTTGGTGGCGCGGGCCGAGATGCTGGGCGGCGGGGCTTATGGCATGGAGGCGCTCAATGTTCTGCGGATCGAGAAGGGCCATATCACCCATGCCGAGATCCATGGCCGGACGACCGCTTTCGATATCGGCTTCGACAAGATGATCAGCCGCGAGAAGGACTGTATCGGCCAGAAGATGGCCGCCCGCGAGGGGATGGTCGAGGAGAGCCGCGAGCAGCTGGTGGGCCTGAAGCCTGTGGGTGCGGTGAAGCAGCTGACTGCTGGCGCGCACATCTTCGTAGAGGACGCGCAGGCCAAGCGCGAGAACGATCAGGGCTATGTGACGAGCGTTTGTTATTCGCCCACCGTCCAGAGCTTTCTCGGCCTCGGCTTCCTCAAGAACGGCCGCGCCCGCTATGGCGAGAGGGTGCGCCTTGTCGATCACCTGCGCGGCGTCGAGGCGATCTGCGAAGTGGTGAACCCTGTGTTCTTTGATCCCGAGGGAGGGCGCCTCCGTGGCTAATCTTGTAGCACGCACGCCCTGCGAGGGGCTTCTTCCGGTGACGATCGGCTCGGTGACGCTGAGCGAGGTGGTGATCGAAAGGATGGCCGCGGTCGCGCCGTTCAAGGGCAAGGAAGGGGCCGTCTCGGCGGCTCTGAAAGAGGCTTGCGATATCGTCTTTCCGGCCCCCAACCGCACCTCGTCGAAAGGCGATGCGCGGGCGGTCTGGGCGGGGCAGGGGCGGGCCAATGTGATCGGCTGTGATCTGCCCGATCTTTCGGGCCTCGCGGCGGTGACGGATCAGGGCGATGGCGTGGCTGCGGTGAAGATCGAAGGCGATGGTGCCGAGGCGGTTCTGGCGCGGCTCGTGCCGCTTGATCTGCGGGCGGCGACCTTCAAGCGCGGGCACACGGCGCGGAGCCTTGTGAACCACATGGCCGCCTCGATCACGCGGCTTGGGCCCAAGTCGTTCGAGGTCATGGTCATGCGCTCGATGGCGCAAACGCTGGTGCATGAGCTGACCGAGGCTGCCGAGGGCGTAGCGGCGCGGGGCTGACGCTCCGCCCTCCTTGCTAATGGAAGGGCCACGGCGGATACTGCGCCCATGAGTCTGCCGCCCGGTTTTCTAGATGAGCTCAGAAATCGCCTGAGCCTCGCGCAAGTCGTGGGGCGAAAGGTCATGTGGGATCAGCGCAAATCCAACGCCGGCAAGGGCGACTTCTGGGCGCCGTGCCCCTTCCATCAGGAAAAATCGGCCTCGTTCCATGTCGATGACCGGAAGGGCTATTACTATTGCTTCGGCTGCCACGCGAAGGGCGACGCGATCTCCTTTGTCCGCGAGACCGAGAATGTGAGCTTTCCCGAGGCGATCGAGATCCTCGCCCGCGAGGCCGGAATGCCGATCCCCGAGCGCGATCCGCGGGCGCAGGAAAAGGCCGACAGGCGGAGCAAGCTGATCGCTGTGATGGAACAGGCGGTGCAATGGTATCGCCTGCAACTCAAGACAACCGCCGCCGCCGAGGCGCGAGATTATCTCGCGCGGCGCGGGCTTTCGCCTGCCGCACAGGAACGCTGGGAGATCGGCTTTGCGCCCCCCGGCTGGGAAGGGCTGCGCGAGGCGCTGGGCGCGAAGGGCATTTCCAACGATCTAATGCTCGAGGCGGGGCTTTTGAAGTCCTCCGACAAGGGCAAGGCGCCCTATGACACCTTCCGCAACCGGATCATGTTTCCGATCCGCGATGCGCGGGGCAAGGCGATTGCCTTTGGCGGGCGGGCGATGGACCCTTCCGACAACGCCAAATACCTCAATTCGCCCGAGACCCTTCTCTTCGACAAGGGCCGCAGCCTCTTCAACCACGGCCCCGCCCGCGAGGCGGCGGGCAAGGGGCATCCGCTCATTGTAGCCGAAGGCTACATGGATGTGATCGCGCTCAGCGGGGCCGGTTTCCCCGCCGTGGTAGCCCCCCTTGGCACAGCGATCACCGAAGATCAGCTTCGGCTTCTGTGGCGCATGGCGCCCGAGCCGATCATCGCGCTCGATGGCGATACTGCGGGCCTCAGGGCCGCGATGCGGGCGATCGATGTGGCGTTGCCGCTTCTCGAGGCAGGGCAATCGCTGCGCTTTGCCTTGATGCCCGAGGGGCAAGACCCCGACGACCTGATCCGCGCACAGGGCGCAGGGGCGATGCGCAAGGTGATCGACGCGGCGATCCCGATGGTCGCGCTCCTGTGGCGGCGCGAGACGGAAGACAAGGTTTTCGACAGCCCCGAGCGCCGCGCCGCGCTCGACAAGGCGCTGCGGGAAAAACTGAAACTCATCAAAGACCCTTCCATCCGCACCCATTATGGCGAGGCGATCAAGGAGATGCGGGCCGAGCTATTCGGCGCCCGCCGCCCGCGCAGCGCGGGCCCCTCGCGTGGCCCTTGGCAGAAAGGCCCGCAGGTTCTGTCGACGACGAAATCCTCGGTGCTCGTTTCCGCCGAAGGCATAGAAGACCATCTGCGCGAGGCGGTGATCCTAGCCGCGATCCTGTCGACCCCTTCGGTCCTTGCCGATTTCGAGGGCGAGATCGAGCGCATGGACTCGGCCGAACCGACTCACCGACAGCTGCGCGATGCCATCCTGCAGCACGCGCACGATGCGACTGGTGATCTTCGCGAGGCGATTTCTGCGGATATCGGCGGCGACGTTCTTGAAAAGCTCTTTGCCCAGAGCCATGTGGCAATCAGCCCCGCGGTGCGGCGTGCTGGCGATGCCGAGGTGGCGCGGATGTGCCTTGCCGAGGAGCTTGCCAAGCTCAACGCCCGCCGCAGCCTGCCGCGCGAGATTGCCGAAGCGACCGAGGATCTTGCCGGCCTGGCAGATGAAGGGGTGACCTGGAGGCTGGGTCAGGCGGCTTTGGCGCTTGACCGGGCCGGCCGCGGCAATAACGAGGACAAGGCCGAGTATGACACCGGCCCCAACGGAGCCAAAATGAAGCGCGACGAGCGCGATGCCTTTGAACGCTTGCTCGACCAGATCAACTACGGCAAGGGCGGCCAGCGCAACAGCTAGGAAAAAAGCCTGCGCGAGAGGTTGCGAATCGCCGCCCCTCCAGATTGATTCGCACAAAACGAATCACTGATTCGGAATTAGAATATTTTTGAGATAGCTCCTGAAATTGCACCAGGTGGACCACGTCATGAATCACTGCGCTATCAAGCAACGCTCGAAATTGCGTTAGAACGATTCCTCGAAGCAGGTGGCTTCGGTGCATTTACAACAAACTTCGAAGATTTAGGCGCACTTAAACAACTTCCTGGCCTTGCCGTGCAGCGCTTAATGTCTAAAGGCTATGGATTTGGTGGCGAAGGCGATTGGAAAACATCCGCTCTTCTTCGCATCATCAAGAGCATGACTGAAGGTTTGGCAGGCGGAACTTCATTTATGGAGGATTACACCTATCACTTCGGACCCGGCGAACCCAAAGTGCTTGGTGCTCACATGCTTGAAGTATGTCCGACAATTACCAATCAAAAACCACGATGTGAAATTCATCCATTAGGTATTGGTGGAAAAGATGATC
>JALRLK010000134.1 GCA_023254495.1 Marivivens sp. | reverse complement strand
GCTGGATGCCTCGGCCCGTCCCGGCATCGAGGCTGCGGCGGCGCTGGTTCGCTCTGCGGCCGAGGGGAGTGCGGCTGTCTATGGGGTGAACACCGGCTTCGGCAAACTCGCCAGCGTCAAAATCGCGGCGAAGGATACGGCGACGCTTCAGCGCAACCTTATCCTGTCGCACTGCTGCGGCGTGGGCAAACCGCTCGATCAGGCGACCACGCGGCTGATGATGGCGCTGAAGCTTCTGAGCCTCGGGCGCGGCGCCTCGGGTGTCGCGTGGGAGACCGTCGCGCTGATCGAGGGGATACTTGCCAAGGGCGTGACGCCGGTGATCCCCGATCAGGGCTCGGTCGGCGCCTCGGGTGACCTCGCGCCGCTCGCGCATATGGCGGCGACGATGCTGGGCGAAGGGCAAGCAGTGTTTGAGGGCGTCACCATGCCCTCTACTGACGCCCTGAAGAAAGCCGGCCTTGCGCCGATCACCCTTGGCCCGAAAGAAGGCCTCGCGCTCATCAACGGCACGCAATTCTCGACCGCTTGCGCCCTTGTCGGCCTCTTCAACGCCTGGACAAACGCTCGCGCCTGCATCGTGACGGCCGCGCTCTCGACAGACGCGATCATGGGCTCGACCGCGCCCTTGGTGGACGCCATCCACACTCTGCGTGGCCATCGCGGTCAGATTGAGGTTGCCCGCGCGCAGACTGCACTCATGGACGGTTCCGAAATCCGCGAAAGCCACCGCGAAGGCGATACCCGCGTGCAGGATCCCTACTGCATCCGCTGCCAGCCGCAGGTTTCCGGCGCCGCGATCGACCTTCTGCGATTTGCGGGACAGACGCTCGAGATCGAGGCCAATGCTGTGACCGACAATCCCCTTGTTCTGGTCGAAGAAGGCTTGATCGTTTCGGGCGGCAATTTCCACGCCGAGCCGGTGGCTTTCGCCGCCGACCAGATCGCCCTTGCCGTGGCCGAGATCGGCGCCATCGCCCAGCGCCGGATTGCACTTATGGTCGACCCGACCCTGTCGTTCGACCTGCCCCCATTTCTAACCCCCGATCCAGGCCTGAACTCCGGCCTGATGATCGCCGAAGTGACGACCGCCGCGCTGATGAGCGAGAACAAGCATCTGGCGCACGCCTGCTCGATCGACTCGACGCCGACCTCTGCCAATCAGGAAGATCACGTCAGCATGGCCGCACATGCCGCCCGCCGGCTCGAGCGGATGAACGCCAACCTCAACGTGATCCTCGGGGTCGAGGCCATGTGTGCAGCCCAAGGCGTCGAATTCCGTGTGCCGCTCAAGACGAGTCCGGCGCTCCAGACCGCGCTGGCGCATATCCGCGCGGCTGTCCCGACCGTCAAGGAAGACCGTTTCCTCGCGCCGGACATAGCGGCTTCCGCCGAACTCATCGCCAGCGGCGCACTCGTTGAAGGGCTGGCCCTGCCGGTGCTGGGCGCATGACGCCGGTCGAGGTGTTCCACGGCAATGGCCCCGTTGTTATGGGCATGCCGCACACGGGCACATGGCTGCCCGAGGATATCCGCACGCGGCTCAACGCCCGTGGGAAGGAGCTTTCCGATACGGACTGGCACATAGAAAGGCTCTATGAAGGGCTTTTGCCGGGGTCGACCATCGTCCGCGCCACCTATCATCGCTATGTGATTGACGCCAACCGCTCGCCCGAGGACGAGAGCCTTTATCCCGGCCAGAACACCACCGGCCTTGTGCCGACGACCGACTTCGATGGTGCGCCGATCTGGAAAACAGAGCCTAACAAGGCTGAAATCGCCGATAGGATCGCCGGTTACCATCGGCCCTATCATTCTGCCTTGTTCGCCGAGTTGGAGCGCGTCAAAGCCAAGCACAGCGTGGCGATCCTCTTTGATTGCCACTCGATCCGTTCGCACATCCCGTTTCTCTTTGAAGGAACCCTGCCCGATTTCAACATCGGCACAGCAGGCGGGACGACCTGCGACCCCCGCATTGAGGCGGCGACCCATCGCATTTGTCAGGCATCCGGCCGCCCGACCGTCTTGAACGGGCGCTTCAAGGGCGGCTGGACTACGCGCCATTATGGCCGCCCGCAAGAGGGCATCCATGCGATCCAGATGGAGCTTGCGCAGTCGACCCACCTCGCAAGCGAAGCAGCGCCTTACGCCTACGATCCCGCCCGCGCCGATGCGCTGCGGCCCGTCCTTTCCAGCATCCTCCATTCCCTGGCCGATCTGGCCCCCGACCTCAGAGGCTGACATGACCAATCCCCGCCACAACACCCGCGACATCTTTCCGCCGACCGGAACCGAGATCACCGCGAAATCCTGGCTGACCGAAGCCGCGATGCGGATGCTGATGAACAACCTCCATCCCGATGTGGCCGAGAACCCGCACGAGTTGGTCGTCTATGGCGGCATCGGACGTGCAGCGCGGACTTGGGCAGATTTCGACAAGATCGTCGAGGCGCTGAAGGGCCTTGAGGCTGACGAGACGCTGCTTGTCCAGTCGGGCAAGCCTGTCTCGGTGATCCGCACTTTCCCCGATGCCCCGCGCGTCTTGATCGCCAACTCCAACCTCGTGCCGCACTGGGCCACGTGGGAGCATTTCAACGAGCTCGATAAGAAGGGCCTGATGATGTACGGCCAGATGACCGCTGGCTCGTGGATTTATATCGGCACCCAAGGCATCGTTCAGGGCACCTACGAGACCTTTGCCGAGGCGGGCCGCCAACACTTTGGCGGCGATCTCAAGGGCAAGTGGATCCTGACCGGCGGCCTTGGCGGCATGGGCGGCGCCCAGCCTTTGGCGGCTGTCATGGCGGGCGCTTGCTGCCTTGCCGTTGAATGCGACGAGACCCGCGCCGATTTCCGCATCCGCACCCGCTATTGCGATGCCAAGACCCATTCGCTGGACGAGGCGCTGGCGCTGATCGACCAGTGGACCAAGGCGGGCGAGGCCAAATCGGTCGCGCTTATTGGCAATGCGGCCGACGTGTTCCCCGAAATCCTCAAGCGGGCCAAAGCGGGCGGGATGACCCCCGATATCGTCACCGACCAGACCTCGGCCCACGATCCCGTGCATGGCTACTTGCCGCAGGGCTGGACCGTCGCCGAATGGCGGACGAAACAGGAAACCGATCCGAAGGCGGTCGAGAAAGCTGCCCGCGCCTCGATGAAGGTTCAGGTTGCGGCAATGGTTGCATTTCACGAGATGGGCGCACCGACCGTCGACTATGGCAACAACATCCGTCAGATGGCGCTGGAAGAGGGGCTTGAAAACGCCTTCGCCTTCCCCGGCTTCGTTCCGGCCTATATCCGCCCCTTGTTTTGCAAGGGCATCGGCCCGTTCCGCTGGTGCGCGCTTTCGGGTGATCCCGAGGATATTGCCAAGACCGACGCGGCGATGAAAAGGCTCTTCCCCGAGAACGCCCACCTGCACCGCTGGCTCGACATGGCCGCCGACCGCATCGCCTTTCAGGGCCTGCCGGCGCGGATCTGCTGGATCGGCCTTGGCGATAGGCATCGCGCGGGCCTGATGTTCAACGAGATGGTTGCCTCGGGCGAGTTGAAGGCACCGATCGTTATCGGCCGCGATCACCTCGATAGCGGCTCGGTCGCCTCGCCCAACCGCGAGACCGAAGCCATGAAAGCACTGCCTAAGGTCCACGAGGAAATCGATAAGCTGTTCTGCACA
>JALRLK010000120.1 GCA_023254495.1 Marivivens sp. | reverse complement strand
CATCCTCCGCACTTCGAGCGGGAAGGCGAGGTTCTCGGCCACAGTCATATGCGGGAAAAGCGCATAGTTCTGAAACACCATGCCGATCCCGCGCTTGTGCGGCGGGATGTTGTTGATGGGCTGCCCGTCGAGCATGATCTCGCCATGGGTGGCGGTCTCGAAACCGGCCAGCATCATCAGGCAAGTTGTCTTGCCCGAACCTGACGGCCCGAGCATCGTCAGAAACTCACCCTTCGGCATCGCGAGATTGAGGTCTTTCACGACAAGCGTTTCGCCGTCGTAGCTTTTCTGGACGTGCTGGAATTCCACGAAGGCGTTTCCGCCGGAACTTTTGGCCACTGTCCTCCCCCTTTTTTGTCTTGGCGCTGATCAGGCCGGCAGAGCCTGTCGCGCACATCGGAAACATTAAAAGTGCTCAGTCCCTAGGACGCAACCCTGTTTTTCCAGTCATTTTCACCGAAATTGACCCAAGGGAAGCCATATGAACTTGTTAGCGCCCGACTCCGGCAAGCTGGCGCATATGCCATGCGAGAGCTTGGTTGCTCGACAGGGCAGGCCGCTGCAATCGTGAGGCGACTTCGCTTATGGCGTCGTAGGTTCTGAGGTTGGTGCAACTCATGAATACCCCCTCGATTCCCTTGCCATCGGCTACCTTGCAGGCCGCCTCGACCACCGAATTATGCGCGATGCGCACCACCCGCTCTTCCACCGCCTCGTCGAAAGTGGCGACAGCGGCGAACTCGATCCCTTCCGCGGCGAAGGCCTCGATCAAGGGGATGTTCACCTCCTCGATATCGGGCGACAGAAGCGCGAGCCGCGAGATGCCCTTGTCGCGGCAGGCGGCGACCGCGGCGGTCAGCGGGTTGGTCACGGCCTTGGCCCTGCAGCCCGCCTTGACGAGCCGCTCGACCTCGGCAGGCCCGATCACCGCCGAGCCTGAGGTGCAGCCATAGCCCACAACCGCATAGTCCCGCGGCCCCGGCAAAAGGCTCGCCGCACGGGTCAGCTCATCGGCCATGTCGGAAAGCGTATGGGTCGTGACCTCAAGCCCGCTTGGCACGCGGCTGACGTAGAGCGGGCTCGGGTGATCCGCGAAATAGCGAGCAAACTCCGGCTCGATGGTCTCGTCAGTTTGCAGGACGATAATCCCCATCGGTGGGGACTTCGGATCGTCGGGATCGACCTCATAGGGCAAGCGCATCGCTTATATCTCCGGTATCGCGGCGGGGGCAGGCGTGGTGAGCCACTCGGCCCCTGTCTCGGTCACAAGGATATTCTCTTCGTGGACGATGATACGGCTGCCCACGGAGATCCCGGGCTCCAGCGTCAAGACCATCCCCGCCTCGATCGGCGTATGGTCGGTCGGGATGAGCGATGGCCACTCGGTCAGCGACATCCCCAAGCCATGCCCGATCCGCCCCGCATCCGTGCCGCCGCCCGCCTTCATCAAGGGCGCGTTCATCGCCTCATAGATATCCGAGGCCGTCGCCCCCGGCTTTGCCGCCGCGAAACCGGCTTGGGAAGATTCGATCAACGCCGCATGGGCCGACTTGACCGCATCGCTCGCGGGGCCAATCGACCAGTTCCGGTCGAAATCGCAGAAATAGCCGTCCCAGACGAGGCCGGTGTCGAGCATCAAGACATCGCCCCGTCTGAGTGGCACAGGCCGCGCGGGGCTGATCACATCGCCATAGCCGCCCTGATCCGCGCCACCCGCGACGTAAGGCACCCAGTCGGCCCCTTCCCCAAGGCAAAGCATCTGGAAGCGGCGGAAGATCTCGTCGAGCGGCGCGCCCTCGCGGGCGATCTCCGGCACCCGCGCATAGGCCCGCCCGCTAATCCCGCAGGCATGGCGGATCTTTTCGACCTCGGCGGGCGATTTCACCATTCGCAGCGCCCGCAGAATGCCCTGATCCGACCCGAGCCGCCGCTTGCCTATCGCTTGGCCCAGCCGTGCATAATCGGCCAGCGGCATCCGCAGATGCGTCTCGTGCCCGTCCGGCAGGCCGACGATCCCGCCGTCGCCCACGATCTCGCGGATCGTCTCGGCCAGAAGGCTCACGCCATCGTCCTCAAGATCCGGCGCCCGCCATGTGCGGATATCGCGGATCCAAGTCTGCCCCATCAGCTCGGCCCCGATCGAAGGGATCACCGCAATCGGCGCGCCCGAGGCAGGGACAAGAAGAAACCACGGCCGCGTCGGGCTTTCCCAAAAGCGGGTCAGATATCCAGTGAAATAGCGCACTTCCGCCTCGGTGGTGAGGAGAAGCGCCTCGATCCCGGCTTGCGTCATCCGCGCCTGCGCCCGCGCCACGCGCCCTTCGTATTCGCTGCGCTCGAACCCGCGTGCAGGCGTCATTCCGGCATCTCCGACAGGAAGGTGAGAACCCGCGCTTCGGGCCCGAGGCCCACGGCCGCCCGCGCCTGCGGGTCAAGCACCGCCGCCACCCCCGCCCCGCCCGAAGCGGTCGTGGCAAAGCCCGCGTCCCTGAGCGCCCCGATCTGCGCCTCCACCTGCGCGTCCGAGAGCGTTAGGAACAGATCGGCATCCCGCGCCAATCCGTTCAGGGCAATGAGTGACGGCTCCTTGCAATCGAGCCGCCCCATGATGCTGTCAGGGCCGGCGGCCACTACCGAATGCCCCGCCTCGATCGAGGCCTGCAACGCCGCCGCCGCCTCGGGCTCGACGACGATGATCTTGGGCGCCTTGCCCCAGACCGTGCGGGCATAGGCGGCCACGGCACCGGCCAGCCCGCCAACGCCTGCTTGCAGAAAGATATGCGTGGGCACGCCGGGGAACCGCTTCACCGCCTCGGCGGCCATCTGCAGATAGCCTTCCATCAGGATGTGCGGCAGCTCGGTATAGCCTGCCCACGAACTGTCGGAGAGCAGCGTCAGCCCCTCCTCCTTGGCCGCCTTCTGCGCGGCAACCATCGAGGCCGCATAATCCACCCCCTCGCGCCGCACCTCGGCGCCCTTGGCGGCGAGCCGCACGGCGAAAACTTCGGGCACCGTTTCGGCGATATAGACCACCGATTTCGCCCCAAAGAGCCGCGCCCCTGCGGCGACAGACATCCCGTGATTGCCCGCCGATGCGGTCACATAAGTTTCGCCCTTAAGGGTCGCGCGTCCGGGCTTTGCCCCTTTGTCGGCCGCATGGCGGGCGATCACATAGGCCGCCCCCAGCGCCTTGAAGCTACCAAGCCCCATCCGCCCGCGCTCGTCCTTGATCCAGAGGCCGGCCACGCCCGCCGCCTCCGCCAGATCAGGTGCGGCGCAGAGCGGGGTTTCCATATGCACCGGGCATTGGCCCAGAAGGTCCGCCACCCGCTGCGCCGCGACCGAAGGGTAGGGCGCCTCGGGGTGAAGCGGCTCGGATCCGCCGCGGAAAGGGTTGGTGACGATTTTCAATTCAGTTCCCCAGTCTCCACTCCAATGCATCCGAATAGGCTGGCAGGCCCGCGAGCGGTTCTCATCAGCTTGGCACGGAAATTTGGCTTTGTTTTCTCTTAGTTTGGGCTATTTACGAGAATATCTTGCGCGAAACCCATAAATGTTGATCGGAAAACTCGAAATGCCTCCTCTCGACAAGGCCGATTTGATTATCCTGCGCCAACTGCAGGAAGATTGCCGCATTGGCCTTGAAAAACTGGCCGAGCTCTGCGCCCTCTCGGTCCCTTC
>JALRLK010000083.1 GCA_023254495.1 Marivivens sp. | reverse complement strand
CCTCAACCCTCTGCCCCACAGAAAAAAACGGGGGCCGAAGCCCCCGTATAGTCTCGCCGTTCAGGCTCATTCTGTGTACCGCCCGGTTTCTGCCTGCGGCCTGAACGTCGGCGGCGCGAGCGCACCCGCGCCGGACCCTGGTAGCTGCAGCCGCTGGTGCCGCCGCAGGTGTTGCACTTCATGCAGGTGCCGTTGCGCACCAGCGTGTAGTTGCCGCATTCGCCGCAAGGATCGCCCTCGTAGCCCTGCATCTTGGCCTTGTCGCGGGCCGAGAGGCTCACCGTGCCGCTCGACACGGCGGTCGAGGAGGCGGCCGAGAGCGAGGCCGAGGCCACGGCGGGCACGAGCGTCTCGAGCGCGGCGACCGGATCGGTGCCTTTGGCGAGCGCCGTGGCGCCCATGCCGCCGTTCAGGACGACAAGCTCTTGCGGCAGGCGCTTGCGGAGATAGCCGGTCGAGGAGATCTGCTTGAGCACTTCGAGCGACTTGGAGGCCGCCGTTTCGCTCGGCTCCTTGACGTTCGACTTGCCCTCTTCCTCGCCGCGGCCGAGATCGTCGAACGAAGCGCCGGCCGGTTTGACATGGGCAAGATCGGTCCGGTCGAGATAGCTCACCGCCAGTTCGCGGAAGATATAGTCGAGGATCGAGGTCGCCTGTTTGATCGAGTCGTTGCCCTGAACCATGCCGGCGGGTTCGAACTTGGTGAAGGTGAAGGCGTCGACAAATTCTTCAAGCGGCACGCCATACTGAAGCCCGACCGAGACCGCGATGGCGAAGTTGTTCATCATCGCGCGGAAGCCGGCGCCCTCTTTGTGCATGTCGATGAAGATCTCACCGAGCTTGCCGTCCTGATATTCGCCAGTCCGCAGATAGACCTTGTGGCCGCCGACGATCGCCTTCTGGGTATAGCCCTTGCGGCGCTCGGGAAGCTTTTCGCGGTGCGAGCGGATCAGCTCCTTGACGATCACCTTCTCGATGATCTTCTCGGCCAGAACCACAGCCTTTTCCTGCTGCGAGCCGGTGGCGAGAACCTCGGCGGCATCGTCGTCGTCCTCGACGAGGGCGGCGGCGAGCGGCTGGCTCAGCTTGGAGCCATCGCGGTAGAGCGCGTTGGCCTTGATGCCAAGGCTCCACGACAGCTCATAGGCCTTCTGGCAATCCTCGATCGTTGCGTCATTGGGCATGTTGATCGTTTTGGAAATCGCGCCCGAGATGAACGACTGGGCGGCGGCCATCATGGTGATGTGGCTGTCGACCGAGAGGAAACGCTTGCCCTTCTTGCCGCAGGGGTTGGCGCAGTCAAAGACTTTAAGGTGCTCGTCTTTCAGGAACGGCGCGCCTTCGAGGGTCATGGTGCCGCAGACGTGGTCGTTGGCGGCCTCGATCTCCTTGCGGCTGAAGCCCAGATGCTGAAGCAGGTTGAAGGTCGGGTCGTTAAGCTTCTCGGCGGGGATGCCGAGAGTCTTCTGGCAGAACTCTTCGCCAAGGGTCCACTGGTTGAAGACGAACTTGATGTCGAAGGCGGTTTTGAGCGCGCTTTCGATCTTGTCGAGCTCGGCCTGACCGAAGCCGTGGCCGATGAGCGAGGTGTGGTTGATCGCGGGCGCCTGCCCGAGCGAGCCGTGACCCACGGCATAGGCGATGATTTCCTCGATCTGGGCCGAGCCATAGCCGAGCGCCTCAAGCGCCGCCGGAACCGACTGGTTGATGATCTTGAAATAGCCGCCGCCGGCGAGCTTCTTGAACTTCACAAGCGCGAAATCGGGCTCGATGCCGGTGGTGTCGCAGTCCATCACAAGGCCGATCGTGCCGGTGGGCGCGATAACGCTGGTCTGGGCGTTGCGGTAGCCGTGCTTTTCACCAAGGGCGAGGGCTTCGTCCCAGGTTTCCATCGCCAGTTTCACGAGGCGCTGGTCGGGGCAGTTCTTGTGATCGAGGGCCACCGGCTTGACCGCGAGGCCCTCATAGCCGTCGGTCTTGCCATAGGCGGCATTGCGGTGGTTGCGGATCACGCGCAGCATATGGGCGCGGTTCTTCTCGAACTTGGCGAAAGCGCCAAGCTCGCCGGCGATTTCGGCCGAGGTGGCATAGGCCACACCGGTCATGATCGCGGTCAGCGCACCGCCAAGGGCGCGGCCTTCGTTGCTGTCGTAGCCGAGGCCCATGTTCATCAGAAGGCCGCCGATATTGGCGTAACCGAGGCCAAGGGTACGGAAATCATAGGAAAGCTGGGCGATTTCCTTCGATGGGAACTGCGCCATCATCACCGAGATTTCGAGCGTCAGCGTCCAGAGCCGCGTGGCGTGCATATAGTCCTCAACCTGGAACTCGCCGTCCTTGTAGAAGGTCAGCAGGTTCATCGAGGCAAGATTACATGCCGTGTCGTCGAGGAACATATATTCCGAGCAGGGGTTCGAGCCACGGATCTCGCCGTCTTCGGGGCAGGTGTGCCAAGCGTTGACCGTGTCGTGATACTGGATGCCCGGATCGGCACAGGCCCAAGCGGCGTGGCCAACCTGATCCCAGAGATCGCGCGCCTTGATGGTTTTCGAGACCTTGCCATCCTTGCGGTTGATCAGCTCCCAATCGCCATCTTCCTCGACCGCCTTGAGGAAGGCGTCGGTCACGCGGATCGAGTTGTTCGAGTTCTGGCCCGAAACGCTGGCATAGGCTTCGCTATCCCAGTCGGTGTCGTAGGTCGGGAATTCGATCGAGGTGTGGCCCTGCTTGGCGTAATCGAGGACGCGCTTGATATAGGTCTCAGGGATCATCACGCGCTTGGCGTCGCGGATCGCCTCTTTCAGTCCCTCGTTGACCTTGGGATCATAGACATCGGCTTCAGCGCCATCCCACGAACGGATCGCGGCAAAGATGCCGTTGAGCTTCTGCTCGTGCATCTTCGAGCCGGCGACGATCGAGGCGACCTTCTGCTCTTCAATGACCTTCCAGTTGATGAAATCCTCGATATCGGGGTGATCGGCATCGACGATAACCATCTTGGCTGCGCGGCGGGTGGTGCCGCCCGACTTGATCGCTCCGGCAGCACGGTCGCCGATCTTGAGGAAGCCCATGAGGCCCGAGGACTTGCCACCGCCCGAGAGCTTCTCGCCCTCGCCGCGGAGCGAGGAGAAGTTGGTGCCGGTGCCCGAGCCGTATTTGAAGAGGCGTGCCTCGCGGACCCAGAGATCCATAATGCCACCTTCATTCACCAGATCGTCGGCGACCGACTGAATGAAACAGGCGTGGGGCTGCGGGTGCTCGTAGGACGAGGTGGATTTGGTCAGAACGCCGGTTTTATAATCGACATAGTGGTGGCCTTGGGCCGGGCCGTCGATGCCATAGGCCCAGTGCAGGCCGGTGTTGAACCATTGGGGCGAGTTCGGCGCGGCGCGCTGGGTCGCAAGCATGAAGCGCATCTCGTCGTAATAGGCCTTGGCGTCGGCCTCGGTCGAGAAATAGCCGCCCTTCCAGCCCCAATAAGCCCAGGCGCCCGCGAGGCGATCAAAAACCTGCTTGGCCGAGGTCTCGCCGCCGAAGGTTGCGCCTTCGGCCGGAACCGAACGCCACAGGAAGGACGGGACGCCCTTTTCCTTGACCGGGGTCACCTCGGACGGGACGCCCGCCTTGCGGAAATACTTCTGGGCGATGACGTCGCTCGCGACCTGGCTCCAGTCAGCCGGAATCTCGCAGTTGTCGAGCTTGAAGACGATCTTGCCATCGGGATTGCGGATCTCCGAGGACGTCGAGCGGAACTCTACCTCGCTATAAGCGTCTTTGCCAGCTTTCGTGAAATTGCGTTCGATCTTCATCGCACCTTGCCCCTGCATGGCCGACGTTGCGGCCTATTGAATAGTCCGGCGCATCGCGCCCCCGAGTGCCTCGATGACAAGATCAAGCAACCTGCCGCTGGAAAGCCTTTGCTTCCTGCGTCCTCGGCTCCTTTGAACCAGAGCCTCTTCGCTGAGGTCTTTGTCCCTGCCACCGCATAGACACTAAATCTTGTGTCCCTTTTGTCGGCCCCCACAACGTGACGTGATCGACAGGCACGGTCAACGTGATTTTTACCCTTGCTTGCGAAAATTTCCGTTGACTGGGATTCGCGTGCCGGCACCGGTGGATGGCTCTGTGGATAAGTCTGTTGAAGACGGTCGTCGCCCCCCCATTTTCGGCGGGGATGAAAACAAACGCCCTGCCTTACACTTAGCGGCCGGGGTTCAGAATCTGGTTCAAATTCGATTTCAGGCAAAAATAATCGCCGCCGTGATTCTCTCGCGGCGGCGTTCATGGGATGGTGTGTTGTTTCCGGCTCAGCGCGGACCGAAGCAAAATGGGCTTGTCAGCGTCCCGACGCTATATTGGACGCCGTTCTGTAAGAAATCATATACGGCAGCCCAAGAGCGTGCGGGTCTTGTAGACTAGCCCCAGATCGGCGCCGAAGCGGTCTTTTAAACACGAGCTCACGCCCGCCGACAGTACCGTCGTGTTGACCGCGTTTGGGATGACATATCTCACAGTCAGACCAGAGCCACCACCCATCGTCCGGTCGAGCCCGCAGGAGAAGATGCAGAGGATGCGAAAGGTCACCCGTCACGGCAATTGAGCAATTCGTCTGCGTGAAGTGGTCGGGGCGATAGGATTCGAACCTACGACCTACGGTACCCAAAACCGTCGCGCTACCAGGCTGCGCTACGCCCCGACGGCTGCTGATTAGACGGGGTGAAGGGGTTTGAAAAGGCCTAACCGGCACAAACGGACGTAAAGAAGGGATGATGCAGCCGATCGCCAACGGTGATTCCCAGCCGGCGCGCCATGCCGCCGTTGATCTCGAGCACTGCCTTGACACCCTCACCCCCACTGATTGTGGTCTCGTCATGGGGGATGGCGTTTTCATGAAGCGACAGGATTATCCCGTCGGAACCAACGAAAAGCATATCGAGAGGGATCAGGGTGTTCTTCATCCAGAAAGTGACAGCCTGCGGCTCGGGGTAGACAAAGAGCATCCCCTCAAGCATCGGCAGGGACTCGACAAACATAAGGCCGCGGGCGCGCTCGGTGGGATCATCTGCCAAAACAACAGTGAAATGGGCCCGCCCCCACTCGCCGGAAACGGTGGCGCGGGTCTCGTCGCAGTCGTCAGCAGCAGAGAAGGTGGCAACGGCAAAAGCCGAAGCCGCGAGAGCTATGACAAGGATCCACCGCACCCAACCGCGCTGTCCCAACTTTGTACCTCAACCGCCATCTTGCCGCGCTTGCCATCGGTGATGCGCAGGCCAATCGCCTCTCCGGTTGCCAGGTCGGCAAGACCCGAGCGGCGCAAGACCTCGATATGGATGAAAATGTCTTCTGCCAAGCCAAAGATGTTGGCGAAACCGAAACCCTTGGCCTTGTCGAACCATTTGACCCGCGCGGCGTGAAGTGTCAGCCGTTCAATTTCTTCGGCATCAAGGCCAAAAAGCTCGGCCAAAGGCGCGGTTGGCCGCGCCGCAGGCGGCGTCAGGGAAAGAACTTCGGTCGCCTGCATTCCACGTGCGGTCTCGACGACGTTCATCTCGATCTCGGTCCCTTCCGAGACGGAGCTGTGACCAAAACTCCGCAAGACATTGCCATGCAAAAGGATATCGGGCCCGCCACTTTGCGAAACGACAAACCCGAAGCCCTTGCTGACGTCAAACCACTTCACGACCCCGCGATGGATCCGACCGATGTCCATATTTTCACACATTCATAAGGCTTCTCTACAGCGCCTCCCGAAACCGCCCTCTCCCACGGGGGCAACGATAACACCGGCGAATTTCTTTCCGTTTCAAGAAGATGCCGTTCACGAAGCGTGAATGTCAAGGATTTAGGCGGCTGATTTTCCAGGCTTCGTGGGTAGAATCGCGGCTCCAGCGGAACCTGTCGTGCAAACGAAATGCTCCATCGGCCCAGAATTCAACCTCTAGTGGTAAAATCCTGAAACCGCCCCAAAACGGCGGACGGTCCGGATCGATTCCTTTCGCGGCCGTCACCCTAGCCACTTCGGCGACCAGTGCAGCCCGGGACGAGAGAGGGCGCGATTGAGCAGAAGCCCAGGCGCCCAGCCGGCTTTTGAGGCTACGAGACCGGAAATAGTCGTCGGCCTGCGGCCCGTCCTCGCGGCTCACTACGCCTCGAACGCGGATTTGGCGCCGAAGGGATTTCCAATGCAGGACGAAGGCGGCTTTGCCCGAAGCGGCAAGCTCCTGCCCCTTGGCGCTTTCGTAATTAGTATAGAAGACGAACGCCGCGTCTTCGATCTCTTTGAGGAGCACCATCCGAACGTTCGGCAGCCCCGCAGGATCGACCGTGGCCAAAGCTATGGCATTGGGATCGTTAGGCTCGGAGCCTTCCGCCTCGGTCAGCCAGCGGCGCGCAATTAAGAATGGATCGTCGCCCGAAAAAATGCCCTCACGATCGCTCATTTGTTGCCTCTCCTCATATCTGTCCGAAGGTTGACGCAGCGTCGCTCTCAGTCTTGAAGCACTCTCGCCAATCGCCTACACCGGATCGAAATTGGGGCCGAAAGGCAAGGGAGGTTTGGATGTCGACGAATTTGATGAAGGGCAAACGCGGCCTGATCATGGGGCTCGCGAATGACAAGTCGATCGCATGGGGCATCGCCAAGGCGCTTGCCGATGCGGGGGCCGAGCTTGCCTTTTCCTATCAGGGCGATGCGCTGAAGAAGCGGGTCGATCCCTTGGCCGAGAGCCTCGGCTCCAAGATCGTGCTGCCTTGCGATGTCTCCGACATGGGCTCGGTCGATGCCCTCTTCTCTTCGCTTGAAAAGACCTGGGGCCAGCTCGATTTCATCGTCCACGCCATCGGCTTCTCCGACAAGAACGAGCTGCGCGGCCGCTATGTGGACACGAGCCGCGAAAATTTCCTGATGACGATGGATATCTCGGTCTATTCCTTCACCGCCGTCGTGAAACGCGCGGCGGCGATAATGCCCGACGGCGGCTCCTGCCTGACGCTGACCTATTACGGCGCCGAAAAGGTCATGCCGCATTATAATGTCATGGGTGTTGCCAAAGCCGCGCTCGAAGCCTCGGTGCGCTATATGGCCGAGGATCTGGGCAAGGACGGGATCCGCGTCAATTCGATCAGCGCCGGCCCTATCAAAACGCTGGCCGCCAGCGGCATCGGCGATTTCCGCTACATCATGAAGTGGAACGAATACAACTCGCCGCTCCGCCGCAATGTCACCATCGAAGATGTGGGCAAGTCGGCCCTCTATCTTCTGTCCGATCTCGGCTCGGGCGTGACGGGCGAATGCCTGCACGTCGACGCGGGCTATCATGCGATCGGCATGAAGGCGGTCGATTCCCCCGACATCACCACGGTCTAGACCGACCGCATTTATTCCGGTCTCGGCCGAGCGGGCGATGGCCGGCGGGCGAGAGGACGAAACGCTCTGGTATATCCTGCCAACGCGGGTATTTTCTCTGAAAATTGCCCTGACCTGAGGAATGCTGCCATGACCGATCGTTTGCCCCATGAAAAAGGCTTTCACGTCAGCTGGGACCAGATCCACCGCGACTCGCGCGCATTGGCCTGGAGGCTTGATGGCCATGGTCCCGAAGACGGCGCATGGAAAGCGGTCGTTGCCATCACCCGCGGCGGCATGGCGCCTGCGATGATCGTGGCGCGCGAACTGGGTATTCGCATTGTCGATACGATCAGCGTCAAATCCTACGACCATCAGGATCAGACCGAGGCCAAGGTCTTGAATGCGCCGGACGAGGCCATGATGGGAAACGGGACCGGCGTGCTGATCGTCGATGATCTTGTGGACTCGGGCAAAACGCTCGAACTCGTCCGGAGCCTGTTCCCCAAGGCGCATTTCGCCACCGTCTATGCCAAGCCCAAGGGCCGCCCGCAGGTTGATACCTTCATCACCGAGGTGAGCCAGGACACCTGGATCTTCTTCCCCTGGGACATGGCCCTGCAATACGTCGAGCCCTATCGCGGCAAGGACTAAATCAAAGTGACTCCTCTACCCAAGGCTAGCCCGTTTGTTGAATGGGCCTATCGTTTGTTTCTGTTTGGCCAGGGCCTTTTGGGGACGTGTCAATTTATCGGTGGGCTAGCCCTCACACTGGCGCCGACCGGCTCGATTCCCAAACTTGTCGATTGGATGGTTCGGGCCGAGTTGGCGCAGGATCCCAACGACCCTGTGGCCCGAACGCTTTTCAACTGGGCTGCCGCCTTGGGCCCCAGCGCCGACGGCGTTTATGCAATCTATCTTCTGGGCCACGGCATCTTGAATATTTTCGTGGTGACGACCCTCTTCTTCCGCGTGAAATGGGCCTATCATTTTGCCATGATCGTGCTGTCGAGCTTTGTCGCGTTCCAGCTTTTCGAATTTGCCGTTCAGCGCGATCCGCTCTTGCTGCCGCTGACGATTATAGATCTTTTGGTGATCGCCCTTGTCTGGCTCGAACGGCGCCAGACGCGCGAGGCCGAATAGATCAGGTTCGCCACTCAACCATCTGGAAAGACCGAATAGATGATGATCGCCTCCAGAACCGCGACAACCTTTGCCCCGCCCGTGATGGAGGCCCGTCGCTGGCTTGACGGTGTGACCTTCACCAAGGATCGCCCGCTGATCAACTTGAGCCAAGCAGCGCCTGTCAATCCCCCGCCCGAGCCCCTTCGCCGGGCCATCGCCGAGGTCGCCCTGAACGAACCCGAGGCGCATCTTTATGGCCCAGTGCTTGGCCTGCCCGAGCTGCGCGCCGAGATCGCCTCGCAATGGACCTCGGCCTATGGCGGCACTGTGCGTGCCGAGCAGGTCTGCATCACCTCGGGCTGCAATCAGGCCTTCACCGCCGCCATCGACACGCTCTGCACCGATGGCGACGAGGTGATCCTGCCGATCCCCTATTATTTCAACCACCGCATGTGGCTTGATATGTCAGGCGTGACGACCGTCTGCCTGCCCACCCGAGCGGGCCTGATCCCGGATGCCGAGGATGCCGCCGCGCTGATTACGGCGCGGACAAAGGCGATCGTTCTGGTCAGCCCCAACAACCCCGCCGGCGTGGAATACCCCGCCGAAACGCTCCGCGCCTTCTATGATCTCTGTAAAGAGCGCGGCATCGCCCTGATCGTCGTGACGGTGCTGATCGGCGGCTTCTCGTTCTTCCTGGCGCCGCTGATGGGCGGAGGCGAGGGCAGCCTTTACCTGTTCGTGACGCTGGGCATGTTCCTGATGGGCCTGACCTATGGCGTGATCGGCGCAGCCCTGGCCGCGCCCTTCCCGACGCGCGTGCGCTATACCGGGTCGTCGATCACCTTCAACTTCGCGGGGATCTTCGGGGCCTCGCTTGCACCCTATGCCGCGACCTGGCTGCAGCAGAACCATGGCCTGACCCATGTGGGCTACTACATGGGGGCGGCGGCGGTGATCACGCTTCTGTGCATCCTCGCCTCGGGCCGGGAAGAGGTCTGAGCGGACAAGGCGGCCCCCGGGCCGCCTTTTTCATCCTTGCGCATCCCCTCGGGCTCGTCGGCGGGTTCGTCGATGCCACCGGGGGCGGTGGCTGGGGGCCGGTCACGACGCCGACGCTTCTCGCCGACGGCCGCCTCTCGCCCGCGCGCGTCGTCGGCACCGTCAACACCGCGGAGTTCATCGTGGCGCTCGCGGCGAGCCTGGGCTTCCTCATCGGCCTGGGAACCGCGGGCATCGACCTGGGCATCGTCGTCGCGCTGCTGATCGGCGGCGTCATCGCCGCCCCGCTCGCGGCCTGGGTCGTCCGCTTCCTCAACGCGCGCATCCTCGGCGTCGTCGTCGGCTGCTTCATCCTGCTGCTCAACGCCCGCCTGATCCTCATGGCCGTCGGCGCTCCGCCCGCGGCCTGGTGGACCTGCTACGCCCTCCTCGTCACGATGAGTGCCCTGGCCATCTCGTTCGTGGTCAGCGTCGTACGTCGCGATGCCGCTGCCGAGGGAGAGACGGCACCCGCGGCGGAGCAGCAGTTCCACGACCAGAGGCGGTGAGCGCAGTT
>JALRLK010000073.1 GCA_023254495.1 Marivivens sp. | reverse complement strand
AGATTGATCATCGGCATATCACTTGCGCGCGGCATCGCATAATCCATAAACGTAGCAGTCAGCAATTGGCCACTTTCGTCAAAGGCGACATGTTCCATCAACGCTTGGCCGGCGCCTTGTGCAATCCCACCATGCACCTGCCCCGCGGCCAGCATCGTCGCCGAGGCATCGGGAATGAAGGGGGCCGAGAGGACCGCATAGAACCGGATCAGGTTGAGCCCGAGGCGCACCTGTATGGCGGCTTTCTCGGGGTCATCCTTGAAGGTCGACCACGGGGCGGCCGATTGCAGGTATTCGTTGCCCGCAACCCAGATCGCCCGCAACTCGGCCGAGGATTTACGTACCTCCATCGCGTCCATCGTGCCCTGATAGGCGGCAACGCGGGCGGTAAGATCGGCGATCAGCGCCTCTTCCTGCGCGCCATATGTGCCACCCTCGGGGACGACCTCGCCGAATTTGGAGCGGCAGAATTTAGTGATGCGGCTTACGAAATTGCCCAGAACGTCGGCCAAGTCCTTGTTCACCGAGGCTTGGAAATTGTCCCATGTGAACTCAGCATCCGAGCTTTCCGGCGCATGGCTCAGAAGCCACCAGCGCCAGTAATCGGCGGGCAGGATTTCCAGCGCCTGATCCATGAAGACGCCGCGCCCGCGCGAGGTCGAGAACTGGCCGCCGTCATAGTTCAGGTAGTTGAACGACTTGATGTAATCCACGAGCTTCCACGGCTCGCCCGAGCCAAGGATCGTCGCGGGGAACGAGAGCGTATGGAACGGCACGTTGTCCTTGCCCATGAACTGGGTATAGGTCACGTCGCCTGCGCCCTTGTCGGTGCGCCACCAGCGTTCCCAATCGTTGCCTTTGCCCGCATCGACCCATTCCTGCGAACAGGCGATGTATTCGATGGGCGCGTCGAACCAGACGTAGAAGACCTTGCCTTCCATGCCCGGCCAGTCCTTCTCGCCATCACGCACCGGAATGCCCCAATCCAGATCGCGGGTGATGCCGCGATCCTGAAGCCCGCCGCCATCGTTGAGCCATTTCTTGGTTATCGAGGTGGTCAGAACCGGCCAGTCACTCTTCGAGTCGATCCACGCCTCAAGCTGATCCTTCAGCGTCGACTGGCGCAGGTAGAGATGCTTGGTCTCGCGCATCTCCAGATCGGTCGAGCCGGAGATGGTCGAATGGGGATTGATAAGGTCGACGGGGTCGAGCTGCTTGGTGCAGTTGTCGCACTGGTCGCCACGGGCGCTTTGAAAGCCGCAGTTGGGGCAGGTGCCCTCGATATAGCGGTCGGGCAGGAAGCGACCGTCGGCGTGGGAATACATCTGCTTCTCGCTGACCTCGCGGATGAGGCCGGCCTTCTTGAGGCGGCCCGCGAAATGCTGGGTCAGCTTGTGGTTCTGGGCTGAGGACGAGCGGCCGAAATGATCGAACGACAGGCGAAAGCCCTTGGCGATCTCTGTCTGAACCCCGTGCATCTCGGCGCAATACTCGGCCACCGGCTTCTTGGCCTTGGCTGCGGCCAGCTCGGCGGGGGTGCCGTGCTCGTCGGTGGCGCAGAGGAACAGAACCTCATGGCCGCGGCCGCGCAGGTAGCGGGCATAAAGGTCGGCCGGAAGCTGCGATCCGACGAGATTGCCGAGGTGCTTGATCCCGTTGATATAGGGGATCGCAGAGGTGATGAGATGGCGGGCCATGGATCTTCCTTCGGGTTTGGCGCACTCATAAACGCTCTGCCGTGGCAAGGCCAGACGGGGTTTGTGCCGAAAATCTCTAGAATTGATGACTCGTTTACCGGGAATCGGGTTACAGTGATCGCGTGGGGCCAAGGAGATGAGCGATGCGTCGCGCGCTAGCCCTCGTTCTGTTTCAGCTTGAGATCGGCCTTATCGCCGTTCCCGCTCTCGGACAAGCACAGGATTTTTACGGCGGCATTTCCTACGATTATGCCCTTGTCGGCGAGGGGCAAAGCGGCCTTGCGGCCTATGCCGGTGTGCGTTTCGGCGAAGGAGCCCTGAGCTTTGGGGCAGAACTGGCCCGCGGCTTTGGGGACGGAGACCCTTTCGAGGCGACGCGGGTCCGGGGCATGGTGTGGCAAGAGCTTGGCAGTTTCGGGCTCTTCGGCAGCCTCGGCCTCTCGCAATTTGATCTCTTTGGGGGCGGAGTTGTCGAAGGCATCAACCTCGGCATCGGTGCGGACTATGGCCTGACAGACGCCGCCTCGCTGCGTTTCGAAATGATCGTCGATCGTGTGCCTGACTATGGCCCGGACGTAACCTCGCTCCGGATGGGTTTGGCTTTCGGCTTCTAGTGCTTGCTATCGCGGCTGCGACCCAAAAGGCGCCCGATCACGAATGAGGTGCGCGGCGCATAGACGTAGGGTGTCTTGAGGGTCCGGGTCGGACGCGCCCGCATTCGCACGATGCCAAAGACCACCAGCGCGATGTGCCCGACCGAAATGAGCGCAAAGAGCGCTCCAGGCCCGAAGACCTCTATTAGTGCCGAGGCGGTATATGGCGCACCGATTGCGCCGACCGCATAGAAGAACATCAGCGCCGCCGAAAGCTCGACACGTTCCTCGTCGGTGGCGAAATCATGCGCGTGGGCGGAGGAGACGGAATAGATCGGGAAGGTGGTGAAACCGAAGATCGCCGCCGATATCAGGATCGCGGTGGTTCCCTGTCCGGCGATGAGGACGGTCAGGCCGCAGGCCGCGACCGCCGCGACCGAAAGCCAGATCAAGACCCAGCGGCGGTCGAACTTGTCGGCAAACCAGCCGACCGGATATTGCGCGATGGCCCCGCCCGCGACAAAGCTTGCAAGCAAGATGCCGATCTGGTCGGGGGTCAGCCCGACCTCTTGCCCGTAAATCGGGCCGACCATGCGGAACGATGCCGCCGACAGGGCCGCGACGATCACGCCTGCGGTCGCCAAGGGCGAGCGCGCCCAGGCGATCGAGGGGCGGAGGCGCGTGGCAGCGGGGGTGAGCGGCTGTTCGGCGCGGCTGATCGCCATCGGCAGGAGCGAGGCGCAGCAGATCATCGTCAGAAGGTTGTAGGCCAGATAGGTCTGCATATCGGCGAGATAGCCGATCATCCCTTGCGCGATGAGCGAGGCGCCCACATCGAGGATGCGGTAGACGCCCATCGTCCGCCCACGGGTCTCGTTCGTCACCTTGGCCTGCAGCCACGACTCGATCACCGTATAGCAGCCCGCGACGCAGACCCCCTGCAACACGCGGAAAGCGGCCCACCAGTTGGGGTCGGTCACGGTGATATGCGCGGCAAGGCCAATCGCGCCCATCGCGGTGAAGCTGGCGTAGGAGCGGGCGTGGCCCACATCGCCCAGAAGGCGCGGCGCCCACCAGCAACCGATGAAAAAGCCGAAAAAATGCGCGGAGCCGAGAAAGCCGACTTCGGGTTTGGAGAAGCCTGACGCTAGGCCAGTGAGCGCATCGAGCGGACCGACGGCGCCGGACGAAATCTGTAGCAGGACGACCGAGAGGAAAAGGGAGGCAAAAGCCAAAATGATCCGCATGGGGCAAAACTAGGGCCGATCAAAAGGGCCGGCTAGGCTGTTTGCGTCAGCCTAGGTCGTTTCGGAAGTGCCGAATAAAGTTGTCATATCGACGTAATCGCATAACATGATTGAACTGAACAACTCAGACAAACAGGGAGAACTACATGAAGATCTTAAGCAAGATTCTGATGGCGTTTGCCTTTGTCGTGGCGCTTGTCGGCACGCCGGCGGCTGCGAGCGGTGATGGCGTTTGGCGTCTTGTCCTCCAGGTGAGCGACAATGATGAAGGCACTTTCACGAAAGTATTGAACAACGCGTCGAACTTCTCGGCTGCGATGCTTGAAGCGGGCAACGATTACGAGATCGAGATTGTGGCCTGGAACGCCGGTTTACATCTTCTGCGTTCTGACACGTCCTCCGAAGCCGCCCGTGTTGCGGCCTTTGTCACCAGCGTTCCCAACCTGACCTTCTCGGCCTGCGGCAACACGATTGCCGGCATGACGAAGAAGGAAGGCGCGGCTCCGCCGCTGATCGAAGGCGTCAGCGTGGTTCCCGGTGGCATCGTTCGCGCCATGGAGCTCGCAATGGACGGTTGGGTGCTGATCCGGCCCTGACCTGACTTGACCATGTCGCCGGCCAATGCGCATCTTGGCCGGCGACCCGCGCCCCGAGGGGCGCCAAAGACGAAGGATTTCCCCGACATGAAGACCCTCACCCTCGGCCGGACCGATATCCGGGTGCCCGATCTGTGCCTTGGCACGATGACTTTTGGCAACCAGACGCCGGAGGACGACGCCCACCGCCAGATCGACATGAGCCTCGAGGCGGGCGTGAACTTCATCGACACTGCCGAGATGTATCCGGTCAATCCGGTGCGCAAAGAGACTGTGGGGCGTTCGGAAGAGGTGATCGGCAACTGGATCGCCAAGTCGGGCCGCCGGGCGGAGACGGTGATTGCCACCAAGGTCTCGGGCGATACACAGATGGTCCGCGACGGGCGGGGCTATGACGGCAAGATCGTGCGCGAGGCTGTGGATGCCTCGCTGAGGCGGCTCAAGACCGATGTGATCGACGTCTACCAGCTGCACTGGCCCATGCGCGGCTCCTATATGTTCCGTCAGAACTGGCATTACGACCCGCGCGGCAAGCGGCGGGGGGAAGTGGTCGAGCATATAGTCGAGGTGCTCGAGGCGATGGCCGAGATGGTAAAGGCCGGCAAGGTGCGGGCTTTTGGCCTGTCGAATGAGGGGGCGTGGGGCACCCTGCACTGGATTTCGCTGGCCGAAGAGATCGGTGCGCCGCGCGTGGCGACGGTGCAGAACGAATATTCGCTCCTCTGCCGCCTCTATGACACCGATATGGCCGAGACCTCGGTAATGGAGGACATCACTCTTCTGTCCTTCTCGCCGCTCGCGGCGGGGCTTTTGACCGGCAAATATCAAAATGGAGCGATCCCTGAGGGCAGCCGGATGGCGAACAACGGCAATCTCGGCGGGCGCAAGACCGAGCGGGTTTTCCCCGCGGTGCAGGCCTATCTCGATGTGGCGGCCAAGCATGGGCTCGATCCGGTGCATATGGCGATCGCCTGGCAGCGCAGCCGGCCCTTCCCGATTTCGGCAATTTTTGGGGCGACGACCTCGGCGCAGCTTGCACATATCCTTGCCGGCAAGGATTTGGTCTTGGGCAAAGAGGTGATCAAAGATCTCGAGGCGGCCCATCGGCAGCATCCGATGCCTTATTGAAGAGGGGCTCTGCCCCCGCGCCTGCGGCGCTCCCCCGGAGTATTTTCGGCCAAAAGAAGATCAGAGGCGCTGGCCGCGGGCGCGGCGGAGCTGGCTGACCGAGGTTTGGTAGGCGGCTTTGAAGGCACGCGCGAAGGCGGCGTGGCTGGAAAAGCCTGTGGCTAGCGCGATGTCTTGCACGGGTTGGTCGGTGTCGGTGGCGAGGCGGCGGGCTTCGGAGAGGCGGAGTGCGAGGCCGAAGGCGTGCGGCGAGCGGCCGGTGGCGGTGCGGAAGCGTTGTTCGAAAAGGCGGCGGGAGACGCCAAGGCTTTGCGTGAGGTTTGCGATCGAGGGGGGCGTGTCGAGTTCCGCCTCGAGGCGGGCGATGGCTCGGGCGATGAGCGGGTCGCGGCGGGCGAGGGTGGCCGTTGGGACGAGGCGTTGGGGGGCGTCGCCGGACTGGACCGGATCGTAGATGAAGGCCGAGGCCACGCGGGCGGCGAGGTCGCGCCCGTGCAGGCGGCCGATGAGGTGGAGCATCATGTCGAGGCAGGGGCTGGCGCCGCCGGTTGTCAGCATCCGGCCCGAGATGCGGAAACGGTCGCGCACCACCTGAACCCGTGGGTAGCGGATGGCGAAATCGTCGAGGTCTTCCCAGTGGGTGGTGGCGGCGAGGCCGTCGAGGAGGCCGGAGGCGGCGAGGAGCTGAGAGCCGCCATCGACGCCGGCGAGCGCCGATCCGGCGCGGGCGATGCGGCGGAGTTGGGCCGTCAGTGCCGGGGTTGTCTGCTCGGCGATGCGGAAACTCGCGAGGATCAGGAGGAGGTCGGGCGGTTCGGCTGCGGCGATAGGCTGGCCGGTGATCGGGAAGCCTGCGGTGATCTGGGCGGGGAGGTCGGTGGCGGTAAGGAACCGCCAGTCGAAGAGGCGCCGTTCGGCGCGGCGGTTGGCGGCGCGCATCGGGTCCACGGCGGCGGCCAGCGAAAGCATATTGGTCTGGTCAAGCACAAGGATGCCGACCGAGAGCGGGCGCTCGCCGGCGGGATCGTATCTCGGGAAGAGGGGGCTTGCGCTATTCATCAAGAAGATTGCGTAAAACGGAAAGCGAGAATGCGCAAGCTGCGGGATACTTGGTCGACTCATCAAGGAGATCCCCCATGCCCCTGCAAATGAACCGTGAGGTTTTCATCACCTGTGCCGTGACCGGATCGGGCGCCACCCAGGACCGCAGCCCGCACGTCCCGCGCTCGCCCAAGGAAATCGCCGACAGCGCGATCGAGGCGGCGCGCGCCGGTGCGGCGATCGTCCATTGCCATGTGCGTGATCCCGAAACCGGCAAGCCCTCGCGCAAGGTCGAATACTATCGCGAAGTGACCGAGCGGATCCGCGAGGCCGAGGTGGATGTGGTTCTCAACCTCACCGCAGGCATGGGCGGCGATATCATCTTCGGGCCGACCGAGAACCCGATGGCCCTGAGCCCCGCGACCGACATGATCGGCGCTTCGGCCCGGGTCGAGCATGTGGCTGAATGTCTGCCCGAGATCTGCACCCTCGATTGCGGCACGATGAACTTTGCCGAGGCCGATTATGTGATGACCAACACGCCGGGGATGCTCACGGCAATGGGCCGGATGATGACCCATCTCGGCGTCAAGCCCGAGATCGAGGCCTTTGACACGGGCCACCTCTGGTATGCCAAGCAGCTCGTCGAAGATGGCGTTTTGCACGGGCCGGCGCTTGTGCAGCTTTGCATGGGCGTTCCGTGGGGTGCGCCGGACGACCTCAACACTTTCATGGCAATGGTCAACAACGTGCCGCAGGATTGGACCTTCTCGGCCTTCTCCTTGGGGCGCAACCAGATGGCCTATGCGGCGGCGGCGGTTCTGGCGGGCGGCAACGTGCGCGTGGGGCTTGAGGACAACCTCTGGCTCGGCAAAGGCCAGCTTGCGACCAACGCCCAGCTTGTCGAGCGGGCGGCCAACATTGTCGAGAACATGGGCGCGCGGGTGATCGGGCCGGAAGAGGTCCGCCAGAAGCTTGGCCTGACCAAGCGCGCACCTGCTGCCCGTAGCTGATCGGCGCAAGAATGATCCGGCGGGGCCGCCGCAGCGTAGACCTTTGCAAACGGGCCGACATAAGGGCGGCTCCGTGTAAGAGAGAGGTCTTTCCCGATACGTCTGGCTCTGCTGGCTTTCCCGATAGTGGCACTGTCGCCTTTGCAGGCGCAGGCCGCCTACCGCGACAAGACGGTTCCGATGCAGACCGTTACGGGCTTCGACCTAGGGCGCTATCTCGGGCTTTGGTACGAGATTGCCTGCTATCCCTTCAGCTTCGAGAATGGCTGTGCGGGGGTGACGGCCGAATATTCGATGAAGCCCGACGGCAAGGTGCGCGTGGTCAATTCCTGTCACGAAGGGGCCGTGGACGGGCCTCTGCGGGTCTCGGAAGGAACTGCCGAGCTGGTCAGCGATGGCAAGCTCGAGGTGGGCTTTGTCTCCTTCCTGCCCTTCATTGTAGGCGACTATTGGGTGATCCATCTCGAGCCAGATTACTCGATGGCCGTGGTTGGCTCGCCCAACGGAAAGACGGGCTGGATCCTGTCGCGCACCAAGACGATCTCGCAGGCGAAATTCGATCGCGCGACCGCGGCCTTGGTTGCCAATGGCTACGATCTGAGCGCTCTCGAGCTCGTCGCCCTGTAGCAATGGCCTGCGCGGCATGAGGCTGCGTGGGATCCTCCTTTGGGTGGCCTTGGGGCTGGCGGGGTGCGTTCCTGCCGGCTCCTATCGTAATTCCGATAGCGTCATCTCGTCGAAGGCTGTTCTCGATATTCCGCGGATGAGCGGCGATTGGGCGATTGTCGGCTATTTTCCGACACCCTTCGAGGCCGATTGCGAGACGATTGACCTCCTGATCGCGCTCGCATCTCTGGAGCGGACCTGCCGGACCGCCGCCGCCCCCTCTCGCCATGACCAAGCCCCGCTTCGCGCGCTCGACGTGGGGCGCTTTGAAACCACGCTCGATGGCGTCGGTCCGACCGCGCTTTGGGTCTTGTGGGTCGACGAGGGCTACAGGACAGCGGTGATCGGCGAGCCGCAGGGCCGGTTTGGCTGGGTTATCAATCGCGATGCCACGATCCCGATGGATCGCTGGGTTGCCGCACAACGCATTCTTGATTTCAACGGATACGATCCGGCGGCGCTGGTGCGCCTCGGGCACTGAAGGAGACAACCATGACCAAGACAGCAGCAATTATCGGTGGCGGTGTGATCGGCGGCGGATGGGCCGCGCGGTTCATGCTCATGGGGTGGGATGTGCGGGTGTTCGACCCCGATCCCGAGGCCGAGCGCAAGGTCGGCGAGGTGCTTGCCAATGCCCGCCGCTCGCTGCCGGGCCTGTCGGATGTGGCGCTGCCGGACGAGGGCCGGCTGAGCTTCCATGAGACCATCGGCGAGACCGTTGAGGGCGCGAGCTGGATTCAGGAAAGCGTGCCGGAGCGGCTCGATATCAAGCACAAGGTCTATCAGTCGATCCAGCAGGCCTGCGCCACGGACGCGATCATCGGTTCCTCGACCTCGGGGTTCAAACCCTCCGAGCTTCAGGAAAACGCCGCACGCCCCGAGCAGATTGTGGTGACCCACCCGTTCAATCCGGTCTACCTCCTGCCGCTGATCGAGCTTGTCCCTTCGGATGCCAATCCCGCCAATGTGGTGGCTGCGGCCAAGGATGTCCTGACCTCGATCGGCTGCTATCCCCTGCACGTCCGCAAAGAGATCGACGCCCATATCGCCGACCGCTTCCTCGAGGCCGTCTGGCGCGAGGCGCTCTGGCTCATCAAGGACGGCATCGCCACGACCGAAGAGATCGACAACGCGATCCGCTATGGTTTCGGGATGCGCTGGGCGCAAATGGGCCTTTTCGAGACCTACCGCATCGCCGGTGGCGAGGCCGGTATGCGCCATTTCATCGCCCAGTTCGGCCCTTGTCTCTCGTGGCCCTGGACCAAGCTAATGGACGTGCCCGAGCTGACCGACGATCTCATCAACGCGGTGGCGAACCAGTCCGACGAGCAGTCGGGCGCCTATTCGATCCGCGAGCTAGAGCGGATCCGCGACAACAACCTCGTGACGATCATGCGGGGCCTCAAGGCGCAGAACTGGGGCTCGGGCAAGCTCCTCAACGCTCAAGACAAGCGGATCAGCCGCCTGCCTGAAACGCTCGACGATGTGGCCGACCTGTCGAAGCCCGTCGTCACCGTGGATCGTGCCGTGCCGCTCGACTGGACCGACTACAACGGCCACATGAACGAGGCCCGCTATCTTCAGGCCTTCGGCGACGCGACCGACCGGCTCATGCTCATGGTCGGTTGCTCGGCGGAGTATATTTCCTCGGGCGGCAGCTATTTCACGGCCGAGACCCATATCCGCCATATCGACGAGGTCCATGCCGGCAAGCGCATCCATGTCGAGACGCAGGTGATCCTTGGCGAGGGCAAGAAAATGCACCTCTTCCACCGGATGTACGTGGGCGACCGCCTCTGCGCCACGGGCGAGCATATGCTGATCCACGTCAGCCTCGAGACCCGCAAGGCCTCCGTCCCCGCGCCGCGGGTGGCCGCAGCGCTTGAGAAGATTGCGAGCGCCCACAAGGGCCTGCCGATGCCGGAAGGCGCGGGCGCAGCCGTGGGCAAGCGGGCATGAACCGGGTTCTCATCACGGCGGGTGCGGGCGGCATCGGCCGCGCCATCGCCGATGTTTTTGTGTCCGCGGGCCATGAGGTCTGGGTCACGGACGTGAGCGCAGGCGCCATCGCCGCGCTGCCGGATACGATCCGGGGTGATGTGGTCGATGTTTCGGACGAGGGGCAGATGGCGGCCTTTTTCGCCAAGCTCGAGGCCGTCTGGGGCGGCCTCGATGTGCTTTGCGCCAATGCGGGCACCAAAGGGCCAACGGCGCGGGTCGCCGATATCGCGCTTGAGGATTGGCGGGCCTGTCTGGCCGTCTGCCTCGACGGCGCCTTCCTCGCGGCGAAATTCGCAAGCCCCATTATGGAGCGGCAAAGGTCGGGCGTGGTGATCTTCACCTCCTCGACCGCAGGCGCCTACGGCTATCCCAACCGTGCCCCCTATGCGGCGGCGAAGTGGGGGATGCACGGGCTGATGAAGACTGTGGCGATGGAGCTTGGGCCCTTCGGTGTCCGCGCCAACGCGATCCTGCCCGGTTCGGTTGAAGGGCCGCGGATGGAGGCGGTGCTCGAGGCCGAGGCCAAGGCCAAGGGCATGACCCGCGATCAGGTCTATGAGGGTTATGCCAAGGGCACGTCGATGCAGAGCTTTGTCGAGGCGCGTGACATCGCCAATATGGCGCTTTTCCTCGCCTCGGATGCGGCCCGCTTCGTCTCGGGCCAAATGATTGCGGTGGATGGCCACACAGTAAATCCCGATCCCCAAATCTGAGCCGGATTGCCGCGCATATGAGGGCGTGATAATTTCTGTATAGGCGCCGGGACAGGCACCACGGGACAGACCATGAAAAATCAGACCTTGTTGGCGGAATGGCCGACGATTGCGTTGCTTGCGGCCACCTATGCGGTCTGGGCGGTTGCCGTGTTCGTGCTGCCTGAGGTGAGCCTCTGGCTGGCGGTGGCGCTGGTGGCGATCACCGCCGCCCAGCATTCCTCGCTGTCTCATGAGGTGATCCACGGCCACCCTTTCAAAAGCGCCTTCTGGAATGCCACGCTGGTCTTCCCCTCGCTCGACCTTTGCGTACCCTACCTGCGGTTCAAGGATAGCCACCTTGCCCACCACAACGATCCTTTGTTGACCGATCCCTACGACGATCCCGAGAGCAACTACATGGATCCGGGCGATTGGGAGAAACTGGCGCCTTGGCTCCAGCGCCTTTTGCGGTTCAACAACACCATGCTCGGGCGGCTGACGGTCGGGCCGATGATCGGCCATGTGTTCTGGCTGCGCGGCGATGTGGCCGCGATCCGCAGGGGCGACCGGCGCATCCTTGAAAGCTGGCTTTTGCAGATCCCCGCGGCGGCGCTGGTGGTCTGGCTTGTCCTTCTCTCGCCGATGCCGCTTTGGGCCTATCTCATCGGCGCCTACGCGAGCCTCTCGCTTCTGAAGATCCGCACCTTCCTCGAACACCGCGCCCACGAGAAATCTCGTGCCCGCACGGTGATCATCGAGGATCGCGGGCCGCTCGCGCTTCTTTTCCTCAACAACAACCTGCACGTCGTCCACCACGCCCACCCCAAGGTGCCGTGGTATCGCTTGCCCGCCATGTATCGGGCCGATCCCGAGGGCTATCTCAAGCGCAACGAAGGCTATCGCTATCGCTCCTATGCTGAGGTTTTCGCCCGCTATTTCTGGAGGGCCAAGGATCCGGTGCCACATCCGCTCTGGCGCCGCTAGGGCCGCACAGGCATAACCCCGCCCATGGACGCCTGGATTTTCCTCAGCCTCGGGGCCGCGCTAGCGCAAACGGTACGCTTCATGCTGCAAAAGCAGCTGCGCGCCACGCGCCTCTCGACCGGCGGGGCAACCTTCGCGCGGTTCGTCTATTCGGCCCCTCTCGTGGCGCTGGCCGCCTTCGCCTATTCGCGGGGCACGGGGCAGGCGATCCCCGAGACCTCCCTCCGCTTCTGGCTTTTCGCACTTTCCGGCGGGGCGGCGCAGATCGTGGCGACGATGTGTGTCGTGGCCCTCTTCAGCCACCGCAACTTTGCCGTGGGCACGACCTTCAAGAATACCGAAGTTCTGATGAGCGTGGGGGTCGGTTTCCTTCTCCTTGGCGAATGGGTGTCCAACCTCGGCCTCGCCGCCATCGTGATCGGGCTTTTCGGGGTGATCCTGCTTTCCGATCCGCCCGCCGCCACCGGCAAGGGCCTTTCGCGCCTCTTCAACCGTGCCGCGGGGCTCGGGATCGCCTCGGGGGTTCTCTTCTCGATCTCTGCCGTGGGCTATCGCGGCGCCGCCTTGGCGCTGGGCAGCGGCGACGCCTTCCAGCGGGCGGTCGTCACACTGGCCTGCGTGACCGCGTCCCAGTTGATCGCGCAGGGGCTCTGGCTTCTCTGGCGTGAGCCGGGGGAGGTCATGCGCGTGCTGAGGGCGTGGCGCATCGCCGGTCTTGTGGGCCTCACCAGCATGGCTGGATCGCTCTGCTGGTTCACCGCCTTCGCGCTTGAGAACGTGGCCTATGTGAAGGCGGTCGGGCAGGTTGAGATGGCGTTTTCGCTTGTGGTCGGCTGGCTCGTGTTCGGCGAGCGGATAACCCGCCGCGAATGGCAGGGGATGGCCCTTCTGGGCGGATCGGTCCTGCTCCTGATCCTCGCGGCCTAGTCGTCGCGGTCAATCAGACCCAATCGGGCGACGATCCCAGCCTCGTCATCGTTGCGGAAGAAGGGCACGAGCGCGGGCGGGGCGGGATCGTGGATGCGGCCCGCGATCTCGGCAAGGACGACCTCGGTGATGAAGGGCAGATCGAACGATCGCGCTTCGTCCAAAGGAATCCATTGCAGATGCGCCAGCTCTTCCTCGGCGCCGGAGAAATCATCGGGATCGGAGGAAAGCGCTGCGGCATCGACAAGGAAGAACCGCGCATCGAACCGGCGCGGCAGGCCCGGCGGGGTGATGGCGCGAAAGACGAACTGAAGGCCCGAAGGGTCGGGCAGGTGGCCAGAGGCCGCAAAGCCGCGCCAGCCGCGCGGGGCGGCATCGGGCCATTTGCCTGTTGCGCCGAGGATCAGGCCGGTTTCCTCCCAAAGCTCGCGGATCGCGGCAGCGGCGAGGCTGGCGGGGGCAAGGGCGCTGTCTTCGGCCAATCTGCTGAGGCACGGCTCGGGCAGGGGGCCGGCCAGCGGCACCGTGGCATCGACGGCATCCACCGCGCCGCCGGGAAAGACGAACTTGCTCGGCATGAACGAGGCATTGGCCCCACGCTGGCCCATCAGCACAGCGGGGCGGGTCGCACGATCACGCAGGACGACGATCGTCGCAGCATCGCGGATTGCGGGTGTGTCCATGCCAGCCTCTTGTCTGGCTCAGGCGCTCTTGCCGAAGCCGTGCATCCTCTTGGCCCACTGAATGGCGACGATCATACCCTTGAGCCTTGGCAGAAGGTAGAGCGAGAGCGCCACGCAGCCAACCGTAAAGACGGTAAAGGTAACAAGCGGATCCGGGCGGAAGGCGTTGAAGAACCACAGGATGGTAGGCGCCATCAGGTGGCCGACGATCAGGATCGTGAGATAGGCCGGCCCATCGTCGGCCCGATGCTGGCTCAGATCCTCGCGGCAGACGGGGCAACGGTCGGCCACCTTGAGGTAGCCCTTGAACATCATCCCCTCTCCACAGGACGGACAGCGCCGCCGCAACCCGCGCAGCATCGCGGGGCGCATCGGGCGATACTCTGCTTCGTCATGGCTATGGGCCGGAAGATCGTCGGGCGAAAAGGACATGAGAGTAGAAATTGCTCCTGAGTGAAGCCTCCAAATGCGCCCCCGTGCCCAGCAAAGGAAGAGGAAACTTTGTCCTTGCGGCCCCATGTCGCGCAGGCCCCAAGAATTCTCCCTGTGCCGCGACGGAACCTCGCCGGTGATGCGTATCAGGGGAGAACGACGGCGAAGATGGCCTGTCGCACACGGTACATTGAAAGGAAGAAAGATGAAAAAGGTTTTGGTTCTGACAACGGTCGCGGCGACGCTCCTCGGCTCGGTGGCCTTCGCGGAGACGCACGGCAAGGGCAATATGGGCGGCATGGGCATGGCTGGCGGCCCGCGCATGGCTCAGCTTTCCTTCACCGATCTTGATGCCAACGGCGACGGGCAGCTGACCCTTGAGGAGCTCTCCGCGCGCCCGGCAAATCACTTTACCTCTGCCGATACCGATGGTGACGGCGGCCTCAGCGCCGAAGAAATGACAGCGATGATGATGGCGCGAATGCAGGATCGCGTTGCCGCGATGGCCGCACAGATGATCACCCGACTTGATGCCAACAAGGATGGCCTGGTCCAGGCCGACGAGATGAAGCCCGCAGACGCCGACGGTGCCGGCCTTGAGCGGATGTTCGCGATCATGGACATCAACGGCGATGGCGCGGTCAGTCAGGAAGAGTTCGACCTTGTGACCGAACGTCTTGGCCAGATGCGGCAGCGCATGGGTCAGCGCGGTGGCGACGGGCACGGGATGCAGGGCGACCATGACGACGACGGCGAACACCGGGGCATGAGGGGCGGTCGTCCGGGCGGCCACGGCTTCTTCGGCGGCTGGTTCGGTGGCGGCAACAACTGATACGGCAAGAACCCTGGCGGACAGGGTGACAGCCCTCCCGCCGTGGTTGTCCGCTCTGGCGGATAGGAGTAGCACTCGGACCTATGAACAAGTTGAGCCCCGAGACCGAAGCGCCAGACGCGGCTCTTCTCATCGCCTTCGCCAACGGCGATGCGGGGGCGGCGCAGCTTTTGGCCGAGCGGCTCTTGTCGCGGACGCTGGCGCAGGCGCAGCGAATGCTGGGCGACAGGGCCGAGGCCGAGGATGTGGCGCAAGAGGCCATGATGCGGCTCTGGCGGATCGCGGGCGAATGGCGGCAGGGCGAGGCGCAGGTCTCGACCTGGCTTTATCGGGTCACCGCCAATCTGTGCACCGACCGGCTGCGCCGCCGGAAACGCTCGGTGCCGCTTGATGCTGTGGCCGAGCCGCTCGACACGGCGCCCTCGGTCACGGCGCGGATGCAGTCGGAGGCAAGGGCCAAGGCGCTGAGCGATGCGCTGGCGCAATTACCGCCAAGACAGGCCGAGGCGGTGGCGCTGCGCCATCTGGAGGGCCTGTCGAACCCCGAGATTGCCGCCGTGATGGAGATTGGGGTCGAAGCGGTTGAAAGCCTGACCGCGCGTGGAAAAAGGGGGCTCGCCTTGATATTGGCGGGCCGCCGAGAGGAACTGGGGATCGAAGATGACGATTGAACCGGACAAGACAGAGATGGACGCGCTTGACGCTATGTTAGCCGACGTGGCCGGCAAAAAGGCCGAGCCTTCGGCGGACCTTTTGGCGCGGGTTCTGGCGGATGCGGCAAACGTGCAGGCATCGGCAGCCGCGCGCCCGCAGCCGCGCGGCGCTTCGGGCTTCATGTCGCCGCTCTGGGCCGCCCTTGGCGGCTGGGCCGGCGCCGGCGGCCTTGCGGCGGTGGCCGCGGCGGGCGTCTGGCTTGGGATCGCGCCCCCCGCGGCGCTTGAGACCGTGACGGATGTGTTCTTCGGGAGCAGCGTGACATTGCAGGTCTTTTCGGCCGATGATGTCCTTGGGATGGGGATCTAAATATGACGGACGACACCAAACAGACCACCGGCGAAGGACAGCCACAGCCGACCAAGAGCGGCAACCGCAGCCTGCGGATCGCTCTGGGCGTTTCGCTGGCGTTCAACGTGTTGATCGTCGGCATGATTGCGGGCGGCCTTGCTTCGGGCCGTCATATGAGCGGTCGGGGTGGCTTTAGTGCCGATCTGGGGCCATTTGCCCGGGCCATGTCGATCGAGGATCGACGCGGTCTTGCCGGCGAACTTCGCGAGCGCCCCGAGATCGGGCGAACCGGCGCGCAAGACATGAGCCGGATCAGGGCCGCCTTTCTCGATGCTCTGGTGGCCGAGCCGTTTGACCCCGCGGCACTGGGCAGGATCTTTGCCAAAGAACGCGAGCGTGGTGTTCAGGTGATGCAGGTCGGGCAGGATCTGTTGCTGCGCCGGATCGCGTCGATGAGCCTGGAGCAACGCCAAATCTTCGCGCGTCGGCTGTCGCGCCAGTGGGACGGTCACGACGACGACTGAGGGTCAGGCCGCCGTCTGACCAAGCGTCACGATATTCCGACCCGCGGCTTTGGAGCGATAGAGCGCGGTATCAGCGCTTTGGATCAGGTCTTCGATCCCCGATCTTCCGCCCACAACCTGATCGGCAGTTCCAAGGGCTATGCCGACCGATAGCGTCACCTTCAGGGCGCCCGCGTCAGTGCTGCCAAAATCCGACATGGCGATCTTTTGTCGAAGCCGTTCTGCCGCGGCGCGGGCCGCCTCGGCCGATGCTTCGGGCATGGCGATCAGGAATTCTTCGCCCCCGATCCGCGCCACTAGATCAATTGCGCGCAGATTGCGTCGAAGGATATCCGCCACACCAATCAGAACCTGGTCGCCAGAGACATGGCCATACGTATCATTGATGCGTTTGAAGTGGTCGATATCTAGGACCATCACCGCAAGATTGCGTCCGGTTTCAACGGCCCTTTCGGCAAGTCCTGCAAGGTGAGACATCGCATAGCGGCGGTTGTAAAGGCCGGTGAGAGGGTCTGTCACCGCCGCTTCGAGACCGGACCGCAGGGTGTCGCGCATACGATCCTGTTTGGCCTTGCGCGCAAGCAAGGTGCGCGAGCGGAGCACCATTTCCTCCGGCGCCTCGTCCGAGAAGGCCGTCGCGCTTGCGCCGAGATCAAGGGCCATTGCGGCCATTGTCGCAGCCCCTGCCGGCAAGATCACAAGCTGGGCGGCGTTGCGGGTTTCCGTTCGGCTGCGAAGATCGGCAATTAATTGATAAACCGCCTCTCCAGTGCTCCGTGCCGGGGTGGCACGGGCATCGAGAACGAAGAGATCGGGAATGGCTTTGCCGCGCAGTTCAAGCGCCTCTGTCGGGGTCATCGTTATGGCCTGTCCGGCCCGTAGCCCGTTCAAGAGCTGTCCGAACCTCTGGCCGCTGAGCTCGTCATCACATACGATGGCCACGGAACCCGCCGGTTCAAACCCGGCACAGCTTTCCGCAAAACCGAGCGCGGAGCGGGTTTCATCCGATATAAGGGCCGCGCGGGCTTCGTCGCGTGACCGTAGAAGCCCCCGGATCATGGCAAGGAGCAGCGCGTCGCAAAAGGGCTTTGGCAGAATGTCGACTGCGCCTGCGGCCAACGCCGCCAGACGCGCAGAGCTGTCGGCAAACTGACCAAGGCCAAGAACAGGAATCTCAAGCTGACGATGACCGCGCCGCAATTCGCTGCAGAAATCGGCAAACCCGGCGTCAAGCTGGCTCGCTTCGACCAAGATCAGATCGGGTTTCTCGTCATCGAGCCGGCCAAGCGCTTCGGCGAAGTCGACGCAGGGCACGACCTCATAACGGGCTACCAGGAGCCTGACCTTCAGAACAATTCGGTTGGTAGAAACAGGATCGACAATCATCACGCGGCCGGACATCCTGACCTCCAGAAAACCTAAAACAATTGAGTTTGGCTAAATTTGAACTCGATTGGTTAAGAAACTGTTTCGTATTTCAGGGCGCCGACGTGGGACCAGAGCAATCAGATATCCTGGCAATTCAAGCACTTGGGTGGCTATCGTCGCAAGACGATCTGTTTTCATCTTTCTTGGCCTCCTCAGGCGCCGGGGTCGATGATCTTCGTGCGCGCGCGTCGGATCCGGTCTTTCTGGCCTCCGTGCTCGAGTTTCTTACATCCGACGATTCCTGGGTTCGGGAATTCTGCGATACTTTCGGTCATGCCTATGATGCGCCGCTGCGGGCCCGGTATGCGCTGCCCGGCGCCGAGATGGTTCACTGGACCTAAGCCTTGACACTTTGGGCACCAGCCCACATCCGAAATACATCAGGAGATTACAATGTATAAGATCCGCGGCGTGCTCTTCGACAAGGACGGGACGCTTTTCGATTTCAACGCCACCTGGGGCAACTGGACCCAGCGCCTGATCGAGAGCGAAACCGCAGGCGACGCGGCCCGCCGTGACGAGCTTGCCGGAATACTTGGCTACGATCTCAAGGCCGGCGCTTTCCTACCGGGTTCGATCGTCATCGCTGAAACGGTCGAGACACTGGCGCGCCATGTTTTGCCCTTCTCGGCAGATAGCGATCTGGGGGCGCTGATCGACCGGATGAGCCTTTTAAGTGAAACGGCTCCGCAGGTTGAGGCAACGCCACTTCGTCCCTTCGCGGGCGAATTGAAGTCGATGGGCCTCAAAGTGGGCCTTGCCACCAACGATTCAGAAACCGCGGCTCGGGCGCATCTTGCTAGGGCCGGCGTCCTTGAAGATTTCGATTTCGTCGCAGGATATGACAGCGGCCATGGGGCCAAGCCCGCGCCCGGCCCGCTGCTGGCTTTTGGCCAGTCGGTCGGCCTTGCGCCGGAGCACTGCGCCATGATCGGCGACAGCCTGCATGATCTTCATGCGGGCAAAGCCGCCGGTTTCATCACTGTCGGTGTCCTCACCGGCCCCGCTCGTCGCGGGGCGCTCGAGCCGCACGCCGATGTGGTTCTCAATTCCATTGCCGAACTGCCCGCCTGGATCGCGGGCCAAGCCTGAAGGAGCCAGCTATGGGCCTGCCTGTTGTCCAGCATTGCTCCGATGTCCTGTGAATCTGGGCCTACGTCGCCCATGTGCGTCTTGAAGAGGCCACGCGGAAGTTCGACGACAAGGTCGATTTTGCGATGCATTTCGTTCCGGTTTTCCCGGACGCCATCGGCAAGCTGGAGAAGGGCTGGGCCGGCCGCGGCGGGATCGACGCCTATGGCGATCACGTCGAAAAGGTCGCCTCGGGGTTTCCCCATGTGACCCTGCACCCCGATGTCTGGCACAAGACCCGCCCCAAAAGCTCGCTCGCCGCGCATCACTTCCTGAAGGCGGTGGCCCTCAGTGAAGAGGCCGGCATCCCGCTCCGCGAAAGCAACTACTACCGTGCGACATGGGCGTTGCGGCTGGCCTTCTTTGCCGAGGGGCGCGATATTTCCGACTGGCAGG
>JALRLK010000191.1 GCA_023254495.1 Marivivens sp. | reverse complement strand
GGTGCCGATCATCGTCATCACCGCTCGCGGCGAGGAGCTCGACCGGGTGCTCGGCCTGGAGCTCGGTGCGGACGACTACGTCGTGAAGCCCTTCGGCTTCCGCGAGCTGGTGGCCCGCATGCGAGCGGTGGCGCGTCGGGTCGGCGACCATTGGGAAATTGCAACGGTGGGGCCGGATGGCGATCAGGTCTATGCTGCCCGCGCCCTTGTAAATGCGGCAGGGCCATGGGCTGGTCAGGTCATCGACGAGGTTGCTCGGCTGCCGTCAAGGGATCGGCTGCGCCTTGTGCGCGGGAGCCACATCGTGACCCGCAAACTCTTCGACCATGACAAAGCCTATTTCTTTCAGGGCGGGGATGGCCGGATCACATTCGCGATCCCCTACGAGCAAGATTTCACCCTGATCGGCACGACCGATCAGGATCACCCCGACCCCGAAACGCGCCCCGAATGTAGCGAGGCCGAGATCAGCTATTTGATCGGTTTCGCCAACAGCTATTTTGCCAAAGATATCAGCCGCGCGGATATCGTCTGGACCTATTCCGGGATCCGTCCCTTGCACGAGGATGGCGAGGCTTCTGCCACCGCTGCCTCGCGCGACTACACATTGCGGCTCGACGATACGGGTGCCCCGCTTCTCAACGTCTTTGGCGGCAAGATCACCACCTATCGCAAACTAGCCGAGGCCGCGCTCGAACTCTTGGCGCCGAGTTTTCCGGGCAAGTCCGGGGGCTGGACCCGACGCGAGGCATTGCCGGGGGGCAATTTTCCGGTTGGCGGGACGATGGCTGTCGCGGCCGAGCTGCAGCTCAACTATCCGTTTCTCCCGCTTGCTTTGGCACAGCGGCTAGCCCGCGCCTATGGGACAGACGGGGCCGCCATTCTTGGAGCGGCCAGAGACATGAGCGATCTGGGGCCGGATTTTGGCGCGGGCCTCACGGCCGCAGAGGTGCGCTGGCTCATGGACCGAGAATTCGCCCGAACCGCAGAGGACGTGCTTTGGCGGCGCAGCAAGCTGGGGCTGAGGCTCGAGGCGCAGCAGGTCAAGCGGCTGGAAGACTGGATGGCGGCCCAAGCCTAGGCAAACCGGTTGCGCTGGTTGAGCGGATCGGCTTCGGCCTCGGCCAAAAGCCAATCGCGGAAAAGGCCGGCATCGGGGTGCTCCGGCCCTTCGGATGGCCGGAGAAGATAGAAGGCCTCTTTCACAGGCAGAGCCAGATCGAAAGGTGCAACCAGCGTCCCCGCTTCGAGTTCTGCCGCAGTCATGGACGAACGGCCAAGCGCGACACCGGCTCCGCTCTTGGCTACTTCGAGGATCAGAAGCGATGTGTCGAATTGCAGACCCTGCCCTGCATTTACACCCCGCGCACCCGCCGCCTTGAGCCAGTCTGCCCAACCTTCTTCGTACCCGATGACATGGAGAAGGCGATGGTGGGCCAGATCGTCCGGTGTCTTGAGGGGCGGCTGGCCGCTGAGCAGGGCCGGCGCGCAGACGGGCGTGACGGTCTCGTAAGTCAGCCGGTCGGCCAAAAAACCCGCCCATTTTCCCGATCCATACTGGATATCCATATCGAAACGGTCGGTGTCGAAACTGTCGCCCCAGACCGAAGAGACAAGGCGCACGGGCGTTTTGGGATGGGCCTCGAGGAAACGGTGAAGCCGCGCGGCGATCCAATTGACGGAAAACCCGACCGCGGCGCGGACCGTCAAGACCTCGCTGCGCCGGTGGCCAAACACCTCTTCGGTGCCCGCGGCAAGGCGCTCGAAGGCATCGCGAACCTTGGGCAGATAGGCCTCGCCGACCCGCGTCAGAACAAGGCTGCGGGGCTTGCGGAAGAACAGCGGTTCGCGCAGGTGATATTCAAGGAGCTTGACCTGCTTGGAAATGGCGGCCTGCGTGAGGTTGAGCTCGGCGGCGGCATTGGTGAAGGATAGATGGCGCGCAGAGGCTTCGAAGGCGCGAAGCCAGGTCAAGGGGGGAAGTTGCTGTGCCATGTCTGACTTACCTATTCCGAGAATCGGGTCATATTCGCCGATCTTATCGCTTGCGGGTTCACGCCGAGGAAAGTCAAATCCGACAAACGAATGAACGGAGTCGTCAATGATCCCCGATCCCGCCACCCAGATTGGCCTTGGCTTCGACCCTGAGCGGCTTCGCCGGATCGACGGCTGGATGGCCGATCACGTAGCCTCGCGGCGGCTGGCGGGGCTTTCGTTCCTGATCACCCGCAAGGGAGAGGTTGCCTATCGCGGCATGGCGGGGATGCGGGATGCGCAGACAGGCGAGCCGGTCAGCCGCGACACCATCTGGCGCATCTATTCGATGACCAAGCCGATCACGACTCTAGCGGCGCTGATGCTTTATGAGGAGGGAGCTTTTCAGCTCGATCAGCCGGTCGCGGATTTCATCCCGTCTTTTGGCAGGCTGAAGGTCTGGAAGGGCGAGGGGCATTCCCTGAGCGATGTCGAGGATCTCGAGCGGCCCGTCACGATCCATGATCTGATGACCCATCAGTCCGGTCTGATCTACGACGTGGAAGGCGGAAATGCGCTTGAGCAAGCGATGATTTCCGAGGGGCTGGACTTCAGCCGCAAAGGCGACAGGCTAGAAGCCGCGATGGAGCGACTAACCAGCTTGCCCTTGGCTTTCCAACCCGGCGCGCGCTGGCATTATGGGGTCTCGACAGATGTGCTTGGCCGGATTGTCGAGGTGATCTCCGGCGTAAGCCTCGCCTCGTTTTTCCAAGAGCGCATCTTTGCCCCCCTCGGCATGAGCGAGACCGGATTTTTCCTGCGCGACCCTGCGCTGAAACGAAGGCTGGCGGCGATCTATGGCCGCGGGCCGGAGGGTTTTCAGCCTGTGCCTGAGCCGGCTGGTCAAAGTTACGATCCCGGAATGAAGCTCTTTTCTGGGGGCGGCGGCCTGTTGTCGACAGTGGATGACTATCAGAAGTTCGCCTCGATGCTGCTTTCCGGCGGGCGCTATTCAGGCGGGCGGCTCATCGGGCGCAAGACCTTCGATCTGATGACCAGCAACCATATGGGCGGCGATTTGGCCAGTCGCGGCCAAAGCCATTTCGCGGAAACAACATTTCACGGGATCGGCTTTGGTCTCGGCCTTGCCGTGATGCTCGATCCGGCGAAGGCCAAGATCCTTGGCAGTGCCGGCGAGTTCAATTGGGGCGGCATGGCCTCGACGACGTTCTGGGTCGATCCTGCGGAAGAACTGACCGCAATCCTGATGACCCAGCTTTATCCCTCGAGCACGTATACTCTGCGCCGCCAGCTTCGGGTTCTGACCTATCAGGCGCTTGTCTAGGCGCCATGACCCGATTTCCGTTCTGGCAAAGTCTCCAAAACGGTCATTTGCCTTGAAGGGATGATATCTGGCAATTTGCCCTGAATATCAGCCTTTCAGGACCGCCCGATGTTCACGATCTTCCCGACCGCCCGCCTGCGCCCTTCGCCCTTCTATGAGGCAACCCTTGCCGACGGCCTTGCCGGCGCATCGGTCTATAACCGCATGGTCATGCCCGCCAACTATGGCGACCGCGAAGCGGAATACTGGCGGCTCATCAACGGTGTCTCCATGTGGGACGTGGCGGTGGAGCGGCAGGTGCAGCTGACCGGCAAGGATGCGGGCAAGCTCGCACAAATCCTGTCCCCGCGCGATTTGTCGAAATGCAAGGTCGGGCAGGGCAAATATGTCCCCCTTTGCAACCACGACGGCGTTCTCATCAACGACCCGATCCTTCTGAAGCTCGACGAGGACCGCTACTGGTTCTCGATCGCCGACAGCGACATCTGGTATTGGGCGCGGGCCATCGGTGCGGAGCGGGAGCTCGATGTGAAGGTCTCCGAGCCCGACGTTTCGCCGCTGGCTGTTCAGGGCCCCAAGGCCGAGGACGTGGTGGCCCATATCTTCGGTGACTGGGTGCGCGAGGTGAAATACTTCTGGTTCAAGGAGACCGAGATCAATGGAATCCCGGTCGCAGTGCAGCGGTCGGGCTGGTCCAAGCAGGGCGGTTTCGAGATCTATCTCAAGGATGGCACCCGCGGCACCGAGCTTTGGAACATCGTCAAGGAGGCCGGAGCGCCCTATGGCATCGGCCCCGGCGCGCCGACCACGCCCGAGCGCACGGAGAGCGGCCTTGTCTCCTGTGGCGGCGATACCGACGACACAACCAATCCCTTCGAAGTCCGCCTTGGCAAATACGTCGATCTCGATGTGGCGGATGATGTGGTGGGCATTCAAGCCCTGCGCCGGATCGCGGCCGAAGGGCCAAAGCGGCACCAGTTGGGCCTGATCCTTGAGGGCGAGACGCCCGCACCCCTCGGCTTTGCATGGGACGAGATCGTCAAGGACGGCAAGAAGGTCGGCGATATGACCAACTGCGTCTGGTCCTACCGGATGAAGGCAAATATCGGCTATGCGCTGATCGGGATTGAGTGCCAGCCGGGCGAGACGGTCGAGATCCGCCGCAAGGGCGGAAGCGTGGCGGCAAAGCTGGTGGAGCTGCCGTTTCTTTAGGCCTCGTGACCTCGCCCGCAAACAATGCTAGGGGCGGCGCATGACCCGTGCCGCCCAGTTTGCCCAGACCCGCCGTGCTGCCCGCCTGTCCGTCGCTCCGATGATGGACTGGACGGATCGGCACTGCCGCTATGTGCACAGGCTTCTGAGCAAGAACGCGCTGCTCTATACCGAGATGGTCACGGCGCCTGCGGTGATCCACGGGGATCGCGAGCGGCTCTTGGGCTTTGATCCGGCCGAGCATCCGGTGGCGCTGCAGCTGGGGGGATCCGATCCCACGCAGCTGGCCGAGGCCTGCCGGATCGCGGCGGACTATGGCTATGACGAGATCAACCTCAATGTGGGTTGCCCCTCGGATCGGGTGCAATCGGGCTCTTTCGGGGCGGTCTTGATGGAAAGCCCCGGCCTTGTGGCCGACTGCGTGGCAGCGATGATCGCGGCGAGCCCCGTGGAGGTCACGGTGAAATGCCGGATCGGCGTTGATAATCAGTTGCCCGAAGAGATCCTGCCCGAATTTCTCTCGCGGGTGGCCTCGGCAGGGGTCAATCGCTTCACGATCCATGCGCGCAAGGCCTGGCTTCAGGGCCTGAGCCCCAAGGAAAACCGCGAGGTGCCGCCGCTCGACTATGATCTGGTCCTTGCGATGAAAGAGACCTTCCCGCATCTGCACCTGTCGATCAACGGCGGGATCGGCAGCCTCGAGGCGGCGGAGGGCTTCCTTGCCCGCGGCATCGACGGGGTGATGATCGGCCGCGCCGCCTATCACCAGCCGACCGATATCCTCGCCGAGGCCGACCGGCGCATCTGGGGCGAGGAGACAGGGCGCAACGGCGAAGAAACCGTTCGCGCCATGCTGCCCTATATCGAGAACCATCTCGCCTCGGGCGGCCGCTTGCATCAGATCACCCGCCATATGCTGGGCCTCTTCCACGGCCGCCCCGGTGCGCGGCACTGGAGGCGGATCCTGAGCGAGGGGGCGCATGTGGGCGGTGCGGGAACAGCGCTTGTTCTAAGGGCGCTGGCCGAGGTTGAGGATGCGTCTCACGCGGCATGACGCCTTGCGGCAGCCACCGCAAAGGGGCATCAAAGCGCCAAACGCAAGGAGCACCGGATGACCGACACGACCCTGCTTATCACGATGGCTGCAATGCTATTGGGGATAGGCGCCATTGCCGGAATCTTGGCGGGACTTCTCGGTGTCGGTGGCGGCATCGTTCTCGTGTCGGCCTTCTACTATACCTTCTCCGCCCTTGGATACGAGAGCCCGCAGCTCATGCAGATGTGCCTTGCCACGTCACTGGCCACGATCATCGTGACCTCGGTGCGGTCGGTCCTCGCTCATAACAAGAAAGGCGCGGTGGACTGGGATATCCTCAAGGGCTGGGCCATCGGCATCGCCGCGGGCGCGATTGTGGGGGTGACGGTCGCCTCGTCGCTGCGCTCGACCGCCTTGCAGGCGATCTTCGGGATCCTCGCCATCATCGTCGGCCTCTACATGGCGCTGGGCAAGTCGCACTGGCGGCTGGGGCAGGCAATGCCGATGGGGGTGAAGGGCTTCCTCATCTCGCCGGTGATCGGCTTCCTCTCCGTCCTCATGGGGATCGGCGGCGGCTCGTTCGGGGTGCCGACCATGAGCCTTTTCAACGTGCCGATCCACCGCGCCGTAGCGACAGCGGCGGGCTTTGGCGTGATCATCGCGGTGCCTTCGGTGATCGGCTTCCTGCTGGTCGATATGCCCGAGGGCGCAACGCCGCCCCTGACCATCGGCGCGGTCAACCTCATCGCCTTTGGCCTTGTGATTGCCATGACACTCATCACCGCCCCCTATGGCGCGGCGCTGGCGCATCGGACGGATGCGACCCGTCTGAAGCGGATCTTCGGGGCGTTTCTCGTCCTTGTTGCCCTCAATATGCTGCGAAAGGCACTGGGATGGTAAGCGCGGCCGAGGCCTATGAGGGAGACGGATTTGTTGTCCTGCCCAAGGATGCGAGGGTAGCGGCTTGGGCTGCCGCGGCCCTGCCCGAGGCCAGCCGGGTTGCCTCCGATTCCGAATGGCAGGCCAAGTGGCTTCGGCATGAAAAGACGTGGTTTGTTGGGGTGGATGCCCTGCCGAATGACGAAAACGGTGCGATTGGCGGCGTGGCCCTGCAAGGTCCGTGGGAGGGGCTGATGCCGTGGATCACGCCGGTGCATCCGGCGCAGGTCTCGGTCGTCTATCCCGGCTATCCGCGCCGTGATGCGGACGAAAGCGAAGCCAACCATCGCTATCGCCTCAAGCGCGATGCGGCCCATGTGGACGGTATTCATGCCGAAGGGCCCGAGCGGCGTCGGTTCCTGCGCGAGGCGCACGCGTGGATCCTTGGCATCCCGCTCAATGCAGCAAAGGCCGCGCCCTTGGTCGTCTGGCCCGGTAGCCACGAGATCATGCGCGATGCCTTCATGTCGGCCTTCGCCGGGCTTCCAGCCTCGATGTGGGGCGAGATCGACCTGACCGAGATCTATACCGAGGCGCGGGCGGAGGTGTTTGAAACCTGCGAGCGGGTCGAGGTTCCCTTGGCGCTGGGGCAATCCGTCCTGATCCATCGGCTGACCCTGCATGGCGTGGCCCCTTGGGGGCCGAAATACAGCGCCCCGCCGGAAGGGCGTATGATCGCCTATTTCCGCCCGCTATTCAAAGAGACCCGCGATTGGCTGCGTGCTGACTAGCTCTCGCCTGAAAGCCGTGCCGCACGTCCGCCACGCCGCTTTGTAAGCAATCCTGCCCGAGAGGGAAGGTCTGCCATGACAGCGCGGCGCTCGTCGGGGGTCATCCGGCCCCATGCCCCGATCTCGTCGATGGAGCGATAGCAGCCTGTGCAGAGCCGTGTGGCGGGATGGACGACACAGATCTTCACGCAGGGGCTTTCGACCTCTTCGCGTTTCCAGATGTCGTCGGTATCCGCCATTATCCGCGCCCCATGAAGGCCAGCCTGTCGAGTAGCCCCTGCAGGATATACCCCGCCGCCACATGGTCGATCACCTCATCGCGACGTTTGCGTGACGTATCCGCCTCGAGAAGCGC
>JALRLK010000150.1 GCA_023254495.1 Marivivens sp. | reverse complement strand
TCGCCGGTCGAGCGCATTTCCGGCCCGAGGATCGTATCGACGCCGGGAAAGCGTGCGAAGGGCATGACGGCTTCTTTCACGCTGAACCACGGGGTCTTGGGATCGGCGAGGGTGAACGGGTTGCCCAAGGGCAGCACGGTCATCGGATCGGCGGCCTCGGGGTAGGGCGCCCGCAACGGGAAGTTGGACAGGGGCTCACCCGCCATCAGGCGTGCGGCGATCGAGGCAATGGCGCTGTCGGTGGCTTTGGCGACGAAGGGCACAGTGCGCGAGGCGCGGGGGTTGACCTCGATGAGATAGACCTCGCCATCCTTGACCGCGAACTGCACGTTCATCAGGCCGACCACACCAAGCGCGAGGGCCAGCGCCTCGGTCTGCTTGCGGATCTCGGCCACGATTTCCGGCGAAAGCGTGTGCGGCGGCAGGCAGCAGGCGCTGTCGCCCGAATGGACGCCGGCCTCTTCGATATGCTGCATGATGCCGGCGACATGGGTGTTCTTGCCGTCGCTCAGGCAATCCACATCTACCTCGGTCGCGCCCGAGAGATAGCTGTCGAGCAGCACCGGGCTATCGCCCGAGACAACCACCGCATCGCGGATGTAGCGGCGCAACTGGTCCATATCGCGGACGATCTCCATGGCGCGGCCACCGAGGACGTATGAGGGGCGGATCACCAGCGGGAAGCCGATCTCTTCGGCGATCTGCAGCGCCTCTTCGTCGGTCGAGGCGATGCCGTTGACCGGCTGCTTGAGGCCGAGTTTGATGACAAGCTGCTGGAACCGCTCGCGGTCTTCGGCAAGGTCGATCGCGTCGGGCGTGGTGCCGAGGATCGGGATGCCCGCGTCATTCAGCGCATTGGCGAGCTTCAGGGGCGTCTGGCCGCCGAACTGGACGATCACGCCGTGCAGCGTGCCGTTGTCTTGTTCGACCCGCAGGATCTCCATGACGTGCTCAAAGGTCAGCGGTTCGAAATAGAGGCGGTCCGAGGTGTCATAGTCGGTCGAGACGGTCTCGGGGTTGCAGTTGATCATGATGGTTTCATAACCCTGATCGGTGAGGGCGAAACAGGCATGACAGCAGCAGTAATCGAACTCGATCCCCTGGCCGATCCGGTTGGGGCCGCCGCCGAGGATGACAACCTTCTTGCGGTTCGACGGGCGCGCCTCGCACTCCACATCGCCCATCGCGGCGGTCTCGTAGGTCGAGTACATGTAGGGCGTCTGCGCCTCGAACTCGGCGGCGCAGGTGTCGATCCGCTTGAACACGGCATTGACGCCAAGGTTGATCCGCGCACGGCGCACGTTGTCTTCGGTGCGCCCCGTCAGCTTGGCAAGGCGGGCATCGGTAAAGCCCAGCATCTTGAGCGCACGCAGGCCCTGTTCGGTGAGCGGCAGGCCCTCCTTGCGGACCTGTTCCTCGGCTTCGATGATCTCGCGGATACGGGCAAGGAACCACGGGTCGAACGCGGTGATCGCTTGAATCTCGTCGTTGGTCAGGCCGTCGCGCATGGCCTGCGCGATGGTGCGCAGACGGTCGGGCGTGGCTTTCGACAGCGCGGCGGTGATGGCCGATTTCTCGGGCGCGCCCGGGATGGCGATCTCGTCAAAGCCGGTGAGGCCGGTTTCCATCGAGGCCAGCGCCTTTTGCAGGCTCTCGTGGATCGTGCGGCCGATGGCCATGGCCTCGCCCACCGATTTCATCGCGGTGGTCAGCTCCGGCTTGGAGCCGGGGAATTTCTCGAAGGCAAAGCGCGGGATCTTGGTCACGACATAGTCGATGGTTGGCTCGAATGAGGCGGGCGTGACCTTGGTGATATCGTTGTCCAACTCGTCGAGCGTATAGCCCACGGCGAGCTTGGCCGCGATCTTGGCGATCGGGAAGCCGGTGGCCTTGGACGCCAGCGCCGAAGAGCGCGACACACGCGGGTTCATCTCGATGACGACCATCCGGCCGTCCTTGGGGTTGATCGCCCACTGGACGTTGGAACCGCCGGTCTCGACCCCGATCTCGCGCAGCACGGCAATCGAGTGATTGCGCATGATCTGGTATTC
>JALRLK010000066.1 GCA_023254495.1 Marivivens sp. | reverse complement strand
AACCGCCGTGTACGTCTTTCGGCCCGTTGCGGCCCACGAGGAGGCCGCTCACCTGCAGGTGCTGTTCCTCGGGTTCACCGCCGTGGAAGGCATGGCCCACCTCGAATAGCGCCAGATCCATGAAGCCCCGCGCCTGATTCCAATTGGGCCACGACGGGCGTGTCTTCGGACGGGCGGGAGTGCAGCGAGAGCATGTTTTCATCGACGATGACCGTGCGGACGCCCGAAAGGAGCGAATAATGCGTCCAGCCACCCGGTGCGCAACCAAGATCGACAACCCGCGCGCCTGGCACGAGGAAGCGATACTTGTCGTCAAGCTCGAGGATCTTGAAGGCGGCACGCCCACGATAGCCTTCGGCCCGTGGTCATCATCACCTCGAACAACGAAAAGGAACTGCCCGACGCCTTCCTGCGCCGCTGTTTCTTCCACTACATCCGCTTTCCTGAGATGGAGGTGATGCGAAAGATCGTCGATGTGCATCATCCCGGCATCAAAGAGCAGCTTTTGACCACCGCGCTGACCCGTTTCTATGAAATCCGCGAAACGCCGGGGCTGAAGAAGAAGCCCTCGACATCCGAGGTTCTCGATTGGCTCAAGTTGCTCCTCGCCGAAGATCTGACACCCGATGATCTACGCAAGGATGGCACCAACGTCCTGCCCAAGCTGCACGGGGCGCTTTTGAAGAACGAGCAGGACGTTCATCTTTTCGAACGCCTCGCCTTCATGGCGCGGTCCGGGAGGAATTGACCATGGGTGATCTCGTGATCCGCCCGCTTGAGGCACGTGACCGCGAGGACTGGGCGCGGCTCTGGACCGGCTATCTGCAATTTTACGAAACCTCCGTAGCGCCAGAGGTTTACGACTCGACATTTGCGCGCCTTCTGGGTGACGACCCCCGCGATTTCAACTGTTTCGTGGCCGAGCTCGACGGCAAGCTCGTCGGCCTCACCCACTATCTCTTCCACCGCCACGCCTGGCGGATCGAGGAGGTTTGCTACCTGCAAGACCTCTACGCCGATCCAGCGGTGCGCGGCACCGGCGTCGGTCGGGCGCTGATCGAGGCGGTCTATGCCGCCGCCGATGCTCACGGTGCGCCTGCGGTCTATTGGCTGACCCAGGAATTCAACTCCACGGCCCGCCAGCTCTACGACCGGATCGGCAAGGTCTCGCCCTTTATCCGCTATAACCGGAAGTGATGCGCCGCGGGATCGCACTGGCCATAGCGCTGGCACTGGCGGGTTGCACCCTAAGCGGCGGGCCCACGGTCTCCGCGCCTCCCTTCGTCGCGGGCGCCGCTCCGAAACCCATGCGTTCGAACGCCGCGATGGCCGCCGATATTCTTGACCTTGCCTTCGCGCTTGAAAGCGGGCGCCAGATTTCCACCCTCAGTCGTTTTGAAGGGCCGATCCGGGTGCGGCTTGCCGGAGATGTTCCCTCTACGTTGCCAAAAGACCTGTCGCACCTGCTTGGCCGCCTGCGCGACGAGGCGGGTTTGGAAATCAAGAAGGCGGAGGACGGCCAAGCCGAGATCATGATCGAAGCGGTTCCCGCAGATGCGATCCGCCGCGCAGCACCCGGAGCAGCCTGCTTCACCGTCCCTGAGGTCGGAAGCTGGGCCGACTTTGTGCGCTCCGGCCATCATGCCACCGACTGGGCAAGCCTCAAGGTCCGCCGCCGCGTCGCGATCTTTCTGCCCAGAGATGCCGCACCGCAAGAGCTTCGGTCCTGCCTGCATGAAGAGGTGGCGCAGGCGCTTGGGCCGCTGAACGATCTCTATCGCCTGCCTGACTCGGTTTTTAACGACGACGATATGGAAACTGTGCTGACCGGCTTTGATATCCTGGCGCTGCGCGCCCTCAATGCGCCCGAGTTGCACAGCGGGATGAGCCGCGCCGAGGTCGCGGCGCGGCTGCCCGCGATCCTTGCGCGGCTCAACCCCTCGGGCGGCGCGGGCGGCGCGGCGCCTGTGCAAGAAGATGGCAACTGGCGGCGGGATATCGAAACCGCCCTCTCGCCTGCCAACAGCCCCACCGTCCGGATCGACGCCGCCGCCCGCGCCAGCCGTGCCAGCCAGCGCTTTGCCGCGGGCGATCCCCGTGCGGGCTTCGGCCCCTATGTCTATGGCCGGCAATTGATGAACCGCGATCCCGACGAGGCGCGCCGCCAGCTTGAGGCGGCAGCCCGCGCCTATGGGCTGAGCCGCCTGACCGAGGTCCAGTCGGCCCATGTGGCGGTTCAGCTTGCGCGTCTCGATCTGGCCACGGGCGATCCCGCCACGGCCCGTGACCGCACCCGTTCCGCCCGCCCCATTGCCGCGGCCCAAGAGGACGCCGCCCTCTATGCCGAGCTCGCCCTAGTCGAGGCCGAGGCGCTCGACCGAATGGGGCAGAAAGCAAAGGCCGACACCCTTCGGCTAGACAGCCTGCCCGCTGCGCGTTACGGCTTGGGGCCAGACACGATCATCGGGCAAATGCGCCGCGGCCTTGCCGCGCTCGGCCCCGCCAAGGAGAATTGACGCCATGATCTATCCCCTCGCCGGCCTGATCTTCGGAGCCATTCTCGGCGCCATCCGCGCCCGCCAGCGTGGCGGCAAGACCGCCGATCTGGTGCAATGGGCGCTGGTCTTCGCGATGATCTTTGGCCTTCTTGGCCTTTTCGCCATGATCCTGATCGACCGCAGCTACCAATAGCGCGATGTTCCTGCCCTTTTTCGACAACCTGCGAAAAGGGGGCGTGCCGGTATCCTTGCGCGAATACCTCTCGTTTCTCGAAGCAATGGGAACGGGGCTTGCGACCTATGACACCGAGGCCTTCTACTATCTCGCCCGCGCGGTGATGGTGAAGGACGAGCGCAACATCGATAAATTCGACCGCGCCTTCGCCGCAACCTTTTCGGGGTTCGAGAAGATCACCGCCGAGCAGGTGCTCGAGGCGATTGATCTGCCGAAGGACTGGCTTGAGAAACTCGCCGAAAAGCACCTGAGCGAAGAGGAAAAGGCGCAGATAGAGGCGCTTGGCGGCTTCGACAAGCTGATGGAAACCCTGCGCCAGCGCCTCGCCGAGCAGAAAGGCCGGCATCAGGGCGGCTCCAAATGGGTTGGCACGGCAGGCACCTCGCCGTTTGGCGCTTATGGCTACAATCCCGAGGGCGTCCGCATCGGCCAGCACGAGAGCCGCCACCAGCGGGCGGTCAAGGTCTGGGACAAGCGCGAATTCAAGAACCTCGATGATACGGTCGAGCTGGGCACCCGCAACATCAAGGTCGCGCTGAAGCGCCTGCGCCGCTGGGCGCGGGATGGAGCGCTCGACGAGCTCGACCTCGACGGCACGATCCGCGCCACGGCCGAGCATGGCTATCTCGATGTGCAAACGCGCCCCGAGCGGCGCAACGCGGTGAAGGTACTTCTCTTCTTCGACGTGGGCGGCTCGATGGACCCGCATATCCGCGTGGTGGAAGAGCTCTTCTCCGCCGCCCGCGCCGAGTTCAAGCATCTCGAGCATTTCTATTTCCACAACTGCCTTTACGAGGGCGTCTGGCGCGACAATGCGCGGCGCTGGAACGCCCAGACCCCCACATGGGAAGTGCTGCGCACCTATGGGCCTGACTATAAATGCATCTTCGTCGGCGATGCCTCGATGAGCCCCTACGAGATCGCTTTTGCTGGCGGCGCCAACGAGTATTGGAACGAAGAGGCGGGCGAGGTCTGGCTACGGCGGGCCTTCGAGCAATGGCCCGCGCATCTGTGGATCAATCCCACGCCCGAGCGGATGTGGAGCTATACTCAGTCAACCAAGATGATCCAGCAGCTCATAGGCCCCGAGCGTATGGTGCCGATGACGCTGGAGGGGATCGACCGTGGCATGAGGGTTCTGGGACGATGAGAGACAGGATTTCACGCATCTGGAAGCGCCACCCACTTCTCACGTCGCTTTTCGCGCTCGCCTTTGTGGCAATGGTCGGTTTCGGCATCCGCACCGTGAGCTTCTGGCTCTATTGGCAGAACCCTGACCACCACGAGCAGCCGATCGAAGCCTGGATGCCGCCGCGCTATGTCGGCATGAGCTATGGCATCCCGCCCGAAATCCTTGGGCCGCTTCTGGGTCTGGCGCCTGGCGAGGACCGCCACATCACGATGGGCCAGATCGCAAGCGAGCGCGGCCAGAGCCCCGAAGAGCTCGCCACCCAGATCAAGGCCGCCGCCGATGCGGCACGGGCGGCCGGAGACCGGTAATGGAGAGCTTTCTGGCCCTCGTCACCGATTATGGCGCGTGGATCCTCTTCGCGGTGACCTTCCTCAGCTGCCTTGCCATGCCTGTTCCCGCCTCGCTCATGATGCTGGCGGGCGGCGGCCTTGTGGCCTCGGGCGATCTCGGAGGGCTGCAGGCAGCAGGGGCCGCACTTGGCGGCGCTGTTCTGGGCGACCAGACCGGCTATGCCCTTGCGCGAACGACCGGCAGCGGACGCTTTGCTGTCTTGGTCAGCCGCAAGCCCGCCCGCGCCAAGGCCATGACCCGCGCCCATGAGATGACAGGCCGCTGGGGCAATCTCGGCATCTTTCTCAGCCGCTGGCTGTTAAGCCCCTTGGGGCCCTATGTCAACCTCGCGGCCGGGATCATGCGGATCGACTGGCCGCGGTTCCTCTTCTGGGGCGCCTTGGGCGAGATCGTCTGGGTCACCACCTATATTGGCATGGGCTATGTCTTTGCCGGACAGATGACCGCCGTAGCCGAAATCGCTGGCAACGCCTCGGGCTTTTTTGCGTCGGCGGCGGTGGCGGCTGGCCTCGGCGCATATCTTTGGAAGATGGGTGCTGAAATTCCGAAAAAGAAGCGTGCCGCGAAATCCTAGAAGCTCTGCGGATAGAGCGACATCAGTCCTTGCACCGAGATCTCACTGTCAAATGCCTCGGGGTGTCTGTCCATCAGGTCTCTCAGGTGCGTCCTGCGCTCGGTCTCTGAAAGCGGGTCAAACTCGGGGATCGCAAAGAAACGCCCCAGCCATTTGAAGAAGGATCCCGAAGCGGAAGCGGTCACGGGAAAATCAGAAACGAGTGTCATTTCGGCCTCCACAGTGGCTTGTTTGTGTCCCAAGGTTAGGACTGGCGCAGGCCAGAGTGGTATCCGGCGCGAAATTGTGCTGTTATTCAGAAATGAAGAGCGTGTTCGATTCATGGTCCGATCTCCGCGTCTTCCTCGCGGTCATGCGCGCAGGGTCTACCCTCGCCGCCTCATAACAGCTTCGTCAGTCGCAACCCACAGTCGCCCGCCGCATCGACGTTTTGGAGCACGTCACGGGCCTGACGCTTTTCGAACGCAGCACACAAGGGCTAGCTCCGACCGAACACGCGCTTTCGCTTTTGCCGCAAGCCGAAGCCGTCGAAGCCGCCGTTCTTGCATTCGAGGCGACCGTGGACGGACGAACACGTAGCACAACCCCGACCATCCGCATTACGGCCATCGGCATAGCCTTCAGCCCGCGCCTCGCCGCCATCCTCGATGAATTCAACGAGGCCTATCCAGACGTGCGGTTTGAGTTTGTTCCGAGCGAAAAGGTGCTTGATCTCTGTGCGGGCGAGGCCGACATGGCGATCCGTCACGCCCTCACCGTTGATGACCCTCGCCTTATTGCGCAGCAGATTTCTGTGACCCGCTCCACCCTTTATTGCAGCCAGCGCTATGCGGCGCGAAACGGAATGCCGCACGGACCAAAGGAATTCGCAGGCCATAGCTTCTTGCTCTACGTTCCGGGATCGGGCGCGGGGCGATTTAACGAATGGCTCAAGTCGTGGGTACCCGCCGAACAGGTCGTTGGAATGTTGCCGGATATCCCGTCGATGATCGTTGCTGTGCGCAGCGGCCTTGGCATTGGCCCCCTTCCCGCAGCGATGGCCGCTGATGTTCCCGAGTTGATCCAATGCTTCGAAGCCCCGCCAGAGGGCATTGCGCCAACTTGGCTTGTCACCATCCCCGAAGCGCACAAGCGACGCGAGGTTCGGGCCTTCGCCGATTTCCTCGCGCCGAGATATACGGATCGGATCGGTAGCCGATAGCGCGGCCCGCCTTGCCTCTCCTTCGGCATGGCCCCATATCTGAACCATGCTGCGCTTTGCCCCGATCCTTCTGGCTATCGTCTATGCCTACGCCTTCTGGCGGTTCTCCGTTTGGCGGACGGTGAAAGATCTCAACGCCCGCTCAAGTGAGCTGATGGATCCCGAATTGCGCGGCGTGACAGAGAAACTGGCCGCGGCTCTCGATCTGCCGAAGGTGCGGGTGTTTCTCTACGAGATTCCGGTGGTCAACGGCCTCGCGGGGCCGGACGGGCGGATCTATATCACCCGCGGCTTTCTGCAAAAACTTCACTCAGGCGAGGTATCGGCCGAGGAAATGGCCTCGGTCATCGCCCACGAGCTTGGTCATGTGGCCTTGGGCCATACCCGCCGCCGGATGATCGACTTTTCGGGCCAAAATGCGCTTCGGACGGCCATTGCCATGATCCTTGGCCGCTTTCTGCCCGGCCTTGGCATGATCATCGCCAATGCCCTGATGTCGCTTCTCGCCGCCAAACTCTCGCGGACGGACGAATACGAGGCGGATGCCTATGCCACAGCGCTTCTCATCAAGGCGGACATCGGCTCGGGCCCGCAGGTGAGCCTATTCCGCAAGCTCGACAGCCTCACAGGCGCGGGCGGGCAAGGGCAGATCGCGTGGATGCTGAGCCACCCCGTCACCGACGACCGCATCGCCGCGATCGAGGCCAATGCCCGTAAATGGGAGCCGCGCTAGCCGCGTTCGAGCGCTTTGCCGAGGCGCGGCAGGCGGACCTTTTTCATCAGGCTGTGGAAGGTCCAATCCTCGCCCGAGAGGCGGATCGCCTTATCGAGCACGCCTTGCGCGGCGGTGCGGACTTTGGCGGGATGCGCCTCGTAGAGCGAGAGGAGGAAAGCATCGGGATCGAGCCGCGTTAGCCCCTCTTCGGCAAGGATGTTTTTCGGGAAATCCATCGCATTGACCGTCAGGATCGCATCGGCACTCGACGCCACCGCCGCCGCCAGCACATGGATATCCGCCGGATCGGGCAGCCAGAGCCGCGCTTCGAGGCCTGCGTGCGGCGGCACCATCGCCGCCGGAAACCGCGCTTTCAGAAGCGCCACCTCGCCCCGCGCCAATGTCTCACCGTCGGGGCCGAGCTTGGCCGCCGCCCGCGCCCATTCCTCGAGGATACGTTCGCTCCATTTCGGCTCGAAAAGGCCTTGCGCCGCCACCGCCAGCACGACCTCGCGCATTACGGTCGGGAACAGCACGCAGGCGTCGATCACCACCCTCATAGGCGGAAGAAAACGGCCTTGAGATAGCCGCTCTCGGCAAGCTGGGGCATGAGCGGATGATCGGGGCCGGCAAAGCCCGTATAGACGATCTGGCTGCGCCGCCCTGCCCGCCCGATGCCGCGCGCCGAAGCGGCACGGAAGCGCGACAGGTCAGCCGCATGGCTGCAGGAGCAGAGGCCGAGATAGCCGCCCTCTTTCACCAGAGGGGCCGCCAGACGGGCCACGCGCTCATAGGCGCGCAGGCCCGCTTCAAGCGCCTGCTTGTTCGGGGCAAAGGCGGGCGGATCGCAAACGACCACATCGAAAGTCTGCCCTTCCGCGGCCAGCGCGGTCATCACATCAAAGGCATCGCCTTGGCGGGTGGCAAACTTGTCCGCCACACCCATCTCAGCCGCCCCTTGCCCTGCAAGCGCCAGCGCCGGGGCGGAACCATCGACCGCAAGCGCGGAGGCCGCCCCAACGGCCAGCATGGCAAGGCCGAAGCCGCCAACATGGGAAAAGATGTCAAGCACCTTGGCGCCTTTGGCGAGGCCCGCCGCGAAGGCGTGGTTGGGGCGCTGGTCATAGAAGAGGCCGGTCTTTTGCCCGCCCATCACATCGGCCATATAGGTCGCACCGTTCATCGGTACGGGGATCGGCGCTGTAGGTGCCTTGCCCATGAGCAAGCGGGTTTCCTCGGGCAGGCCCTCAAGCCCCCGCGCGCGGCCCGTGCCGTTCATGATGATGGTAGAGACACCCGTGACCTCGGCCAGAGCCGCGCCCAGATCCTCGATCCGCGCATCGGCCCATGCGGCGTTGGGCTGAACCACCGCCACATCGCCGAACCGATCGATCACCACGCCGGGAAGGCCATCGGCCTCGGCATGGATCAGGCGGTAGAAGGGCTCGGCATAGAGCCGCTCGCGATGCGCCAGCGCGCGGGCGATCCGACCCGCAAACCACGCCTTGTCGATCACCGCCGCAGGATCGCTATCGAGCATCCGGCAGATGATCTTAGAGGCGGGATTGACCGCGACAAGCCCCATCGTCCGCCGCTCGGCATCCTCGAGAACCGCCACGCCGCCCGCGGGAATGGCCTTGGTGCGCCGGTCGGTGACCAGTTCATTGACATAGACCCAAGGGAACCCGTGCCGGATGGCGCGGGCATCGGCCTTGGGCATGAGGCGGACAGTCGGGAGATCGAAATGAGAAGAGGAGAGCGTCATGCCCTCCTCCTAGTCGTTTTCGGGGTCGGGCGGAAGGCCCGGTTTACCGCGCTAGGCCGCCCAGTTCTTTCACAAGAACATAGCTGAGGAAATCGGTCACGCGCACGACCTCGGTCTGTCCCTCACGCTCCAACAGGAGTGCCGCCGTGCCGCCGGGCGCGGCGAGGTCGGCCTCGATTTCGCGGGCGGGTTCAAGAACAGCACCCGTTCCGGCATCACGCACCGCAAGCGTAAAGACAATGTTATAGACACCGCCAACAGTGGCCCGGGTCTTTTCTGTCACACCGTGAAACCGGACAAGGGTGATCTCGGCGATGACCGGAACCGCGCCGGTAAGGCCCGGTTTGGCAAGCTCGGCCGCGTTGATGAAAAGGTTGGCCACCTGAGCATGACGATCACCCGGCGGATCACCTCGCCACATAATATCAGCGAGCGGATAGTATCTGTTGGCCTCAGAAACGGTCAGATCGGCCGGAATATGCACGATTGCATCGTGAGCGCATAATTTCGCGAGACATTCACGACAGGTGCCACTCTAAAGGGGCTTGGCCGGAACACCGATGTCATCTTGTCCAAAACGTTACAGCCCGACAGCACGAGTCCGGCTGCCAGAACCAAAACGAAGCGCAACAATCTCATAGTTCAATGTCCCAATTGGCAATGCGTGTGGCAAAGCAGAATTCTCTTACCCAGCCTTTGTGGCCAGAATGAGGAAAATTTTCCAACAATTTAGAAGTTATGACTGGAATTGATGGATTCCTTCAACAGTCTGCATTCGAATTTCGCGAGTTTGCTGGTTGTTAGCGCTAACGAACGGTGCTAGGAGGGGCCGACAAAATCGAGCGGAGCCAAGGATGACTTTGAATCCTACAATCGCAGACGTGACAGAGCGGATTCGCCGCCGCAGCGTGGGATCGCGCTCCGCCTATCTTGCGCGGATGGCTGCGGCCGCCGAGGCAGGCCCGCGCCGGGCGCATCTGACATGCGGCAATCAGGCCCATGCCTATGCGGCGATGGGCGCTGACAAGGCGGCCTTGGCCGCTGGCCGCACCCCGAATATCGGCATCATCACCGCCTATAACGATATGCTCTCGGCGCATCAGCCCTACGAGGCCTATCCCGCCCTGATCCGCGAGGCGGCCCGCATTGCAGGCGCCACGGCGCAGGTGGCAGGGGGCGTTCCGGCCATGTGCGATGGTGTCACGCAGGGCCAGACGGGAATGGAGCTCTCGCTCTTCAGCCGCGACGTGATCGCGCTAGCCGCAGGCGTGGGCCTGACGCACAACACCTTCGACGCGACCCTCTATCTCGGCGTCTGCGACAAGATTGTGCCGGGCCTTGTCATGGCGGCGGCGACCTTTGGCTACTTGCCGGCGGTGTTTCTGCCTGCGGGGCCGATGACCTCGGGCATTCCCAACGACGAGAAAGCCAAGGTGCGCCAGAAATTCGCCGTGGGCGAAGCTACCCGTGAAGAGTTGATGGCCTCGGAAATGGCCTCCTACCACGGCCCCGGCACCTGCACCTTCTACGGCACCGCCAACTCCAACCAGATGCTGATGGAGTTCATGGGGCTGCACCTGCCCGGCGCGAGCTTCGTAAATCCCGGCACGCCGCTGCGCGAGGCGCTGACCATCGCCGGCGCCGAGCGGGCGCTTGAGATCACGGCGCTTGGCAATGACTACCGCCCAGCCAGCGCCATTCTCGACGAGCGCAGCTTCGTCAACGGTATCGTCGGGCTGATGGCCACGGGCGGCTCGACCAACCTCGTCCTACACCTGCCCGCTATGGCGCGGGCGGCGGGGATTGCCCTGACGCTCGAGGATTTCGCCGATATCTCGCGCGTGACGCCGCTGATGGCCAAGGTCTATCCCAACGGCCTTGCCGACGTGAACCATTTCCACGCCGCGGGCGGGCTAGCCTATATGATCAGCGAACTTCTGAGCGATGGCCTTTTGCACGACGATACAGTGACGGTCGCGGGAGATGGCCTTGCGCTCTACACCCGCGAGCCAAAGCTGGGGCTGACTGGCCTCACCTATGTCGACGGCCCGCGCCAAAGCGCCAACGACCGCATCCTGCGCCCCGCCTCTGATCCCTTCAGCCCCACGGGCGGGGTCGTCCAACTCGACGGCAACCTCGGGCATGGGGTGATCAAGGTCTCCGCCGTGGCGGCCGACCGGCACATCATCGAAGCCCCTGCCCGTATCTTCCACGACCAAGAGACGGTGAAGACCGCTTTCCAGAAGGGCGAGTTTACCTCGGATGTGGTGGTGGTCGTCCGCTTCCAAGGGCCGAAATCCAACGGAATGCCCGAGCTGCACGGCCTGACGCCGATCCTCTCGGTCTTGCAAGACCGTGGCCTGCGCGTCGCACTCGTCACCGATGGCCGGATGTCCGGCGCCTCGGGCAAGGTGCCCGCGGCGATCCACGTCAGCCCCGAAGCCGCCGACGGCGGCCCCCTTGCGCGGCTGCGTGATGGGGATATGGTCCGGCTCGATGCGGATAAAGGCACGCTCGAGGCGGTCGGCGTCGATCTGTCGGCCCGCGCGCCCGCCGAGGCCGATCTGACCGGCAACGGAACCGGCGTTGGCCGCGAACTGTTTGACGTTTTCCGCAAGAATGTTGGCCTCGCCTCGACCGGCGCGGCTGTTGTTGTCTAACCTGAGAGAACCCGCATGACCCCAGAACACGCCTCCGATCTCACCCGTCAGGTTTGCGAGCTGGCCCCTGTCGTTCCGGTCCTTGTGATCGACGATGCCTCCAAGGCCGAGGGCCTTGCCAAAGCGCTGATCGCGGGCGGCCTTCCGGCGCTTGAGGTGACGCTGCGCACTCCTGCTGCGCTTGAAGCCATTGCCGAGATGGCCAAGGTGCAGGGCGGTGTAGTCGGCGCAGGCACACTCCTGACCGCCGATGACGTCGAGGCCGCCAAGCTCGCAGGTGCGGTGTTTGGGGTTTCCCCCGGCGCGACCGACATGCTCCTCGATGCCTGCGAGGCGAACGACCTGCCGCTTCTGCCGGGTGCGGCCACCTCGACCGAGGTGATGCGCCTTCTCGAGCGCGGCTATACGATGCAGAAATTCTTTCCCGCCGAAGCAAATGGCGGCGCCAAGGCGCTCAAGGCCATCGGCGCACCCTTGCCCAAGGTGAAATTCTGCCCCACCGGCGGCATCACCTTGGAGAACGCCCACGATTATCTGAGCCTTGCCAATACGATCTGCGTCGGTGGCAGCTGGGTTGCACCTGCAAACCTCGTCCGCGCGGGCGATTGGGCGGCGATCACGGCGCTCGCGGCCGAGGCTTCGATGCTCTGAGGGCTTGCCGGAATCGGCACCGGCGCAGAGGATGCGCCGGCGACGTCGGGAGGGTTCCATGAGCAAAGATCAAAGCATCCGCACCTGCCTCTGGTTCGAGCAAGGCGCAGAAGAGGCCGCGCGGTTCTATGTCTCGCTGTTCGAGGGCGCGGAGATCACCCACATCTTTCCGATGCGCGGCGATCCCGAGGGGCGGGCCTTTCTCGTGCAATGGACGATGCTCGGCCAGAAATTCAGCGCCATGAACGGCGGTCCCGGCTTTCCACACAGTGCGGCCGCCTCGATCGAGGTCCATGTGGAAACGCAGGCCGAGGTCGATCGCCTCTGGGACGCGCTCACCGCGAATGGCGGGGCGGCGGGGCGCTGTGGCTGGCTGACCGACCGATTCGGCATCAGCTGGCAGATCATCCCCGAAGCGCTGGGTCGGCTTCTTCAAACCAATGACGATGCACAGGCGCAGCGCGTGACCCGCGCGATGTTTGCCATGACGAAACTCGATGCAGCCGCTCTCGAGGCCGCGGCCAAGGGCTAGGCCTGCATCCGCCCCGCACGACCACCGCGGCGGCGCGGGCCGGAGCCTTCTTCGAGCGCAGCCTTGAGCGTTACAGTCATCGGGTGATCACCTGCCTTCTCCGCATGTCGCGCCAGAAGCGCCCGCACCTTCTCGCGCGGATCGGCTCCAAGAGGCACCCCAAGCGCCCAATCGAGAAAGATCGACCGACATTCGGGCGCGCCGATCCCGTCGATACGATAGGCCTCGCGGATCAGCCCCTTGGGGTCGAGTTCATCCTTCATCCCTGTCCATCCCCTCCGGCCCACCGGCCGCAAGCTGCCGATCGATGATCCCGGCCGCCTCGGCACTCCGCGTCTCGAGCGCCCGACGCAGATCCTCGATCGTCTCAAAGCCTGTCTCCCGCAAGATAAACCGCCGCCCCGCCTCGCCAAGGGCATCGGCTTCAAGCTCGCCCCCGGTCAGAAGCCGCGCCGCGGCTTGCACTTGCCACAAAAGCTCAGCCGCCTCGGAAAGCGCCGCCGCATCTGCGGCATCGAGCCAGCCAGAAGCGACACCGGCCGCCAATTGCGCCTCGATCCGGCGCACGGGCACACCGGACAAGAGCGCCGCGGTCTGGGATAGAAGCTCGATATCCTGAAGGCGACCCGGCCCGATCTTGGCGTCGAACACGCCCAAGGGGTGCTTGGCCGCGGCGATCCGCCCGCGCATTTCGGCCACATCGGAGACGATCCCCGCCCCTGCCGATTTCTCTTTCAGAAGGTTCTGACGGAAGGTTTCAACCTCTTCGGCAAGATTAGCCTCGCCCACAAGCGGCCGCGCGCGGGTCAGGGCGAGATGCTCCCATGTCCAGGCTTCGCTCTGCTGATAGTCGCGGAACGACGTGATCGAGGTGGCCACCGGCCCTTGCCGCCCCGAGGGGCGCAGCCGCATATCGACCTCGTAAAGCCGCCCGTCCGACATCGGCGCTGTCACAGCCGTCACCAGCGCTTGGGTCAGCCGCGCGAAATAGGGCCGCGTTGCCAGAGGGCGCGGACCTTCGGAGGCGTCCGCTTCGCGCGCGTCATAGATCATGATGAGATCGAGGTCAGATCCCGCATTGAGCCGCTGTGCCCCGAGCGACCCCATTCCCAAGACGACCGCTCCACGGCCCGGAATAGGTCCGTGCTTGCGGGCAAACTCCTCGATCACAACGGGCCAAAGGCCAGCGATGACCGCCTCCGCGAGATCGGCATATTCCTGTCCCGCCTGTTCGGCAGTAATAAGCCCGCGCAGGTGGTGCACCCCGATGCGGAAATGCCATTCCTTCATCCAGCGCGCGCTCCGGCCAGGTGCGCAGGTAGCTGCGCGGCTTGTTCAGCGCAGCGGCCAACAGCAGCTCGGCGTCCAATCGCGGCGTGGGCGAGTCGGGCAGGTCAACGGTGTTGAGCAGGGATTCGATGGTGGCCATGGTTCATCCTGGCGGCATTCTTCTCCCCTCTCCCGCTTGCGGG
>JALRLK010000040.1 GCA_023254495.1 Marivivens sp. | reverse complement strand
TCGGCGAGTTCAGGAAGGTGTTGCGGTGGATGCCGCCCAGACGCGCGAACTCGGCCTGTTCCAGCCCGGGGATCATCTTGAAGACATCCTTTTGTGCGCCGTACTTCATCTTGGTCTGGAAGCCGACGATATTGTAGAGCGTGCCAAGGGCGTTGTCGCGGCGCAGCTGCACCACGGCATAGGGCTTGTTTTCAGGATCATGGGCGTTGGTGAGGCCAATGGGCTTCATCGGCCCGAAACGCAGCGTCTCGCGGCCACGTTCGGCCATGACCTCGATCGGCAGGCAGCCGTCGAAATAGCCCGCTATCTCGCCCTCGTGAAACACGGTTTTGTCGGCAACCAGAAGCGCGTCGATGAAGGCCTCGTATTCCGCCTTGGTCATCGGACAGTTGAGATAGGCGGTGCGCTCTTCCTCGGTCTCGCCCTTGTCATAGCGGGATTGCATCCAGGCCACGTCCATATCGAGGCTATCGAAATAGACGATTGGCGCGATGGCGTCGAAGAAGGCGAGCGCGGTGGCGCCGGTTTCGGCCTGGATGGCTTGGCCCAGGGCGGGCGAGGTCAGCGGGCCGGTGGAAAAGATCCATTTGCCGCTTGAGGGAAGCTCCGCAACCTCTTCATAAAACACTGAAACATTCGGATGCGCCATGAGCGCGGCTGTGACCGATTCGGCAAAAGGATCACGGTCGACCGCCAAAGCGCCGCCCGCCGGAAGGCGGTGCCGCGTGGCCATATCCATGATGATCCCCTTGGCCGCCCGCATCTCCCAATGCAGAAGGCCCACGGCGTTTTGCTCGCTGTCGTCCGAGCGGAAGGAGTTGGAACAGACCATCTCGGCCAGATTGCCGGTCTTGTGGGCAAAGGTCTCGACCTTGGGGCGCATCTCGTGGATCACCACGCGCACCCCGGCGTTCGCGGCCTGCCAGGCCGCCTCGGATCCGGCCATGCCGCCGCCGACGATATGAAGTGTCTCGCTCATGGCAGCCCGCATAGGGCTTTTGCTGCCGGTTGGAAAGGGATCAGTTGCCGACGAGCCCGCGCGACCAGAGGCCGACGAGGGGATCGGGGAAGGCGAAGGCCGGCTTCTGCCCGAAGGTATAAGAGGCGGCCAAGAAGAGGCTGGCGCGGGTGTCATAGCCGGTCAGGGCATCGGAGCGATAGCCAACCGTGACGGCAAAGGGCGTGTCGGGTTGCTGATAGTTGAGGGCCACTTCGGCCTGAGTGCCGATGGCCGAGATATTGGCCTCGAAAAACTCTGCCACGGTGGCCGAGGCGGTAAAGGAGAAGGCATCGCTCAGGCCGCGCTCCCACGCGGCGCTGGCGAAGATATAGTCGAGCGCACCGGGGCGGGCGAGGCCGGCACCTGCTCTGGGGCCGAAGGTCGTGTCCTCGCGCTCCCAAACCCCTTCGATCCCCGCCTCGATAGACCAGATCGGGGCGTTGTCGATATCGCTGAACCGAACGATAGCGCCATAGCGGCGGTCGTTATTGGGGATGAGGTAGAGATGTGCCGCGGCACTGGCGAGCGAGCCGCCAGAGGCCGGATCAAGGCTGGCGTCAAGCTGGAGGCCGTGGTGGGCAGTAATCAGGTAGGACGCGGAAAGGTCTGCCGAGCCGGTGCTGTCGAGCGCCGCCGTTGCGCCTTCAAAGCCGATGAGGCTGCGCTGCGCCGAGGCGCCGCTATTCAGAAGAAACAGGGAAACAAGGGCCAGTCGCGGCATAGATCACTCCGGTGAGAAATGCGCCGTTCTGGCCGCGGCCCGCGAGGACGCAGGCAGGCTTATTTCTCACCGGAATTACCGAAAATTTGAATGGAAAACTTGAGAAAGGGCTAACCGGGGCACGGGGCCCCGGCTATTCCTCGTCCTCGCCCTGTTCGGCGATCCAGGCGACCGAGGCCACCTCTTCGCCCTTGGCCGTATCAAAGACCTTGACGCCGCCAGCGCTGCGCGAGCGGAAGCTGATGCCTTCGACCGGCACGCGGATCGACTGGCCGGTGGAGGTCACCAGCATGATCTGATCGCCCAGTTCGACCGGGAAGGAGGAGACGATATCGCCGCCGCGCATGGCCTTGTCCATCGCGGTGACACCCATGCCGCCGCGCCCGCGCACCGGATAATCGTGGCTCGAGGAAAGCTTGCCCGAGCCCTTGGCGGTGATCGTCAGGATCAGGTTCTCGACCGCCGACATCTCGGCATAGCGCTCGGACGAAATCGCGCCGACCACGGCCTCTTCGTCCTCGTCGGTCTCGGCCTCGTCGGCCACGCCCGCCATGGCGCGGCGCATCTTGAGATAGCCTGCACGTTCTTCGGCGGTGGCGTCGAAATGGCGGATCACGGCCATCGATACGACCTTGTCGTCGCCGCGCAGGCGGATGCCGCGAACGCCGGTGGAATCGCGGCCTTTGAAGACGCGGACATCCGTCACAGGGAAGCGGATCGCACGGCCTGAGTCGGTGACGAGAATGATGTCATCGTCTTCCGAACAGATGCGGGCGTTCACAAGCTCGACCCCCTCGGGCAGCTTCATCGCAATCTTGCCGTTTGATTTCACGTTGGTGAAATCCGAAAGCGCATTGCGGCGCACATCGCCCTCGGAGGTGGCGAAGGCGATTTGCAGATCGTCCCATTCCTCGTCAGGCCGGTCGACCGGCATGATCGCGGCGATGGAAACGCCCGTGGGGATCGGCAGGATATTGACAATCGCCTTGCCCTTGGCCGTGCGTCCCGCGAGCGGCAGGCGCCAAGTCTTGAGCTTGTAGGCCATGCCGTCGGTCGTGAAGAACAGAAGCTGGGTGTGCGTATTGGCCACGAAGAGGGTGGTGACCACGTCCTCTTCCTTGGTCTGCATCGACGAGATGCCCTTGCCCCCGCGCCGCTGCGAACGGAATTCGGCTAGAGCGGTGCGCTTGATATAGCCGCCCGAGGTCACGGTCACGACCATATCCTCGCGCTCGATCAGGTCTTCGTCCTCAAGGTCTCCCGCCCAGTCGACAATCTCGGTCCGGCGCGGCACGGCGAACTGCTCGCGCACCTCCCGCAGCTCGGCTGAGATGATCGCCATGATCCGCTCGCGGCTGGCAAGGATCGCAAGGTATTCCTTGATCTTGCCGGCAAGGTCTTGCAGCTCGTCGGTCACTTCCTGCACGCCGATCTGCGTCAGGCGCTGGAGGCGCAGATCAAGGATTGCGCGGGCCTGAGCCTCGGAGAGGTTATAAGTTCCGTCCTCGTTGACGGGGTGCAGCGGATCGTCGATCAGCTTGAGGTATTCGATGATCGAGCCAGCCGGCCAGCGGCGGGTCATCAGCTTTTCGCGGGCATCGGCGGCATCGGCCGAGGAGCGGATCGTGGCCACGACCTCGTCGACGTTGGACACGGCCACGGCAAGACCGCAGAGAATATGGCTCCGCTCGCGGGCCTTGCGCAGCTCGAAAGCCGTGCGGCGCGCGACAACCTCTTCACGGAAGGTGATGAAGGACGATAGGAACCCGTAAAGCGTGAGCTGCTCTGGGCGGCCACCGTTCAGCGCCAGCATATTGCAGCCGAAAGAGGTCTGCATCGGCGTAAAGCGGAAAAGCTGGTTCAACACCACCTCGGGGGTCGCGTCGCGCTTGAGCTCGACCACGACGCGAACGCCATTGCGGTCGCTCTCGTCCTGCACATGGGCGATGCCTTCAATCCGCTTGTCGCGGGTGGCTTCGGCGATCTTGTCGATCATCGTCGCCTTGTTGACCTGATAAGGGATCTCGTCGACGACGATGGCCCAGCGGTCTTTGCGCAGTTCCTCGACGTGGGTCTTGGCGCGGATGATGACAGAGGCGCGCCCCTCGAGATAGGCCTTGCGCGCGCCGGACCGGCCGAGCATGTGGCCGCCGGTCGGGAAATCGGGGCCGGGGACATATTCGATCAGGTCTTCGGACGACAGATCGGGGTTATCGATCAGCGCCAGCGTCGCGTCGACCACTTCGCCAAGGTTATGCGGCGGGATATTGGTCGCCATGCCCACGGCAATACCGCCCGCGCCATTGACGAGCATATTGGGGAAGCGGGCGGGAAGAACGGTCGGCTCGCGGTCTTTGCCGTCGTAGTTGTCTTGGAAATCGACGGTTTCCTTGTCGATATCGGCAAGAAGGAAAGCGGCGGGCTTGTCCATCCGCACTTCGGTATAGCGCATGGCCGCGGCGTTATCTCCGTCCATCGAGCCGAAGTTGCCCTGACCGTCGAGCAGCGGCAGCGACATGGAGAAATCCTGCGCCATACGCACAAGCGCGTCATAGATCGCCGCATCGCCGTGGGGGTGGTATTTACCCATGACATCGCCCACGGGGCGGGCCGATTTGCGATAGGGCTTGTCGTGGCTGTTGCCGGTCTCGTGCATCGCGAAAAGGATGCGGCGGTGGACGGGTTTCAACCCGTCGCGCAGGTCGGGAATCGCGCGGCTGACGATCACGCTCATGGCGTAATCGAGGTAGGAGGTCTTCAGCTCGTCGGTGATCGAGACGGAGGGGCCATGATATTCGGCCCGCTGCGGCATGGTTTCTTCTGCGTTTTCAGGGGTTTCCGGGGTATCGCTCACGTTGTCCGCCTGTTATCCGTCTGGGATCAATATTTAGGTCTCTGGACTATACCAGACCCCTGATATTGGGTGCAATCGGATAAGGCCCGGAAAGGCGAACTGGGCCGGATTTTATGCCCAGACCCTTGATATAGCTTCAGTTTTTCGCGCGCTGCACCATCCCGAAAAGATCGCGGGGATCGTCGGGGTCGGCGAGCATATCCAGCTCAATGTAAAACGGCGTGCCTTTGATCCGGGAATGGACATAGCGCAGCGCGCTGAAATCCTCGATGGCGAAGCCCACGCTGTCGAAAAGCGTGAGCTGCCGATCGCCCGTGCGGCCCGGCTTTTCACCAGTCATCACCTGCCAAAGCTCGATCACCGGATGATCGTCGTCAAGCTGCTGGATCTCGCCCTCGATACGGGTCTGGGGCGGGTATTCGACGAAAATATCCGAGCGGCGCAGGATATCGGCGTGAAGCTCGGTCTTGCCGGGGCAGTCGCCGCCGATGGCGTTGATGTGGACGCCCGCGCCCACCATGTTGTCGGTCAGGATCGTCGCGTTCTGCTTGTCGGCGGTGCAGGTGGTGATGATCTGGGCACCCTCCATGGCCTCTTGGCCGGAGGCGCAGCTCACCACTTTGAGGCCCGAGCCCGCCAGATTGCGCGCGCATTTGGCGGTGGCGGCGGGGTCGATATCGTAGAGGCGCACGGTGTCGATGCCGCAGATCGCCTTGAAGGCCATGCACTGGAACTCGGACTGCGCCCCGTTGCCGATCATCGCCATCGTTTTCGCGCCCTTGGGGGCCAAATACTTGGCGGCCAGCGCCGACATGGCGCCGGTGCGCAGCGCGGTGAGGATCGTCATCTCGGTCAGGAGGAACGGATAGCCCGTGTGCACATCCGCCAGAAGGCCGAAGGCTGTCACGGTCTGAAGCCCCTCGCGGGTGTTCTTGGGGTGGCCGTTCACGTATTTGAAGCCATACATCTCGCCATCCGAGGTCGGCATCAGTTCGATCACGCCCACCTCGGAATGCGAGGCCACGCGCGGCGTCTTGTCGAACAGCGGCCAGCGGCGGAAATCGGCTTCGATCTCGTCGGCGATATCGCGCAGCATCGCTTCAAGGCCGATGTGATGCACAAGGCCCATCATATGCGCGACCGACACGAATGGGACGAGCGCGAGGCGGGAGGGGGGCGTCATGTATGGCTCCGGGTGGGTCTGTCGAAGATGCGGCGGCCAAGGAGTGAAGCGGTGAGATCCACCATAAGGTTCGCCGTTTTGCCGCGATCATCGAGGAAGGGGTTGAGCTCGACGAGGTCGAGCGAGGTCAGAAGCCCGCTGTCGCAGAGCATTTCCATCACGAGATGCCCCTCGCGCACGGTCGCGCCGCCGGGGACGGTGGTGCCAACGGCAGGGGCCACCGAGGGATCGAGGAAATCCACGTCGAGCGAGACATGGAGCATTCCGTTCGCGGCCTCCACGAAGGCGAGGAAATCGGCGAGCGGCTTGCGAATGCCCACTTCGTCGATTGTCCGCATATCAACGAGCGTCGCGTCTCCGGCCTCGAGCGCTTCGCGCTCGGCCGCATCGACGGAGCGTAGGCCGATCATGCCGACATTCTCAACCGGAACAACGGCGGGCAGGGGTGGGAAGGCCTCGAACCCCGGGCGCCCCGTGACATAGCCCACAGGCGTGCCGTGCAGGTTGCCGCTGTCGGTGGTGTCGGGGGTGTGGAAATCGGAATGGGCGTCAAGCCAGAGAACGAAGAGGGGGCGGCCCATATCTTTGGCGTGCGCAGCCATGCCCGCGACCGAGCCGAGCGATAGGGCATGATCGCCGCCGAGGAAGATCGGCATTCCGTCTTTCGCGGCGTTTTGGGCTGCGGCGCTGAGGGTGCGGGTCCAGCCGACATTCTCGGCCAGCGCATGGACGAGCGGGTTCTTCGGCGGATCCACCGTGACCGCCTCGGGCGCGAGGTTGCCTAGGTCGGAAACCTTGTGGCCTAGCGCCGTGATGGCTTCTGCGATGCCCGCGGTGCGATAGGCATCTGGGCCCATGAGACAACCGCGGCGGCGTTTGCCGCAATCCACCGGGGCGCCAATCAGGATGATGTGAGTCTGTGTCATGTAGCGATACTCCTTTCGGATCGGGTCTGGTGGAAGCGGGCAAAACGTGCAAAAGGAAACCCAATTGCTCGAATTGGACAGGTGCTGTGGACGATCTGAATCAGAAACTTCTGGCGGCGCTGAAGCGCGACGGCCGCGCTTCGCTGTCCGAGTTGGCGGCTGACCTGAAGGTAACCCGCACCACCGTCCGCAGCCGCATGGCCAAACTTGCCCAGACCGGCGACATCGCCGGCTATACGGTCCTGACCCGCAGCGATATTGCCGCAAGCCCGGTGCGCGGGCTGATGATGCTCGGGATCGAGGGGAGGGGCACCGAGAAGATTATCCAGCGCCTTGTTGGCATGGCCGAGATCAGTGCGGTTCACACCACCAACGGCACCTGGGATCTGATCGTTGAGATCGGAACTCAGAATCTCGAGGATCTCGACGCTGTTCTTTTCTCTATCCGCCGCCTCGAAGGCGTCACGCGCAGCGAGACGAATCTGTTGCTGTCAACACGCCGCGCGGCGCGGCGCTAGGCGTCGCTGGCTTTCCAAGCGGCGATCCAAAGGGTGACAAGCAAGAGCGAAAAAACTGCGTTCCATGCCGGCATCGACAGCCATAGAAACTGCCAGCTGATCTCGTCGCAGAGGATCAGCTTCGGCCCGTCCATCGACAGTAGGTCTGATCCGCTGAGGCCCGTCAGGCCCCCCGAACTGGTGCAGCTTGATGGACCGGGCCACCAATGTTGTTCAACGCCCGCGTGATAGGCGCCGATTGCGCCCGTCGTCAGCGCCGACAGGCCGCCCAAGGCGATGAAAAGCCGCGCTCCTGTCAAAACAGCCAATCCTCCGGCCAGGATCGCCCCGCCGTGGGGCCATCGCTGCCAAAGGCACATCTGGCAGGGCAGATAGCCGAGCGCCTGAAAGATGAAAGCACCTATCAGGAGCGCGGCCGAACCACCTGCGGCCAAAACGACTAGGGACTTGCGGCTCATAGATACATAACCAGATAGAACCCGCCGATCAGCAGAACGCAGAAGATCGCGAATATCAACCCGAGGCGCCTTTCAATAAAGTCCCGAATGGGAGGGCCGAATTTCCACAAAAGCGCAGCCACGACAAAGAAACGAAGCGCGCGGGCCAGAATAGCAGACAGGATGAAAACCGGAAGCGAAAGGCCGGTCGCCCCCGAGGCGATGGTGATAACCTTGAAAGGAAAGGGCGTGACCCCTGCAATAAGAACAGCCCAAGCGCCCCAGTCGTTATAGCGGGTGGCGAAGCTGTCGAACGCGTCAGCCTTGCCATAGAAATCAAGGATCGGCTGACCCACAGTCTCAAACAGCAGCGCCCCGATGGCATAGCCGAAGAGGCCGCCCAAGACCGAGGCAACCGTTGCCACAGCCGCGATCCGGAAGGCGCGGGTCGGCGCGGCGATGATCATAGGGATCATCAGAACGTCTGGCGGGATCGGAAAGAACGAGCTTTCGACAAAGGCAATGATGGCCAGTGCCCAAAGCGCCCGTGGGTGCCCGGCGAGCGAGAGCGTCCAGTCGTAGAGTTTGCGGATCATGCCTGCCTCATTCTTTTGATGCTTTAGGCCACGCTGCGCAGCCCACGTCAACTCGCGGGACCGTGATGGTCGCACACGGATCGCCGTTGACGACCCCGAGCGCGGCGGATACACGGAATGCCGCTGGCCGGTGTGGCGGAATGGTAGACGCAGCGGATTCAAAATCCGCCGGGGCAACCCCCCGTGAAGGTTCGAGTCCTTTCACCGGCACCAGATCCCCTGAGTCGGGGGTTGAAAATCCGGAACCTGGCCAATCGGGCAGTTTCGTAGAGATTGGCAAAGGTCTGGCAACAGCGGCCCGTCGACATTTACAAATAGACCCTCCTTATCGTGACTTCTGGCGCAATTTCGCCATTTTGCAGCATTGTTCACGCTTTCGGCGATAGTCGCGCGGCCCAAGTTCGAAAATCGCTCGCGGGTCAAGCGAACGTAAACAATAGAGAGGGAATCGGCGTCCGCTAGTTCCAGCTATTGGGGTTTTCGTGGGCCTGCAAAGCCCGGATTGCCGCAATTCGGTCATTTTTGGCTACCTAAGCCATAGTCCCGCCTTTATTTTTGAAACGTCCCCTCATTTGGGGGCTGGCTGCGGGGGCAGCAAGGTTTGTTCGAAGGCCGCTCGGCCACCGTGGAACCGCAAGAGTGTCTGCGTCGGCTTGCCAGCGCAAAAATCGGAATTTCCGCCATTTGGGCGGCGGCGTTTTGCGTCGTTGGCGGAGCTTTGCCTTCTGCCAAAACCAAATGGAGAGTGTCTTGAGCCCGAAGGATCACGGTTTCGACAGTGATGATGGCGTCGATGTCCTCGACCTGCGGGGCATGGGCGTTAGATCCATCAATTATGACGAAGGATCTACTGACAGCGGCATGGTCACCTTCAAGGATGGCTCCACAGTCGCCTTCCATAACGTTGAAAAGGTCATCCCTTGCTTCACCCCCGGCACCCTCATCGCGATGACAGCGGGCGAGCGCCCCGTCGAGAGTATCAAAGTCGGTGAGAAGGTCATTACCCGCGACAACGGGATACAGGAAATAGCCTGGATCGGCTCCAAAACGATTGGTGGCAAAGATTTGGTCCATGCACCGCATCTTCGGCCTGTGCTGATCAAGGCGGGCGCCCTTGGCGGTGGTTTGCCTGAGACCGATATGCTCCTATCGCCCAACCATCGCGTCTTGGTGGCCTCTGACCTGACGCAGCTTTATTTCGAAGAGCGCGAAGTTCTCGCCGCGGCCAAGCATCTTCTCGGGGCCGAGGGGGTCATTCAGGTTGATGTGATGCAGACGACCTACATCCATTTCATGTGCGAGCATCACGAGGTCGTTCTGTCGAACGGCTCTTGGACCGAGAGCTTTCAGCCGGGCGATTATTCGCTGAAGGGGCTTGGCAACAGCCAGCGCAGCGAAATTTTCGAACTGTTCCCCGAGCTCGCGACACGGGTCGGCACCAGATACTATGCCGCCGCCCGCCGGTCTCTGAAGAAGCACGAGGCGCGCCTCCTGATTTGACAGCTTTGCAGCGCCGCGCCCGCAAGGGGGCGGTTGGCCGGTCCGGTGGGGCGCGGCTGAACACCCCGGTGCCTCAGGCTCGGGGTGTTTTCTTTCGGAAAGCCTCCCAATCCTCCGGCGTATCAAGATCGTGACGGGCCACGCGACCGGGAAGGGGCACTAGGCAGGTCTGCGCCTTGAGCGGCTTGACGAGGCTTTCGCCGCCGCCATCGCCGGAAAGTTCAGCAAAGCGCGGGACCAGGCTGGCATCGAAAAGTATCGGATGACCGGGTTCGCCTGTTTCAGTAGCGCCGCGCCAGATCAGCTTGTCAGGGGCATCCGCCCGCGCCGCCATGACAGCCCGCATTTCGACCGCGCCAATCTCGGCCAGATCGCCGAGGACCAGAAGTAAGCCCTCAGATTGCGGCAGCCGCGCAACCGCGCTGCGCAATGTCCCCGACATTCCTTCCTCGGCCTCGGGAATGGCAAGCAGGGTCATGTCGAGGCCTTCCAACGCCTCGGCGCGGGGATGGGGCAGGGCAGGGAGAGCCACGAAAACCGGCTCGCCCAGCTCAAGCGCGGCCAGCGCTAGCCGCCGCAGCAGCGGCACGCCGTCAATCTCTTCGAGATGCTTGTCGCGGCCGCGCATCCGCGAGGATTTGCCGGCCGCGAGAATCAGGATCGGGGTCATGCCCCGACCCTAGGGGCGCGTGCCCTAGCCGCGCAACCTTGCACCATCGGGATCAAAGCCGCTCTCGGTCACCCGCCGCGCCTTGCGCCGCTTGCCGAGGAGTTCGATCTCGACTTCGAGGCCATCAACAACCGAAGCGAGGGGCACCAGCGCATAGGCGACCGATTGGCCCATGTAATGCGAATAGCCGCCCGAAGTGCAGAAGCCCGCAACCTCGCCGTTGATGAACACCGGCTCATAGGCGGTCACATCCGCGTCCTCGGCCTCGACGATAAAGGTCACAAGCTGGCGGGCAGGTGGCGCATCGCGTTCGGCGGCGGCGGGGCCGTAGCCGATGAAATCATTGCGCTTCCAGTCGATGAAACGGTCGAGGCCCGTCTCGGCGGCGGTATAGTCCGGTGAGAACTCGCGCAGCCACGAGCCGAAGAACCGATCAAGCCGCAGCGACATCATCGCCCGCATCCCGAAGGGGATCATCCCGTGCGGCTGGCCGGCGGTCCAGAGGGTGTGCCAAAGGCTGCGCTGATCCATGATATCGCAGTAGATCTCGAACCCCAGATCGCCCGTGTAGCTCACGCGCTGCACGATGCAGTCGGCTTGGCCCACGACCATACGGCGCACGTCGAGGAACTTCATCGCTCCCACATCCGCCCGCGTGCAGGCCTGCAAGACCTCGCGCGCCTTGGGGCCCGCGATCTGGAAGCCGGTGCGCCGGTCGGAGATATTCTCGACCGCCACACCCTCCATCGGGTTCATCAGGAACCAGCGGTGGTGAATATCCTGCGCGCCGTAGGAGGCGGTGAGCTGATACTCGGTCTCGCTTAGGCAAGAGATGGTGAAATCTCCCCAGAGCCGCCCTTTGGGCGAAAGCATCGGGGTGAGCGATATCCGCCCCGGCTTGGGAATGCGGCCCGCCATGATGCGCCCGATCCAGGCCTTTGCATTCGGCCCTTTGACCGAGAATTTGCCGAAGTTCTGCACCTCGTTGATGCCCACGCCCGCGCGGACGCCTTTCACCTCGCGGCCTGTGGCGGCGAATGCGTTGGAGCGACGGAAGGACGGGGTTTCATAGCGGGGCTCGTCGTCTTGGGCGAAGTAGTTGACCACTTCGAGGCCGAACTGCTGGCCCCAAACCGCGCCCATCCCGTCGAAAATCTCATACATCGGAGTGGTGCGATGCGGCCGCGCGGCTGGTTTTTCCTCGTTGGGATAGGCGATGGAAAAGCGCGTCTGGTAATTCTCGATGACCTTGGGCCGCGTATAGCCCGGCGTGATCCACTTGCCGAACCGGCCTACATCGAGGCCCGTCACATCGCGCTCGGCCTCGCCTTCGATCATCCATTGCGCGAGCGTCAGGCCGACGCCCCCGCCTTGGCTGAAGCCCGCCATGACGCCGCAGGCCGACCAATAATTCCGCACGCCCGGAACGGGGCCCACGAGCGGGTTGCCATCGGGGGCAAAGGTGAAGGGGCCGTGGATGACGGATTTAACGCCCGCCCGCTCGAGCACCGGGAAACGCTTGTAGGCGAAAGCGATGGAGTCTTCGATCTTGTCGAAATCGTCGGGTAGAAGCTCGTGGCCGAACTCCCACGGGGTTCCGTCCACCGCCCAAGGGCGGCAGGGCTTTTCATAGAAGCCGATGCAGAGGCCGCGGCCCTCTTGCCGCAAATAGCTCTCGCCGGCGGGATCCATGACGTGCGGATGCTCGCGGCCGAGGTTGTAGATCTCGGGGACCTCGTCGGTCACCAGATACTGGTGCTCCATCGGGTGCAGCGGGAAGTAGATGCCCGCCATCGCCCCCACCTCACGCGCCCAAAGGCCACCCGCGTTGACGATATGCTCGGCGTGGATCGTGCCTTTTTCAGTCATCAGGTCCCATGTTCCGTCGGGGCGCTGGTTGGTCTCGATGACCTTGCAGTGGGTCTCGATAGCCGCCCCGCCCATCCGCGCCGCCTTGGCATAGGCGTGGGTCGTCCCGGAAGGATCGAGGTGGCCGTCGAGCGGGTCATAGAGGCCGCCGACGATACCGTCGAGATTGACGATCGGCGCCATCTTGGCGATTTCCTCGGGGCTCACAATCTCGGTCTCGAGGCCCATGTAGCGGTGCTTGGCCCGTTCAGCGACGAGCATATCAAACCGGTCACGGTTGTCGGCCAATGTGATGCCGCCCACATGGTGCAGCCCGCACGACATCCCCGTGATCGCCTCAAGCTCGCGGTAGAGGCGGATGGTGTAACCCTGAAGCGCGGCCATATTGGTATCGCCGTTGAGGGTGTGAAAGCCCCCCGCGGCGTGCCACGTCGAGCCGGAGGTCAGCTCGGACCGCTCGATCAGCATGACATCGGTCCAGCCAAGTTTGGTCAGGTGATAGAGAACGGAGCATCCAACTACGCCCCCGCCGATAACGGCAACGCGAGTGGTGGTTTTCATGGGCGAGCCTCACAAAACAGGATTTGCACCAGATCACCGTAGCGCCTGCCTGCCCACTTGCCCCAATGCGACATTTTCGGTCGCCATCTGGCAATTGCCGCAACAGCCGATGCCGCAGGTTCGGCGCAAGTTGCTTTGGGAGAGAAAGATGCGGACTCGCGTGCAAGCAGTCGTTATCGGCGGCGGGGTGATCGGCTGTTCGATCCTATATCACTTGGCCAAGCTGGGTTGGACCGATGTTGTTCTTCTCGAGCGGGACGAGCTGACCGCGGGATCCACGTGGCACGCGGCGGCCAACATACATGGGCTGCATGACTCGACCAACATCAGCCGCATTCAGCACTATACAATGAGCCTCTACAAAGAGCTCGAGGCCGAGACGGGGCAGGGCTGCGGCGTGTTCCAGCCCGGCTCGCTCTATCTTGCCCAGACCGAAGCACGCGAACATCAGCTGCGGCTGCAGGCCGCGAAGGCCAAGTTTTACGGGATGAATTTCCACGAGGTGAGCCGAAACGAGGCCGAGCGCTTGCACCCCTTGGTCGATTTCGACGACATCCGCTGCATCATGTACGAGCCCGATGGCGGCAACGTCGATCCCTCGGGCGTGACCAATGCCTATGCTACGGGCGCACGAATGCGCGGGGCCGAGATCTATCGCTTCACACCGGTGACAGCGACGATCCAGCAGCCTGACGGCACATGGATTGTCGAAACGCCGAAGGGCAATATCCACACCGACTGGGTGATCAACGCCGCCGGCCTCTGGGGCCGCGAGGTGGCGGCGCTGGCCGGGATTGAGCTGCCCTTGATGCCGACCGAGCATCAGTATTTCGTCACCGAGACCATCCCCGAAATCGCCGCGATGGATCGCCGCCTGCCGTCTGTCGCCGACCGCGACGGCGAGTATTACCTGCGGCAGGAGGGCAAGGGCCTTCTCGTGGGTGCCTATGAAAAGGCGATGAAATTCTGGGCCGAGGACGGCACGCCGCAAGGTTTCGGCCACGAGCTTTTCGCCGACGATCTCGAACGGATCGAAGACAATATGATGCGGGCGATTGCCCGTGTGCCGGTGGTCGGCAGCGCCGGGATCAAGCGGGTGATCAACGGGCCGATGATCTGGTCGCCGGATTCGAGCGTTCTCTATGGTCCGCATCCCGACCTGAAAAACTATTTCTGCTGCAACGGGATCATCCCCGGTTTCAGTCAGTCGGGTGGCATGGGCCTTATGGCCGCACAGTGGATCACCACGGGCGAGAGCCAGTATGATATGTTCATTTGGGATGTGGCGCGTTTCGGCAAATGGGCCGACAAGGCCTTCACCAAGGCCCGCGTGCAAGACCAATACGCCAACCGCTTCAAGATTCACTTCCCGATCGAAGAACGCGCGGCAGGGCGGCCGGTGCGGGTGCGGCCAGTCTATGAGATGCAGAAGGCAATGGGCGCAGTTTTCGGCCTGAACTATGGCTGGGAACATCCGCTCTATTTCGATGCGGCAACCCCCGACAGCGCCGGTTTCACCCGCCAGCCGTGGTTTGAAAGCGTCGGCCGCGAGGCGCGGATGCTGCGCGCGCATGTGGGCGTGATCGACATCTCGAACTTTGCCAAATACGTCTGCCGCGGGCCGGGGGCCGAGGCGTGGCTCAATGCCGTTTTCGCCAACCGGATGCCGACCGCCATCGGCCGCTCGTGCCTCACGCCGCTCATTGGCGTGCGCGGCGGCATCGCGGGCGATTTCACCGTGACCAAGATGGCCGAGGACGAATACTGGATCATCGGGTCGGGCATGGCCGAGCGCTACCACCAGCGGTTCTGGGCGATGGCGCCCTTGCCGGAGGGGACAACATTCACCTCGCGCACCGAAGCGATCTGCGGCTTCAACGTAGCCGGCCCCAAGGCGCGTGATCTGCTGCAGCGGCTCTCGAACGCCGACCTTTCAAACGAAGCCTGGCCCTTCATGCGGTCGGGGCGGTTGGAGATTGCCGGCGTTGAATGCGGCGCCTTGCGTGTCTCGTTCACCGGCGATCTCGGTTGGGAGATCTATTGCCACGAGAGCGATCAGGCTGCCGTCTATTCCGCATTGATCGAGGCCGCCAAGGCGCTTGAGGGAGGGACTGTCGGCAGCCGTGCGCTCATGTCGCTTCGGGTCGAGAAGGGCTATGGAAGCTGGAGCCGCGAATATTCGCCGGAGTATTGGCCGCAGGAGACAGGGCTTGAGCGCCTGATCAAGCTCGACAAAGATTTCCTGCATAAATCCGCATACTTGTCGCTCAAAGCTAATGCACCACGTGAAGTCTTGCGGCTGATCGAAGTGCTTGAGGTTCAGGGCGCCGACGCCACTGGCGGCGAGCCGATCTTCCTGCCGGACGGGACGCCGGTCGGGAAGGTCACGAGCGGCACCTATGGCTATAGCGTCGGCAAGAGCCTTGCACTGGCCTATCTCAAGGGTGTCGAGCCGGGATCTGATGTGGACGTGATGATCCTCGGGCGGCCGCATCGCGGGCGTGTCTTGGCCGAGCCGCCCTTCGATCCGAAAGGTGAGCGGTTGAGAGGGTAATTCAGCCCTCTCAATACCTTACGGGATGATCCTCGAGTATTTCGTGCCCTGAAGCGTCGCCCCGATACGGAATCCTGCCTGGGCAAAGACCACCGCGATCACGGGATCGCGCGTGGTCGTCGTATCTGCGCGCAGCATCTCGCCCTGATCGTTGAGCGCATAGGCCAGATCGGCGCCAGCCAACCAACCGCTACCGCGGCGGAAATCCATAAGGGCCTGTTCCGTCATGAAAAACAGGACATGGCTGAACTGCTGGGCGCCCACCTGAAAGCCGGTGCTGGCTGATGCGGCGGAGTAGTAGTCGACCGACGTCTGACCAATTCTCAAAGCGCCTCGCCCGTAGGAGCCGCCGACCCAGAGGCCGACTTCGGTCACAAGCGGCATGACCAGCATACCCTGAGCCTTGCTGGCAAGGTCTTGGGTGCCGGGGTAGGCAGAATACATATAGCGTAGGGTCTCGTCCACTCGGGCGTCGATCATCGCCGCGCCATCTCCGCCGACACCATTGTTGCAAGCCGCCAAAAGCGACGTGGCGCCCAAGCCAAGGGCAAAGTTCCGACGGGTTGTCTGGGTCATAGGGTCCTCTCGATACCTCCGGACGGTCTTTTGCCGCCTCTCTTCTGGCGCCACTATATGACGTATCCGCAGGTCTGTCACCCGCGAGATGATGAGGCCCAGCGATCGGCGGGGATCAGCCGTTCAGGATCTTGGCGGCGGACGGGGCGAAATAGGTCAGTATTCCGTCACAGCCCGCGCGTTTAAAGCACAGAAGGCTTTCCAGCATGACCTTTTCCTGATCGAGCCAGCCGTTCTGCGCCGCCGCCATCAGCATCGCGTATTCGCCCGAGACCTGATAGGCGAAAGTCGGCACGCCGAACTCGTCTTTCACGCGGCGGCAGATATCGAGATAGGGCATCCCCGGCTTGACCATGATCATGTCGGCGCCTTCGGAAAGGTCGCGCTCGACAAGGCGCATCGCCTCGTCGGAATTGGCCGGGTCCATCTGATAGGTCTTCTTGTCGCCCTTCAGCGCGCCGGAGGCGCCCACCGCGTCGCGGAACGGGCCATAGAAGCCAGAAGCATATTTGGCAGTGTAAGACAGGATCGCAACATCCTGATATCCGTTGCTTTCCAGCGCCGAACGGATGGCGCCGATCCGGCCGTCCATCATGTCGGAGGGCCCAAGGATATCCGCCCCGACCTCGGCTTGTGCCAGCGCCATCTTCACCAGCGCCTCGACCGTGCGATCGTTGACGATCACGCCGTCCTCCACATAGCCGTCATGGCCGTTGATGTTGTAGGGGTCGAGGGCGATATCGGTCATGATCGCGATGTCTGGGGCGGCGTCCTTGATCGCCCGGATCGCGGTATTGGTCAGATTGTTCGGGTTCCACGCCTCGGCGCAATCTTCGGTGCGGTGCTCCATCGCCGTATAGGGGAAGAGGCAGATCGCGGGGATGCCCAGATCACGGGCCTCGACGGCGGCTTTCACTACGCGGTCGATCGTTTTGCGGGTCACCCCCGGCATCGAGGGAATCGCGGTTTCCTCGTCCTTGCCGGCCATCAGGAACACCGGCCAGATGAAATCCGAAGGCGCAAGGCTCGTCTCGCGCACCATAGCTCGCAGGGCAGGGCTCTTGCGCAGGCGGCGCAGGCGGGTGGCGGGAAAGGGGGCGAGGGTGCGGGTCATGGGTGGGCCTTTCTGGTCTCGGATACCGAGGTGCCACGGAATTGCCCGCATCACAAGTCTGGGCAATGCCGCAGGAGAGCGCTAGGGTCGCCAAAAATGTTACAACCGCAGGCCATGAATTGAGCTGGACCCAAACCATCTTTGAAGTGATCGACATGCGATCTTTCTCCAATCTCTGGTATTGGATCGCGCTTGCCGTGGCCTGGTCGAAGGCGTGCCATTGGGTGCTTGGCGTGCCCTATGACATGATCCAGAGGGCGCAGAGGCAAGGCGGGCAGGTCCAACACGATTTGGAAGAGTTGGTGCGTATCAATATCGGCCGGCTTCTCTATATCGCCCGCTTGACGGGGCTTTGGGCGCTTGGCTTTGTCTCGGCGGCGCTCACCGCGCTTGGTACGCTGGCGTTCTATTACGAGGTCGAATTCGCGCAGGCGGTTTTCCTGCTGGCCCTGCCCATGTCGATTGTGGGTGCGCTCAGCCTGTCGACCGCGCGTCTGATCGAAGAAACCCAGCCCACAGGCAAAGACCTGCACAAGCGCCTTTACCGGCAGCGCCTCTACACCCAGATCATCGGTATGAACTCGATCTTCGTCACCTCCATGTATGGCATGTGGCAGAACATGGCCTCTACCCCCGGCTTCTAGGCAGTTGACACCGCGCCAGCGGCGGTTAGGTGAGGGCGCATGGCCGAGACCCAGTTCATCACCGTTGGCGGCGCGCCGGAAGGCTATGATGCCCGCCTGATCCTGAAGGAGATTGAAAGCTCCAACGGGCCGGTGATCCTTATCGCCCGCGACGACAAGCGTCTTGCGGCGATGCAAGCGGCGCTCGCGTTCTTCGCGCCCACCATGCCGGTGATCGACTTTCCGGCTTGGGATTGTCTGCCCTACGACCGGGTCTCGCCGCATTCGGATATTTCCGCCCTGCGGATGGCCACTCTCGCGGGGCTCGTCCACGGAATGCCGCCGAAATTTGTCCTGCTGACGACGATCAACGCCGTAACGCAAAAGGTGCCGGCGCGGGGGGTCTTGAAGGACGCCGCGTTCAAGGCGCAGGTCGGCAAGCGTATCAATGAGGGGGCGCTGCGCGAGTTTCTGGTCCGCATGGGCTTTACCATGGCGCCGACCGTGGTCGAACCGGGCGACTATGCGATCCGTGGCGGGATCATCGACATCTTCCCGCCGGGCGAGGGCGGGCCTGTGCGGCTCGATCTCTTCGGCGATGTGCTCGACGGGGCGCGCCGGTTCGATCCCGAGACGCAGCGCACCACCGAGAGGCTCGACGTGGTGGAGCTGGCCCCCGTCAGCGAGGTGATCCTTGACGAGCCCTCGATCACCCGTTTCCGCCAGAACTATCGCATCGAATTTGGCGCGGCTGGCACCGACGATCCGCTTTATGAAGCAGTCAGCGCAGGGCGCAAGCACGCAGGGATGGAGCATTGGCTGGGCTTCTTCCACGACAAACTAGAAACCCTGTTCGATTATCTCCCCAAAGCCACCGTCACGCTTGACGATCAGGTAACCCCCACGCGCCTCGCCCGTTGGGCCTCGGTCGCCGATCAATACGACACGCGGATGTTTGCCCTGAAGCAGAAGTCGCGGGTCGACTCGGTCTACAAGCCCGCGCCGCCCGCGAGCCTCTATCTTGACGAGGCAGGCTGGGACGCCGTCATCGCCGGCCGCCGCGTGATGCAATTTGGCGCGCTCAAGCAGGCCTCAGGCCCGAATGTGATCGACGCGGGCGGACGGATCGGGCGGGATTTCGCGCCGGAGCGGCAGCAGGAGCAGATCAACCTCTTCGGGGCCTTGGTCCAGCATATCCGAGCGCGAGAGGCGGAGGGCCCTGTGGTCATCGCCTCCTATTCCGAAGGAGCCCGCGAACGCCTTTCGGGGCTTCTGGAAGACGAGGGCATCGGCGAGACGATCAAGATCACCGATTTCTCGCGGGTCGGCAAGCGGGGAGTTCACCTTGCCGTCTGGCCGCTCGAGGACGGGTTCGAGGCGCCGGGCTTGACGGTCATCTCCGAACAGGACGTTCTGGGCGACCGCCTCATCCGCCAGACCAAAAAGAAGCGCCGCGCCGAGAATTTTCTGACCGAGGCGCAGGGCCTGACGCCCGGCGATCTCGTGGTGCACGTCGATCACGGGGTCGGGCGCTATCTGGGGCTTGAGGTCATCACCGCCCTTGGGGCCGCGCATGAATGTCTCGCGCTCGAATATGCCGAGAACGCCAAGCTCTATCTGCCGGTCGAGAACATCGAGCTTCTCTCCCGTTTTGGCCATGAGGAGGGCCTCCTCGACAAGCTGGGCGGCGGGGCGTGGCAGGCCAAGAAGGCGCGCCTCAAGGAACGCATCCGCCAGATGGCGGAAAAGCTGATCCGTGTGGCCGCCGAGCGGGCGCTGCGCAAAGCGCCCGAGCTGACCCCGCCCGACGGGATGTGGAATCAGTTCCTCGCCCGCTTTCCTTACGCCGAGACCGACGATCAGCTTCAGGCCATCGAGGACGTGCTGAACGATCTCGACTCGGGCCAGCCGATGGATCGCCTCGTTTGCGGCGACGTGGGCTTCGGCAAGACCGAGGTGGCGATCCGTGCGGCTTTCGTGGCCGCCATGTCGGGGACGCAGGTCGCGATCATCGCGCCGACCACGCTTCTCGCCCGCCAGCACTATAAGAATTTCGCTGAACGGTTCCGCGGCTTCCCCATTCAGGTCATGCCGCTTTCCCGCTTTGTCTCGGCCCGCGATGCGGCGCTGACGCGCGAGGGGCTGACCAACGGCCGCGTCGATATCGTCATCGGCACCCATGCGCTTCTGGCGAAGGGGATCAAGTTCAAGAACCTCGGCCTTCTCATCATCGACGAAGAGCAGCATTTCGGCGTCCAACATAAAGAGCGGCTGAAACAGCTGCGCTCGGATGTGCATGTCCTGACGCTCACCGCCACGCCTATTCCGCGCACGCTCCAGATGGCGCTTTCGGGCGTGCGGGAGCTGTCGATCATCGGCACGCCGCCGATCGACCGTCTGGCGATCCGCACCTACGTCAGCGAATTCGACACGATCACCATCCGCGAGGCGCTCTTGCGCGAGCATTATCGCGGCGGGCAATCGTTCTTCGTCGTGCCGCGCATTGCCGACCTGCCCGAGATGGAGGATTGGCTCAAGCGCGAGGTGCCGGAGGTGAGTTTCGTCGTCGCTCACGGGCAGATGGCGGCGGGCGAGCTCGATGACCGGATGAACGCCTTTTACGACGGCAAGTTCGACGTGCTTCTGGCGACGACCATCGTAGAATCCGGCCTTGATATCCCGACCGCGAACACCATGGTCGTCCACCGCGCCGATATGTTTGGCTTGGCCCAACTCTATCAGATCCGCGGCCGCGTGGGCCGATCCAAAACCCGCGCCTATGCATATCTCACCACCAAGCCCCGCGCCAAGCTCACGCCGCAGGCGGAGAAGCGGCTGCGTTTGTTGGCAAGCCTCGACACCCTCGGCGCCGGGTTCACGCTCGCCAGCCAAGACCTCGACATTCGCGGGGCGGGCAACCTTCTGGGCGAGGAACAGTCGGGCCATGTCCGCGAGGTGGGGTATGAGCTTTACCAGCAGATGCTCGAAGACGAGATCGCCCGCATCCGCGCCGGTAAGGGCGAGGGCCTTATCGACGACAACGGCCAATGGGCGCCGCAGATCAATCTTGGCGTGCCGGTGCTGATCCCCGAGACCTATGTCCCCGATCTCGACGTGCGCCTTGGCCTCTATCGCCGCCTCGCGGACCTGACGACCAAGGTCGAGCTTGAGGGCTTTGCCGCCGAGTTGATCGACCGCTTCGGCAAGCTGCCGAAAGAGGTCAACACGCTGATGCTCATCGTGCGGATCAAGGCCATGTGCAAACGCGCGGGGATCAGCCAGCTCGACGGTGGCCCTAAGGGCGCGACGATCCGCTTCCACAACGACAAGTTTGCCTCGCCGAAGGGGCTGGTGGAGTTCATCGGCGATCAGCGCGGGCTTGCGAAGGTCAAGGACAACAAGATCATCGTCCGGCGCGATTGGAAATCCGAGGCCGACCGGATCAAGGGCGCCTTCTCGATTGCCCGCGATCTGGCGGAAAAGGCGAAGGTCGCCTAAGCGTCTTGCGCTTTGGCGAGGCGCTGGATTTCCTCGATCACCGAGACCCATAGCTCGGGTGGCTGCGCGCCGGGGACGACATGGCGGTTATCGACGATGAAGGTCGGCACCGCGCTTACCCCCATCTCGCGGCTGTGGGCATCGCGGGACTTGATATCTTCAAGGTCGGCGTCCGAGGCGAGAAGGCAGGCGATCATCTCTCGATCAAGGCCAACCTCGCCAGCGATGTCGGCCAAGGTTTCGTGATCGCCGATATTCCGGTCATCGACGAAATAGGCTCGGAAGAGGGCCGCGACCATCGCCGTTTGCTTGCCTTCAAGCCCCGCCCAATGGATGAGCCGGTGCGCGTCGAGCGTATTGGGGGTGACTTGAATGCCCTCGAAATTGATCTTCAGCCCCGCCTTCTCGGCGTGCTGGGCCACAGGCAGATAGGCCTTCACCGCGCCTTCCTGCCCGCCGAATTTCGTTTCGAGATAGGTGCGCCGGTCAACCCCGCCCGCAGGCATATTCGGGTTGAGCTGGAACGGATGCCATTCGATCTCGAACGGATGGTCGCCCACTTTCTCGAGCGCGCGTTCCAGATTGGCTTTGCCGATATAGCACCACGGGCAGATCGGATCGGAGAGGATATCAAGTTTGATCATGCCCCCTCATAGCGCGGCCTGCGAGCGGGTGCCACTCACTCTTCGTTGAAAAGCCGCGGCAGGAGGATGGCTGCGATGGCGGTCGCGATCAGCTGCCCTGCGATCCAAATGGGCACGCTGTGCGGCGCGATGCCTGCGGCGCTGTCGGTCAGGGTTCTGGCAATCGTAACAGCTGGATTGGCGAAAGAGGTTGAAGCGGTGAACCAGTAGGCCGCCATGATATAGAGACCAACGAGGGCGGGAACGGCTTCGGGCCGTGCTTTCAATCCCCCAAAGATTGTCAGGAGCAAACCGAAAGTGGCGATCCCTTCGGCGAGTGCCAGATGCGCCCCATCACGGGCCGAGCTTGAAACCTGCAGGATCGGACCCCCGAACATTGCGTGGACAACCCAGACGCCGACAACGCCGCCGACAATCTGCGCCGCTACATAGAGACCCGATGCGCCCGTAGAAATGTCTCCGCGAGCGCGGAAGGCAAGGGTTACGGCCGGATTCAGATGGGCGCCGGAAACCGGGCCAAGAACAGTTATGAGGACGAAAAGAATGGCGCCGGTGGCCAGCGATCCCGCCAAAAGTCCGAGAGCAGGCGCTGCGCCCAGAAGTGATCCCATATGGGCCGCACCTACAGCCGCGCTGACAAGGAAAGCTGTCCCGAGGCATTCAGCGAAAAGTCGGCGCAGCATGATGGCTCCCTGAAATTGTCAGCGGAGAATGTAAGGCGGCATGAGACGGGTCAAGCGCTCTTGCAGCCCGCTTCCCATTCTTCGCGCAGCACCCTCCTCAGAAGCTTGTTATTGGCGCCGCGTGGCAGGCTCTCGCGATGGAGGAAGAGGCGGGGGCATTTGTAGCGGGCAAGGCGCTCAGCGGCAAAAGCACCCAGCTCTTCCTCGGCAATTTCGCCCGACGACACATAGAAAAGCCCGATCACGGTCGTATCGGCCTTCACTTGCAGCTCACAGGCCGCAGCGTCGGTGATCGCGGGATGGGCGGTCATGGCGTCTTCGACCTCGACAGGGCTCACCCGATAGCCTCCGGCGTTCATCATGTCGTCCGCGCGGCCTTCGTAGGTGATCGTGAAATCCTCGGCCATCCGCCCCACATCGCCGGTCAGGAACCACTCGCGCTGAAACCGCGCCGCTGTCTCTTCCGGCTGGCCGAGATAGCCGAGCATGAGGCCGGGATCAGAGCGGTGTACGGCGATCACGCCCGCCTCGCCCATGGGCACAGGGCCGTCGGCACCGATAAGCGCGACGCGGCGGCCGGGCTGGGGGCGGCCAAGGGTGGTGACGGGGGCCGGGGCCGAGGGGCAGGCGGAGACGAAGGTCGAACATTCCGACATCCCGTAGGCCTCGTAGACCGGCGTGCCGCTGGCCTTCTCCCAGGCGCGGGCAACCTCGGAGGGGAGCTTTTCACCGGCCGAGAGACCGTGGCGCAGCCTCGGTAGAGCCGGCACGGGTGCACGCAGCATCTGACGATAGGCCCCCGGCGCGGCGGCGAAGATCGTGGCCTCATGTTCGGCCAGAAGCCGGGCGAGTTCGGTGGGCGCGGTGCCGGCTGCGGGAATGAGGGCGCTTGCGCCGACCGACCATGGGTCCATCAGGCCGGTGCCGAGGGTGTAGGTCCAGTTGAAGGCACCCGCGTGCAAAAGACGATCGGCCTCGGTCAGCCCATACCAGCCTTGCCACATCATCCGTCGTGCCCAGATGGCGCGGTGGACGTGGACCACGGCGCGGGGGCGACCCGATGTGCCGGAGGTGAAGATGATATAGGCGGGGCGCTCGGGATCGCCGAGGGCAAAGTCGGTCGGAGGAAGGCCGCGGAAGGCGCGGAGCCTTTCGAGTGGCAGCACCGGAGCGTTATTGTCCGGCAGGCTGATCCCCGGCGCGGCAATGATCTGTTTGGGCGCCAGATCGACCGACATTGCGGTGATCTCGCGCTCCGTCAGCTGCGAGGAGGTCGGGACCGGCACGAGGCCCGCGGCGATGGCACCAAGATAGGCAATCGGGAAATCGGCGGTATTGCCGAGGCGCAATAGGACGATATCGCCGGGCGTCAAACCTTCGCGCAAGAGGCCCGTCGCCGTGCCGCGCACCGCCGCTTCCAGCGCGGCATAGGTCCAACTTTCGGGCTGTGCTCCGCCGATGACGCTGAGTGCGGTTTTGTCCGCAAGCTCGCCCGCGCGGGCAAGCACATGGGCCGCCATATTGAAGGGCGCGGGGCAGGGGGCGGGGGCGCCCTGATCGAAGAGGCTCAACATGGTCATTGGCTAGTGCGCCCCCGCGCCAGTTGCAAGCGGAAGGGGGGCGGATTATGAGGGCGCATGACCGCCCGCGACCCCAAATCCCTGATCCGTATCGCCCGTGCGCAAGGCAGCGACGAGCTGGCCGCGCCGCTCGATCTGGGCGCGCGGGTGCGCGAGTTGCGTAAAGAGCGCAGCTGGACCCTCGAGCAGGCGGCGCAGAAGGCGGGGTTGGCGCGGTCGACGCTTTCGAAGATCGAGAACGGGCAGATGTCGCCGACCTATGAGGCGCTGAAGAAGCTGGCCATTGGTCTTGATATCTCGGTGCCGCAGCTTTTCACGCCCCCGAGCAAGGGGCAGGTGAACGGCCGGATAGCTGTGACCAAATCGGGGGAGGGCAGCCGGCACATCACCACGACCTATGAGCACGAGCTTCTGGCCGATCAGCTGACCCGAAAACAGATGCTGCCCTACCGGGCGCGTATCCGGGCGCGATCGGTAGACGAGTTCGAAGGCTGGGTGCGCCATGATGGCGAGGAGTTTCTCTATGTGCTGACGGGCACCATAAGGCTCTTTACCGAATACTATGAGCCGATCGAGATGAAGCGCGGCGACAGCGCCTATTATGACGCGGCCATGGGGCACAATGTGATCTCGACGAGCACTGACGACGCGACGATCCTTTGGGTCACGTCCCTGGGCTAGGGGGCGCTGCCCCCGTCCGCTCTGCGGACTCCCCCGGAGTATTTCAAGCCAAAAGAAGGGCTGAAGATCAGAACCAGCCCTGTACGGTGCGGGCGCCGCCGGCCACGTCTTCGCCGAGGCCGGCGATGGTGTTGCAACCCGCAAGCGCGACCGTGAGACAAAGTAGAAGCGTTTTGAGTTTCATCTGTCCGATTTCCGTTGCCTGTGCCGCCGATTTGGACCGGCTTCATGAGGAAGTAATGCGGTCTGACCCATTATGCAATCTTTGGGATTTTTCGGGATCGATTCGCTCGTCTTCTTGACGATGGCGGTTTTCGGACTACTCATGGAAATAGGCCGCGCAATCGGAGGTTGTTGGTCCATTCGATCCTCGCCTTTGGGCTCAGGCGGGGCCACCCAACGCAAGCCGACTAGATAAGGTGGGGGGCCTTGTTGAAAAGGCTAGAGATGGCGGGCGAATGCCTTGAAAAACTCTGGTGTCACTTTGGAGACAATGGCTCAGGCGCCTTGCTGTGTTCAAAGAACGGGCCGCAAACTCCCACAGTTGCACATAAACTTTTGTGTTGGACCTGCGCGGTGGATTGCTTATAAAGGGACCACTGCTCGATAGGTTTCTTGCCTGTATGAAACCTGCCTCAATAACTTAACGCCGGCCTTGTGCCGGCGTTTTTTTTGTTTTGGGCCAGATCGCGCATTTTCTTCGCATCTGCAGCATGACAGTGTTGCGCCGACTGGATGAGGGAGAGGTTGATCATGTCGCTCAAAGGTAAGACGGCGGTCGTTACTGGGTCGAATTCTGGAATCGGTCTTGGCGTTGCGCGCGCTTTGGCAGGTGCGGGAGCGGATGTTGTCCTCAACTCCTTCACCGACCGGCCCGAGGATCATGCATTGGCGGCAGCGCTTGTGGCAGAATTCGGGGTCGCTGCGCGGTATATGCCGGCGGATCTTTCGAAGGCGGATGAAGCGCGGGCGCTGGTCGAGGCGGCAGCACGCTGTGATATCCTCGTCAATAACGCCGGAATCCAGCATGTGGCGCCGGTTGATCAGTTTCCGGTCGAGAGATGGGACGCGATCATCGCGATCAATCTCTCCTCGGCATTTCACACCACTGCCGTGGCCCTGCCGATGATGCGCAAGGCGGGCTGGGGGCGGATCGTGAATATCGCCTCGGCGCATGGTCTGACCGCTTCGCCCTTCAAGTCGGCCTATGTCGCGGCCAAACACGGGGTTGTGGGGTTGACCAAGACTGTCGCGCTCGAGACGGCGGAAGAGGCGATCACCTGCAATGCGATCTGCCCGGGCTATGTGCTGACGCCGTTGGTCGAGGCGCAAATCCCTGACCAGATGAAGGTCCACGGGATGGAACGCGAGACGGTGATCCGCGAGGTGATGCTGACGCGCCAGCCGTCGAAAGAGTTTGCCACGGTCGAGCAATTGGGCGGGACGACCGTGTTTCTCTGCTCCGACGCCGCAGCCCAGATCACCGGCACGACGATCAGCGTCGATGGCGGCTGGACGGCGCTTTAGGCCGACAGGATCAGGCCAAGGGCGATCGCCCACATGGTCGCGCCGATCACGATTTCAATGATTTGCCAGGCGCGCGGCTTTTTCAGGAGCGGCGCCAAAAGGCGTGCGCCGTAGCCGAGCGAGAAAAAGAAAACGAACGAGGCCGAGGCCGCGCCGAGGCCGAAGGCAATCTTGTCGGCCACCTCGGGATAGCCTGTCGACACGGCGCCGACGATGCCGAGCGTGTCGAGGTAGACATGCGGGTTGAGCCAGGTGAAGGCGGCGCCGGCCAAGAGAACTTTGGCGAGCGTGGGTTGCGAGGCGCCGGCCTTGAGGCTTTCGCCGCCGTGCAGGGCGGCGCGGAAGCGGAGGGCGCCATAGACGATGAGGAACGCCGCGCCGGCGAGGCTCATCGCGCGGGGGAGCCAGGGCAGGGCGGCCACGAATGCGCCGAAACCGGCCACGCCGATGACGATCAGGATGGCGTCGGAGACGGAACAGAGAAGGCAAAGCCAGAAGACATGGGCCCGCAAGAGCCCCTGTCGCAGGACAAAGGCGTTTTGTGCGCCGATGGCTAGGATGATGGAAAAGCCGGTGACGAAACCGGTCAGCACCGGGATCATTACCGCCCGGCCTTTGCGGCCGCCTCGGCCTTGGCCTTCGCGGCTTTCTTGTCGGCCGGATAAACGAGGCCCGCCGAGATCACCAGCTTGGCGGCGTCTTCAACGCTCATGTCGAGCGGGATCACATCCGCCTTGGGCACGAAAAGAAGGAAACCCGAGGTCGGGTTGGGGGTGGTCGGAAGAAAAACGGTCATCACCTCATCGTCGCGCGGCACCTTCTGGGCGATCTCGCCCTTGGCGCTCGTCGAGACAAAGCCAACCGCCCAGAGGCCGGGGCGGGGGTATTCGACAAGGCAGGCACGGTCGAACGAGGTCTCGGATTGTGAGAACACCGTCTCTGCGATCTGCTTCACCCCGCCATAGACCGAGCGGATGATGGGCATCCGTTCGACAAGGCCTTCGCCCCAGCGGATGAAGCTGCGGCCGATGAGGCCCTTGGCGATCCAGCCGACGAGGACGGTAAAGACGAGGAACAGGATGACACCGACGCCTCGGACGTTGATGGTCACAGCGTCAGAGCCTTCAAGCCCGAAGAGGCGGTTGATAAGCTCCTGCGGGTGATAGGCCTGAGGGATGAAGGGCCAGACTACGCCATCGACCCAGCCAAGAACGGTCGTCACCAGCCAGAAGGTCATGCCGATGGGCGCGACGACCACGAGGCCCGCGAGAAAATTGTTGCGCAAGGCGGTCAGGATGCCGCTGCGGCGGCGGGGGGACGGATCGTTGTGGTGGTCGGGTCCGCTCACTTGGGCCTCTCGAGAAAATTCTTGGGAAAAAGTAGTCGGGCGGCTCGGGGTTTCCAAGGGCCGGGCGCTCAGGTCTTGGCAAGTTCCACGGCAATCGCCGCGCCAAGGCGCGCATTGTTGAGAACCAGCGCGATATTCGCCTCGAGGCTCGCGCCGTGGGTCAGCTCGAATATCCGTTGGAGCAGGAAGGGCGTGACAGCCTTGGCCGCGATGCCTTGCACCTCGGATTCGGCAAGCGCCTTGGCGATATGCGGCGCGAGGACTTCCGACGGGATCTCGGCCTCAGTCGGGATCGGGTTGGCGACCAGCTGGCCTCCGGGTAGGTCCAGAGCGCCGCGCATCCGGTGGGCGGCGGCGATCTCGGCGGGGCTGTCGATCCGCAAAGGCGCTTTGAGGCCCGACTGGCGCGACCAGAAGGCGGGAAGCTCGTCTTGGCCGTAGGCAATCACCGGAACGCCGAGGGTTTCGAGAACTTCGAGGGTTTTCGGCAGGTCGAGGATCGCTTTGGCTCCGGCGGCAATAACCGTGACCGGGGTCTGGGCAAGCTCGTGCAGGTCGGCCGAGATATCGAAACTCGTCTCTGCCCCGCGATGCACGCCGCCGATCCCGCCTGTCGCAAAGACCTCAATATTCGCCAGCCGCGCGGCGATCATCGTGGCGGCCACGGTTGTGGCTCCGGTCCGGCCCGACGCAAGGCAGGCGGCCATGTCGGCGCGGGAAAGTTTCATGACATTCTGCGCCTGACCCAAAGCCAGAAGCTGCGGGTCGCTCAGGCCCACATGCAGGCGCCCGTCGATGACCGCAATTGTCGCCGGGGTTGCGCCGCCGGCGCGGACTGCCTGCTCCACGCGCCGCGCTGTCTCGACATTCTGGGGGAAGGGCATCCCGTGGGTGATGATCGTGCTTTCAAGGGCAACCAATGGTGCGCCCTTGGCACGGGCCTCGGCAACCTCGCTGGAATAATGAATGTCGATCACTTGGGAACCTCTCCCGAAACATAGGTGGCAGCCGCGTCAAGCGCCTTGAACAGCGCCTGTTCCCGATTTGCGCCCCGCGCTTCGGCAACGATATGGGCGGCCATGAAGTTATCGCCCGCGCCGGTGACCCGTGTCACCAACACTTTGGGCGGGGCTAGCGTAAT